>NZ_QHLI01000033.1 GCF_006864425.1 Campylobacter troglodytis | reverse complement strand
TGCTAAAATCACATCTTAAAGCAAATTCCTCTAAGATCTCCTCCGTGCTTGTGCCTTCCATAACAGTTAAATCAAAGAGCTTTTTTTGGCAATTAGCGTATGAAAGGGTGGAAAGGATTAAAAGAAAAAAGAGCTTTTGTAGAAAGAACTTTATAGGAGATCCTTTGTGTGATAAGATAAAGATTTTTAAACAAAGGACAAGCTAAAAAGCAAAGCCTTTGAAAAAAAACAAAATAATATATAAATTGAACTTTAAACTAGCTTAAAGGAACTTGTTTTAAGCTAAAAAATGTGAATTTTGTTTTAAAGCTTGAATTTTTTATTAAAAATTGGGCTTTTTTGCACAAAGGCTTTGAATTTTTTGTTTTGAATTTGGCTTTATCGTTAAAAAGCTTGAATTTTTGTTAAAAATTGGGCTTTATTTCAAACAAGCCTTAAATTCACAATTCTTGTTTAGGCTGAAATTCAAGCTTAAATTCAAGGGCTTGGATTTTTTTTGTTTTGAATTTAAAATTTAAAATTTTTTGAACCCAACCAACCTCAAAGAAAAAGGTGGTATAAGCTTGTTTAAAAGAGGCATTTAAGGCTTTTAAAAAGGGGAGCTTAAAAAAGAATTTAGGCTTTTAAAAAAACTAAGTTGTGCTTAAACTTAGAATAAAAGATGGATTTTGTGGGTTAATGTGAAAGAAGGATAGATTTAAATAAGGGGTTTTAAGCATAAAATTCAAGCTTTATTGTATTTGAATTTTATTAGAGCTTCTTTTTATATTTAAGATAAAGCTACCCTCTTTCCCATCAAGCAGAACAAAGTCTTTGCCAATTTCAAGGATCTTATATCCCCTTACAAGATCTTCTTTGCTATACCAGCCATCATCTATCTTTGCCCTATCATTAAAAATAACTTGTAGTTTTAGATCCTTGCCCTTTTCCTCGTAAAAGAAGGGATTTAAAACGGTTGAAAGATCTAAGGCTTCTTGCTTAAAAAAGGCATTAAAATCAACACCAACACATAAAAATGGCAAGAATACCAAGCATATAATCTTTCTCAAACCCTATCCCCTTCATCTTTTAAGAAAAATTTTATATGAATTTAACTTTAAGCAGACTTAAAAATTTGATCTTTAAGAACTTAGAGCTTTTGTAATCCTTGGTAAGCATCTTAAAATACAGCGGTGCAAAACGGCTCTAATTTTCGATAAAAGCTTGAAATTTAAAGAGCTTAAAGAGAACGAAATTTTCACTTTGCACATTAAATCTTGTTTTTCAAAGCTTAGTATCAAAGACAGCTCATACTTGCGTTTTTGAATTTTCTCACTTTTGAGCTTAGTGTGTTTTGGTATTTATGAATTTTAAGTTAGGGTTTAAAAAGGCTTAAATGGTGGCTCCGATTGGACTTGAACCAACGACCACCACCATGTCAAGGTGGTGCTCTGCCAACTGAGCTACGGAACCAGTGGTGGAGCATAGCGGGCTCGAACCGCTGACCCCAACGCTGCCAGCGTTGTGCTCTCCCAGCTGAGCTAATGCCCCTTTTAAAGATAAATTAAAATTATACATATATTTTTCTTAAAAAATTATTTTCTTTTGGGTATTTTTAAATAAAGTGCTAAATTTAAGCATTTTCTTCACACAAGATCTTTGAAATATTTATGATACCCTTTGCTTGTTTCACTAAGCCTTTAAATTTACTTGCCGTTTGCTTTCTATGTTTAATCAAAGCATCTTGCAAGAATTTGCATTCATAATCCTAGCACTTAAAGATCTTGTTCTTTAGCAAAAACAAATTTTTTATAAAAAAGCAAGAAAAATCAAGTCTAAGTTTTTCTTAAACGGCTAAGCTTTGCTAAAATTATATGCTTTTTGCGAAAGCTAAGTTTGACAAGCTTGAATTTATAAGAAACTGACAGAAAGAAAGTGTAGCAAGATTAAACTTGCAAGAAACTAGCAAAAGCTAAGTGTAGTAAGCTTGAATTTACAAGGAAGTTGGCAGACAGGAAGGGATTTGAACCCTCGAAAGCTTGCACTTTACACGCGTTCCAGGCGTGCTCCTTCAACCACTCGGACACCTGTCTATTTTAAAATTTTCTAAAATAAGTCAAAATTTTAGCAAAATAATGTATAATTTTAACTTCTTTTAAAGAATTTTAAAGGCTAAAATTCAAGGCATTGCTAGAAGCCTTTGAAGGCTTAAAAGGTTTTAAAATGTCAGGGTAGCTCAGCTGGTTAGAGCGCTGGTCTCATAAGCCGGAGGTCGGGAGTTCAAGTCTCCCCCTTGATACCACACAGTTAAACAAAATTTTGCTACAATGCCTCTTTCAAAAGGGTTTTTGCGTTAATCTTGTCGTTTTTGATGAAAAATTCAAGGCTACTTTTTATTAAGAATTTAAGATTTTAAAAACCTTTCAAAAAGGCTTTTTATGAAAGATTTTACACAGTTAGAAAAAAAACTAGGCTATGAATTTAAAAACAAAGCCCTTTTAAAAGAGGCTTTAACACACAAAAGCATTCTTAGTATTAGCCCAAAAACAAGGCTAGAAAAGAGCCCGGCCCAAAACAAAGCTCATAAAAACGAAGATAAAAAAACAAGATCCTTAAAAATTCACAGTCCAAACAACGAAAGGCTTGAATTTCTAGGCGATGCTGTGCTTGATCTAATAGTAGGCGAGTTTTTGTTCTTTAAATTTAAAAGCCACAGCGAGGGCGAGCTTTCCAAACTGCGAGCTGCCCTTGTAAATGAAAAATCCTTTGCCAAAATAGCCTTGAATTTAGACCTTGGCAAGTATATTTTTATGTCAAATGCCGAGGAGAACAATGAGGGACGAAACAAGCCTTCCATTTTATCAGACGCCTTTGAGTCTGTAATAGCAGCTATTTACTTAGAAGCTGGCTTTGATAGGGCTAAAAGCATAGCACTTTCACTTTTTGAAGCAAATTTCCCGCACATTGACGCTGCTCATCTTATAAAGGATTACAAGACAAAATTACAAGAATACACCCAGGCAACCCTAGCCCAAGCACCTGAATATGAAACCCTGCGTGCCTTTGGACCTGATCATAAAAAAAGCTTTGAGGTGGCTTTAAAGCTTGATGGCAAAGAGTTTGCAAGGGCTATTGCAAATAGCAAAAAAGAAGCCCAGCAAATGGCAGCAAAGATCACGCTTGAAAGGCTGAATTTTGAGTGAATTTTTATATGAATTTAAATGACAAGATTGAATTTTTGTGATTTTTTTAACTTCAAGCAAGTTGAATGAATTTAAAAAAGCTGAATTTTTGCGTGAATTTGGCTTCAAAAAGTGAATTTTCGTGTGAATTTAAATGACAAGATTGAATTTTTGTAAATTTTTTAACTTCAAGTAGGTTGGATGAATTTAAAAAGTCAATTTGTGTGAATTTAAATAAAAAAATTGAATTTTTGTGAATTTAAATTCAAAAGTTGAAAATTGTTAAAAAAACGCTACTTGTCATTCTGACTCTGATCTAAGCGAAAGGGAAGAATCCACGAATTTATGGAAAAATGCCTTAAATTGAGGGCTTCTTCCCCTTCGCTAAGGCTTAAAATGATAAGTGCGAATTTAAAAGAATTTCACAGGCTTTTTTAAATTTAAACACCCTGTGAAATTCTTTGTTTAAATACTACAAAACAAGAAAGGAAGGCTATGAATAGCTTTGGAACAAGACTTAAATTCACAAGCTTTGGAGAATCTCACGGCAAGGCTGTGGGCTGCGTGATTGACGGCTTACCAGCAGGGCTTCGCATAGATGAGGACTTTTTGCAGGACGAGCTTGACAAAAGAAAGGGTGGCAGCCGCTTTGCCACGGCTCGAAAAGAAAGCGATAAGGCTGAGATTTTAAGTGGGGTTTTTGAGGGTTTAAGCACAGGAACTCCCCTAGCCATCATCATTTACAATGAAAATCAAAGATCAAAGGATTATGAGGACATTAAGGACTTGTTTCGCCCCTCACACGCTGATTTTAGCTATTTTGCAAAGTATGGCATCAGAGATTACAGAGGAGGAGGGCGAGCAAGTGCAAGAGAAAGCGTGGCAAGGGTAGCTGCTGGTGCTGTGTCTCAAATGCTTTTGAATGAATTTCACATAGTTGTAGATAGCGGTGTTTTTGCTGTTGGAGACGCTCAAAGCGGGCTAAAAAACGCTGAATTTGACCTTGAATTTGCCAAAAAGAGCGAGATCTTCGCCCTTGATGAAACCCTTGAAAATGCCTTTAAAGATGAGATTTTAAGGGCAAAAAAGCAAAAAGATAGCCTTGGTGCAGCCGTTTTTACGAGGATTAGCGGGGTGATGGCTGGGCTTGGTGAGCCTTTGTATGATAAGCTTGAAAGCAAACTGGCTCACGCTTTGATGGGCATAAATGCGGTAAAAGCCGTAGAAATAGGCATTGGAGCAAGGGCAAGTGAGCTAAAAGGCTCACAAAATAATGATTTAATGAAAGACAAAGCCTTTTTAAGCAATAATTCAGGAGGCATTTTGGGAGGCATCAGCACGGGTCAGGACATTGAAATAAAAAGCTATTTCAAGCCAACTCCTAGCATATTTTTAGCGCAACAAACTATGGATAAATTTGGAAACAACACCATTTGCGAGTTAAAAGGCAGACATGATCCTTGTGTGGGTGTGCGTGGAAGCGTGGTTTGCACGGCTATGGCAAGGCTAGTTATAGCTGATGCACTGCTTTTGAATGCAAGTGCGAATTTAAATAGGCTTAAAAAGGCTTATGGGCTTTAATTTAGGCTCAAGACAACTTAAACTCACATAAAGGAGATTTAAGTTATGATGTCAGCTATGAAAAACAAAGGTTCATTCTCGAATATCAGAGAAAAAATTTCGTTCAATTTTTAGCTCAAGATATTTTAATTTGATACAAGATCATTTTAAAGTATAAAGAGTTAGATGAAAAACAAATATATGATTCGTTTCCGAATTTCGCAGATATAATTTAAGGAATTTTGAAGTATTTCTGCCTTGATTTAGAGGCTAAAAAAATCGCCGAAATTTGCAAAATAACTCGTGTTTGTGTCAATAGAATAGTGCGGAAGTTAGCATTTTGATAGCCAAAGAATGCGAAAAAACAGCAAGATAAGTAAAGTTTCTTTAGAAAATGAGTGCTGAGATAGAAAGTTATGAGAGCTATTTTTGCTTACTTGCACTAGCAACTGCGTAGTAAAAGCGGATAATGTGCGCGGTAACCGCGACCGTTAAGCTAATCGCAAATGTTTTTGTTTGCCCATCTTACAAGTTTGCAAGAAGGAAGGCTAATATTTATAAACAAGTGGTTTAAGATGGCTCTTCCAAAGAATTATTGCTTAGGATCTTGTAGGGCTTTAATAAAATGAGATTTACAAAGGCAGCTAGAAAGCTTATAATAGCTTGGTGGATTTTTACTTCGCTTTGCTCGTCTCTTTGCGGAGCAAAAATTCATTATAGGATAAATAGCAACAATGAATTTATAAACGGACAAAATCATATCAATGAAACTGTGAATATTTTTACTTCGTACTCTTGCAACTTGTGTAATAGAAGGGGCCTTTGTGAAATTTCGTTTAGCCAAATTTAAGGGCTAAAAGAGAAAATTTTATATTTAATTTAAAAGAAGCTGAATTTACATATAATAAAAAAATATTAGGGCAAAATATTTATTAAAATTTATTAAAGTTGATAAGCCAAAATCCGCTTAAGTTGTCTTGAGCCAAATTTTTTATCTAGCCTTGCTTGTTTGTAAATTCTAGCCACCTCATTAAAAGGTGGCAAAAGCCAAAAAGGCTTGAATTTATATCTTGGATCCTTTGTCAAAAGGTTTTTAACTTTAATCTATCTAAGCTAGGCAAGGTATGACAAACAGTGGCTTCTTTTGTGAGCGAAGTTTATTTTGCAAAAAACTTCTTTAAAAAACTTTTTTGTTTAGGACATCCTTGAAGTCAACTAAGCCTTCTTTTTTGCAAAAACTCAAAATAAGGTTTCTTTAGTCAAACGAAATTTATTTATTAAAAGAAAATTTATTTGCCAAAATGAGCTTTCTTTAATAAAACATAGTTTATTAAGTAAAATGACAAAAGTTATATAATAAATCAACGGTTTTCACAAAAGAGCGTGTAAATTTTAAGCTTTCAAATTTCAAAAAGATCAAGATTTGAGCTTAATTTTGTCTTTTAAAATTATTTTTATAAATTTTTAGGTATAATTTGAGGTTAAATTAAGATTTTAAGGACAAATTTGGACGCAAGTTTATTGCTAACGCAGTTTAAAGAAGAAGTGTCAAAGAATGAATATGACAACTACCTAAGCTTGCTTGATTTTAGCGAAAAGGCTTCAAAGGCGGATTTTTTGGTATTTACCGCTCCAAATGAGCTTATGGCTAAGTTCTTGCAAAGCAAGTATGCAGCAAGGCTTGCTTATTTTTACGAGGTGCAAAGTGGCAACAAAGCGAAGGTGCAGATACAAAGCCTAGCTCAAAAGCCCTCAAAAAGCCGTGCCAAAATAGACATAGCTCAAATCAAGGCTCAAAGCACCATACTTAATCCTTCTTATACCTTTGAAAACTTTGTGGTCGGCGACTCTAATCAATACGCCTTTACAACCTGCAAGGCTATTACGAGCAAGGAAAAGCTTGGCAAGCTTTATAATCCCATTTTTATTTATGGTGCAAGTGGTTTGGGAAAGACTCATTTGCTTCAAGCCGTGGGGAATGCTTGTTTAGAGCTTGGCAAGAAAATTATTTATGCAACAAGTGAAAATTTCATCAACGATTTCACCTCTCATCTTAAAAGCAACGCTATGGAAAAATTTCACGAAAAGTATAGGAAATGTGATGTTTTGCTAATTGACGATGTGCAGTTTTTTGGCAAGACAGATAAGATTCAAGAGGAATTTTTCTTTACATTTAATGAGGTCAAGGAAAAATTCGGGCAAATCATAATGACAAGCGATAATCCCCCAAATATGCTAAAAGGCATCACAGAGCGTCTTAAATCTCGCTTTACAAATGGCATCATAGCCGACATTACCCCGCCTGAATTTGAGACGAAGCTAGCCATCATCCGCAAGAAGTGTGAATTTAGCGGTATAAATTTAGACGATACAGTCATTACCTACATAGCAACCTCAATGGGCGATAATATAAGAGAGATTGAGGGTATGATAACTAGCATAAACGCTATGTCAAGGCTGATTAACCAAGAAATTAGCATAGACATAGTAAATTCCATACTAAAAGATCATATCAAAGAACAAAGGCAAAGTGTTGATATAGATGAGATTATGGCGGCTGTATGTAAGGAATTTAACCTAAAAGCTGCTGACATAAAGTCAAACAAAAAAACCCAGCAAATCGTTTTGGCTAGAAGGGTTGTGATATTTTTGGCAAGAGAACTCACTGGACTTTCTATGCCTAAGCTAGCAGGGCTTTTTGCGATGAAGGATCACACAGCAATTTCACATAATGTGAAAAAAATCAACGAGGACATTAAAAACAATGTGAATTTAAAGGCTCAAATCGATGAATTAAAGAACAAAATCCTAGCAAAAAAGCAAATATGATGTGAAAGGATGTGAAAAGATGAGCAAGGATTTATCTTATAAAAAGCAAGGTAAAATAGCACTTCAAAGTGCTTTTTCACATTTTCAACAAGGCTATTATAAAGACGAATTAAATTTAAAAATAAAGGAGAATAAAAATGAAGCTTAGCATAAACAAAAACACCCTTGAATCTGCTCTTGCTTTGTGTGCAAGTTTGGCAGAAAAAAAGGACGACAGTGCCATAAATTCTCATTTGCTCTTAGAAGCAAATGATGATAAATTAATCATCAAGGCAACAGATTATGAATTTGGAATTAGCTACAAGATCACAAAGCTTAAAATAGAAGAAAACGGCTTTGCAACAGCACAAGCAAAAAATATACTTGAAATGGTAAAAAGTCTTGCAAATGAAGACATCTTGATTGAAACAGTGGAAAATTCACTCTTTATAAAACAAAAATACACAAAGTATAAGCTTTCTATGTTTGATTATAAGGATTTTCCTGAATTGCAAAATAAAGAAGGAAAGGATAGATTAGAACTTGATTCAGATAATTTAAGAATAGGACTTAAAAAAACAGTCTTTGCCATTGACAATGATAACCCAAAGCCCTCTTTGAACGGTGCTCTTATAAATGTCAAAAATGATAGAATTAATTTCGTAGGAACAGATACAAAAAGACTTGCCATTTATACTGTTATGAAAGAAAATCAAACAGAGTTTAATCTAAGCATACCTAAAAAATCCATCATAGAAATGCAAAAGCTCTTTTATGAAAAGGTTGAGCTTTTTGCTGATAAAAATGTACTTATAATGAAAAGCGAAAGCGATAATTTTGAGTTTTTCACAAAGCTAATCAACGATACCTTTCCAGATTATGAAAAGGTCATTCCCAAAAAGATAAGCAAGGAATTTAGCTTTAAAACAGAGGATTTTGCTGATAGCTTAAAAAAGGTGAGCGTAGCTTGTGATAAGATGAAATTACATTTTAAAAAGAACAAGCTTGTTTTTGAGGGTATAATCATAGACAATATGGAAGCAAAAACAGAACTTGACTTAGAGCTTGACTTAGAAGAGGAATTTTCCTTAAATATAACAATAAAGCATCTTTTAGACTTTATAAATTCCATAGAGGCTGATGAATTTAAGTTTTTCATAAATGAACCAAATCAAGCCTTTGTAATTAGAAGTGATGAGCTTGAAACAATAATAATGCCAGCCATTGTTTAAATTTATAAAAAGTCATAAAAGCTAAATTTGTTTTGAGTTTAAATCATTTACTCTTAGTGTTTAAATTTAGGCTTTTTATAAAAGTTTATTCAATGAGGCTAAATGAGCTAATTTTTGCTACAAGGCTACAATAATAAATTCATAAATTTTTAGCTTAAAAAATAGTTTCAAAAAGCTTATAAAATCAATGTTTTTTATACAAAAGCTCTTAAAAGTTTCAATAAATTATTTTAATACATTCAAAGTTTAAATTTAACTGTATGTTTAAAAATTCAAAAATATCTTTTTCTTAAAAGGAAAAAAATGCAAAATTACGGCGAAAGTAATATTAGAGTTTTAAAGGGCTTAGAAGCCGTTCGCAAACGTCCCGGAATGTATATCGGCGATACAAATGTGGGCGGACTTCATCATATGATTTATGAGGTTGTGGATAATTCCATTGACGAGGCGATGGCAGGCTTTTGCACCCACATAAGCGTAGAGCTTACAGAACAAGGTAGCTGCATAGTCAAAGATAATGGACGAGGCATACCTGTGGGCATTCACCCAACAGAAAAAATCCCCACACTGACAGTCGTTTTAACCGTCCTTCACGCAGGTGGGAAATTTGACAAAGACACTTATAAAGTAAGCGGAGGACTTCACGGAGTGGGAGTTTCAGTTGTAAATGCCCTTTCAAAGCACCTTGTAGCCACAGTTGAAAGAGAAGGACACATTTACCGCCAAGAATTTGCCAAAGGAAAGCCCATAAGCGAGCTTGAAATCATAGGGCAAAGCGAGAATACAAGCACCACGGTTGAGTTTTTCCCTGATGATGAGATCTTTGAGCTTACAAATTTTGACTATGAAATCCTTGCTAAAAGATTTAAAGAACTTGCCTATTTAAACCCCAAAATTACCATTGATTTTACCGATAAAAGAGGCGAGGGAAAGAGCGAGAGCTTTCATTTTGACGGAGGCATTTCTCAGTTTGTAAGCGATTTAAATTCAAAAGAAGCACTCACAAAGGTAATCTCTTTTAGCACAGATGAAGAGGATGTAAATGTCGAAATCGCTTTAATGTATAATGAAAGCTACAACGAGAATTTGCTGTCCTTTGTAAATAACATAAAAACCCCAGACGGAGGCACTCACGAGGCTGGTTTTAGGATGGGGCTAACCCGTGTTATAACAAATTATGTTGAGGCAAACGCAGCAGCAAGGGAAAAGGATAGCAAAATCACAGGCGATGATGTTAGAGAAGGGCTAATCGCCATTGTAAGCGTAAAGGTGCCTGAACCGCAATTTGAGGGGCAAACAAAGGGCAAGCTTGGCTCATCTTATGTGCGTCCCATAGTAAATAAAGCCACTTTTGAATACCTTACAAAGTATTTTGAGGAAAATCCCATCGAGGCAAAAGCCATTATGGCAAAGGCTTTAATGGCAGCAAGAGGCAGAGAAGCTGCCAAAAAGGCAAGGGAGCTAACCCGCAAAAAAGAGGGTTTAAGCGTAGGGACCTTGCCCGGAAAACTTGCAGACTGTCAAAGTAAGGACCCAAGCGAGTGTGAAATTTATCTTGTGGAGGGAGACTCAGCTGGAGGCTCAGCAAAGCAAGGACGAGAAAGGGGCTTTCAGGCTATCTTGCCGCTCAGGGGTAAGATTTTAAATGTAGAAAAGGCTCGCCTTGATAAAATTTTAAAAAGTGAAGAAATAAAAAATATGATAACAGCCTTTGGCACGGGCATAGGCGATGAGTTTGATTTATCCAAACTTCGTTATCATAAAATCATCATTATGACGGATGCGGATGTGGATGGCTCGCACATTCAAACCCTACTTTTAACCTTCTTTTTCCGCTTTATGAACGCCCTTGTTGAAAACGGACATATTTATCTAGCCCAACCCCCACTTTATCGCTACAAAAAGGGGCAGAAAAAAGAGATTTATCTAAGGGATGAAAAGGCTTTAAATGAGTATCTAATCGAAACAGGCATTGAAACAAGTAGCTTTGAGGGGGTTGGCATAAATGATTTAAAAGACTTTTTAAAAATCGTTGCAGCCTACCGCTCTGTTTTAAAAGAGCTTGAAAAAAGATATAGCATAATTAGCGTGGTTCGTTATTTGATAGAAAATAAGGATTTAATCAAAAACGACAACAACGAGCTTTTTAAAATCATCAAAACTTTCCTTGAAAAACAAGGGCATAATATCTTAAATTTATACATAAACGAGAGCGAAATTCGCATTTTTGTGCAAACTGAAAACGGACTTGACGAGCTTGTCATAAATGACGCGTTATTTAGCAATCCGCTTTATGAGGAGGCTTCTTTTATCTATGAAAAGATAAAAGAAAGGGATTTTAATCTTGGCAAGGATATTTTGGAGTTTTTAGAAGACATTGAGAAAAATGCCAAAAAGGGTGCTTATATACAGCGTTACAAGGGGCTTGGCGAGATGAATCCTGATCAGCTTTGGGACACAACAATGGATCCCACAAACCGCCGCTTGCTTAAAATCTCCATAAATGACGCTCAAAGTGCAAGCGATACCTTTAATCTCTTTATGGGAGATGAGGTTGAACCTCGTAGAAATTACATACAAGATCACGCAAAGGATGTAAAGCATTTGGATGTATAATGACCTTGCGTTTTGCTTGTGAATTTTAGTGTGAGTGCTTTTTGGAATTTAGATGTGAATTTGTGAATTTTGCGGACACTTTTTTGGAATTTGAGTTGTGAATTTTAAGTGTTTTATGTCTTAGAATTTCTTTTAAATTCGCATAAAAAGCATAAAAATTCACAGTTTAAATTAATTTTTATATATTTTGCAATCAATGTTTAATAATTTGTATATACTTCTTGCCTTGAAACATTTTTGTTTAAATCCTTTATATGTAGAATTTTTGTGAATCTTTAAGCTAAAATTCACAAAAAGAGTGAATTTGCATTTTCTATACTCTATATTTTAAATACGCAAAAGCTTTTTAGCTGTGAATTTTTTAATCTCAATAATTCTATTATGTCAAGTTTGCATCTTTAAATTAATCTTTTATTTAAGAACTTAGGCTAAATTTTGAAATGAAAATTCACAAAAGGAGGACATAAAATGTCAAAACTAACAGATAAATTAATCCAACTTCAAGCCGATACTCACAAACTATGGCTTCGTTTTCATAATTATCATTGGAATGTCAAGGGTTTGCAATTTTTTGCAATTCATTCTTACACTCAAACAGCCTATGAAGACATAGCAAAGCTTTTTGATGATTTAGCCGAAAGAGCCTTACAGCTTAAAACAAAGGCTCTTGTTTGCCATAAGGATCTAATTGAGGCTGCGAAATTACCAAAGCTTGATGGGAAGGATTGCTTCACAGCAGTTGAGGTTTTGGAAAATTTAAAGAAGGATTATGGTTACTTGCTAACTGAGTTTAAAAAGCTTGACGACTTAGCCACAAAGGATGCAGATACCACCACCTCAGCCCTTGCACAAGAACAGATAGCAAAGCTTGAAAAGTCTTTGTGGATGCTTGATAATGCACTTGAAAGTTCTTGCAAAAAGAAGTAAACTTCTTGCAATTAAACTTAAAATAGCTTGAAATCTTTTTAAAATTTAAAGATTTTAAGCTTATTTTAAAATTACTGTATAAATTTATCTTCTAATCTTTGAATTTATTACTGAAATTTAATGTTTTTGAATTTAAAGCTTATAAAATGCTTTACTAATTGTCTTTAAAATCATTGCGATTTCATAAGGTCCGAAATTATTTCTAAATTGTATAAATTCAATAAAATCTTTTTTTCTCTTTGTAAATACCTTTAAATTTAAAGATTTGCAATAAATCTTTAAAATCACTTAAATTCATCGTTTTCAAACACAAAAATATGCTAAACTTACTCAAAATATATCTTTCTTTCAAGACTTAAATTTATAAGGCATAAAATGATAAAACATAAAACCTATGAAATTAAATCCACAGACGACATAGAACTAAACATTAAAAGAGATTCTTTGCTTGAATTTAAACTAAGTTATGATGATGAAAAAGAAATGAAGGCCTTATTTGTCTTTATACCAGGATGTGGAATGGATGCTTGTAATGACAGTTATGCTGATCATATAGCTGAGTTTGTGGTGAAGGAATTTGAGGTTTGTTGTTTGAGGGTTAATTATCATTGCATACAAAATAGAATGCCCATAGGAGCTAAGCCTTATATGGATGAGATAGATAAACTCATTTTTAATGAAACCTGCAAAAGCCTTGGCATAAGAGGCTTTGATTTTAAAGATGGGGATTTAAGCGCTCAGGATTTAAAGGATAGCTTTTTTTATTTTGATGAGATGATAAAGGATATGAGGCTTGGCAAAAAACTTGTTTTAACTTTAAGTCTAAGACCCACAAAAAATGAGTATCAAAATTTCGGTGTAATGCAAGCCTTAGATCTAATCAATGCCATTTATTTTGTCCGCAAAAATTATGCCTCATTTAAGCTTAAAAATCCACCTAAAACCTTGCTTTTTGGCTCATCTCACGGAGGGTATCTTGCACTTTTGTGTGCGAAATTTGCTCCTTGGTTAATCGACTGTGTGGTTGAAAGCTCAGCTTATACAAAGACCTGCGTAGCTTATGTAGGCTTTATAAAAGAAATAGATTATGAAAACATAGGCGACATTACTATAAATATGAAGCATTTTAAAATTCACGCCTTTACAAAAAGCCTTTGGACTACAAACAAAGAATCAAGATTTTATTTTTCACCCTCTTGCGCACAAATTAGAGCTCTTAGCAAGGAGCATTTAAGGCTTTTAGCCTCTTATAAAAAGCCTCATTTTATATCTTATCATTCCATAAAAGATGAGTTCATAGCACCAGCTTACTTAAAAGAGGAGTTTCATTCAAACTTACAAGAATTTGGCTTTAAAAGCAAACTTCATATGATAAGTCAAAAGGATGTGGATGGTAAGTTTATAAAGAATTTAGAAGCACACGGAATGAATATGTCTTTAAAGACTTTAATACAAAAAGAATTACCTCCTTTACTTAAAACACAATTTACACACAATAAAAAAGAAAAGAAAGAAATTATTTATCCTTGTGAGAATTTAGAATATCATTTCAAAGAAAAGCTTGAGGGGGGGGGGGTATTGAGCTTTTTATAAGAAGCTTAAATAAGCCTTAAATAAAATTCAAGCCTTAAACCTTCAAGCTTAATAAAAATCTAGGCTCAATCCTAAGTGCTTGATTTATTATGAGTTTTAATAAGATTTGGCTCAAGATACTCTAATAGGATTTTCTCTTATCAATTTTAATAAATTTTGATGAGAATTTTGCCTTAAATTTTTCGTCTTAATCGCGTTTCTTTTAAGTGAAGGACAAAATTTTCTTTTTTTATACCTCATAAATTTAGCAAGTCTAAATTTCGCAAACTTCTGCTTAAAATTACGAGTGCGTAGCACGAAGTAAAAAATTCACAATCGCATTGATGTGGTTTCGTGCGTGTGCAAACTCGTTTTTGCTATGCTTTATACTATAATGTGCCTTTATTCATTTTACTACGCAGTTGCGAGACGAAGCAAAAAATCCACCAGACACCGTATGCTTTGAAGCTTTCCTGTAAATTTCACTTTCTGCCAACTCTGAAAATTCCTTTATTATGGACTGCAATTCTTTGGTTAAGCAGTATTTAACGACCTGTGTATAAACGACAACCTAGCGTTTTAGCATTCATTTTCGCAGAGGAACAAGAGGCTTAACGAAGTAAAAACACAGTCGTTTTCTTGCTAACCCCACGCCCACGATTACCTCGCACCCTTTTTGCCCCTTCTACTACGCAGTTACTAGTGTAACGAAGTAAAAAATAACTCTCATCAACTTCAACCACTCATTTTTTAAAGAAACTTCGTTTTGCTGATTTTTTGCACTCTTTAAGGGTTAAAATGCGAATTTCTTGCACAATTGCATTCACACAAGCACGAGTTATTTTGCAAATTTGAGCGTCTTTTAGCCTCTAAATCAATTCCCCAAAAGTTACAAGAGGCTTAACGAAGTAAAAAATACTTCGTAATTTCTTATTGGGAATGAATCATATATTTATTTTTCATCTAACTCTTTATACTTTAAAATGATCTTGTATCAAATTAAAGTACCTTGAGCCTAAGATTTTATATAAATCTTGTTCTTTAATTTGAGTATTAGATCTAAATTTTGTTTCTTTTAAATTGAAGTAATAAGTTCTCTTTTTGAATTCCTTTAGTTTTGCTTAATCTATGCTTTACATATCCCCTTGTGTTAGCAGTTTCAAGTTAAGCTAAATAAAAAAATTCACGGTTTCATTTATGTGATTTTACCTAGTGTAAACTCATTGTTAGAGTGCTTAACAAAATCTTGTGCCTTTGTTCCTTCTTATAAAGGAACTAGTGCGTAGAACGAGTAAAAACATTCACAATTTCGTTAATGTGCTTGTGTCCATTTGCAAACTCGAATTTGGCGTACCTTACCATAATAACGAGTTTTTGCTCCTTCTTGAAAAGAGACGAGCCACAAGGCGAAGTAAAAAATACTTTAAAAATTTTCCTAAAATTACATTTGACGAAATTTGCAAACGGATTTTTGTTTTTCATAGGACTTAGCTTAAAAACCTTTTGGTTTAAGTTTAATTGAGCCTAAAGCTTTAATTTTATAGATCTATCTCAATGCCAACAGGGGCGTGATCAGAGCCAAAAATATCAGCTCTTATAAAGGCATCTTTTAAGGCATTTTTTAAATTTGAGCTTATGAAAAAATAATCAATCCTCCAGCCAACATTCTTTTCTCTAGCCCTCATCCTATAACTCCACCAAGAGTACTTCTCAGGTATATCCCCTTGAATTTCTCTAAAAGTATCTATAAAATCAGCCTTTAAAAGCTCATCTATCCAGGCTCTTTCAATGGGCAAAAAGCCAGAGGTGTTAGCATTTGCCTTTGGATGAGTTAGATCTATTTCCTTGTGGGCTGTATTTACATCCCCACAAATGATGATTTTTTTATTATCCTTTAATAATTTTTTAAGATATGTTAAAAAATTCGCATAAAATTTCATCTTATAATTTAGCCTATCCTCATCTTTTTGTCCATTTGGAAAATAAATATTAAATAAAACTATATCCTTAAAGCGATGTTCAAGCACCCTACCCTCATCATCCTCGCTAAATTCACAGTTAAAAGTCTCACAGTCAAACTCACACAAGCTCATAACCCCAGAATACCCAGGTCTTTTTGCTGAATTTGAAAAGATATTTTTGTATCCAAGCTCGTAAATATCCTTTGGAAACTTATCCTCGCTAGCCTTGATCTCTTGAAAGCCTACAAAATCAGGCCTTTCATCTTCTAGCCATTTTAAACCCTGCTTGTCGCAAATGGAACGAAGCCCATTTACATTCCACGAAATTAGTTTCATTCTTATCCTTTTTAAACTTTTATACCTACAAAGTGCAACTATGTAAACATATTTTGCTTTTTAAAATTTAGCCCAAATAAATTCAAGCCCTTCTTAAAAAGCCTCATAAAAAGCTAAATTCTAAGATAAAAGTATAAATTTAAAGTAAGTTAAGGATTAATTTAAGATAAACTTCTTTTTTCCTCAATGAGCTGTGAAATATTTGAATGATTTATAAAATGAAGAAAAATTTCTTTAAAATTTATGCTAAAAATTCAAAGATATAATTTTAAGGTATTTTAATCTAGCTTTAATATGAGGTGAAATTATAATTTTGCTTAACTGTGCCAAATTTTTAAAGTCAAACAGTTTTTATGAAGCAAGATATTTAAAAACTTAGGCTCAAAACAACTTAAGCTCAAATAAATGAGTTTTAAATTATGATTTATAAGATGAAAAACAAGTGTATTAATCGTTTCAGAATTTCAGAGGCTAAATTTAAAGAATTGTAAAGTATTTTTTTACTTCGTGTTACGCGCTCGTCCCTTTTGAAAAAGCCTTGATCTTAAAGCCATAAAAATTGCAAAATTAAGCAAAAGTTATTGCCAAAGCATCAATAAAATAATCAAAAATATTAGAATTTTAAGCCTTAAAGAATGTAAAAAAATTCAAAAGTGCAAGATTGAAATAGCTGAGAGTTATTTAGGTGGTGTGCGAGCTAAGCTTGGACTTGGAGCTGGTAAGAAAACACAAGTTTTTTTACTTCGTGCTCTTGTCCCTTTGCAAGAAGGTATGCTAAAACGAAATGGACAAGTTTATACTCAGCTTGTAAAAGCTTACTTGGCTAGTGAGCTATTAGCTATGGGATTTAAGTGGTATGAGGAAGATGGAATTTTAGTGCTTGGCTATTTATGATGGTTTAGTTGATTTTTTACTTCGTTTTGTCTTGCAACTGCAATCAAAAGGAGCAAAGTTATAGAGTAAAACACTCTAAAAATAAGTTTGCAAAGGACACAAATCATATAAATGGCATTGAGAATTTTTTTGCTTCGTTTCGTCTTACAACTGTGTAGAGTAAAAGTTTTAAAAGTTGACACTTGCCAAATTTCATGGCTAAAAAGAAAATTTTGTCTTTCATTTAAAAGAAACCCAATTAAGACCAAAATTTTAAGGCAATATTCTCATCAAAATTTATTAAAATTGATAAGCCAAAATCCGCTTAAGTTGGATTGAGGCTAAATTTAATAAAATTCAAAGAGTTTCTAAACAGTAAGATCTGTTTTAAAAACTGCTTGCGTGAATTCTTGGCTTAGATCCTTTTCTTGTGTTAAGTGCTGATAGGAATTAATTATTTTCTTTTTTTCTCTAAGCTGATCAAGCTCAGCCTCGCTTATTGTTTCTTTTGCTTCTATTAGAGCCTTAAATTCAGGGTATTTAGCAAGGAGTGCTTCTTCATGCCCAGCTTTTTTTGTTTTTTTCTTTTTTATCTTTTGAGTGTTTTGATTATCTTCTAATTCTAGCTCAAATTCCTTATTAAGCTCCTCAAATCTATGTGCTGCTAGCGAATTTAAGCCTCCATACAAGGAAGTTTCAAAGATCGTTTCATAAAGACCCACAGCCATAGCCTTTTCGTTATTAAATTTCTTGGCTATAAGTGAATATGTTTGTATGTTGATATTTTCATCCTTAAAATAAGATCTTAAAAAGTCATTTAGCCAGTTTTCATAGCCTTGTTCTAAGGCATCAGTTGAGGCATAAGCTTCTAAAAAGCTTATTTCTCCATTTCTATCCTTATCACTAAGTATGCTAATATTTATAAGCTCATCAAGGCTTATAGCCTTATTTGTTATCTTGCCATTTTCATAAGCAAAGTTTGTACCGTCAAAAAATTTTAGCCAAGGACCATTTTTAATAGAGTCAGCTTCTTGGGCTAAGGAATTTTTAAAGCCTAGGTGTTCTAGTGCTTTGATGGTGGAGTTGCCATTAAAATCATTTGCCAAAAAGCCTCTATTATAAGCTAGATCCTTATACCAACCCTCCACAAAAACAGCCGCATCTCCGCTTAATCCTACCGAGCCGTCCTTTAAGGTTATGAAGTTAGAGCTATCAAAATGATCCTTTAAAAAATTCAAGCTTTCACTGCTAAGCCTAAGAGATATTTGTTTTTCATCATCAAATAATTTAATTATATTGCTTGTATGTTCCCTTGTCTTAGAAAGCTCAAAGTCATCTGCTCTTCTATAAGCATACTCAACTTTTGGAGCCTTAAAGGCTGCTTGATCCTTGTTTTGAAAAAAACTTGCTTGAACGGATATTAGGGTTTTGCCTATGTTCATCTTAGTTTGCCTTTTTAAATCTATGTTTTATTTTTGGACTAAATTGTTTTTTTGATTAAAATCGATTTGTGATGTCTCTTTGGTTTTTAAATCGACATTTTCTTAATTTAAACACTCATAAATCTTGCCAGGCCAAACATAGCCTCTCTTACAAACAGGATCACCACTCACCCAAATGTATCTATGTGCATTGCAACATAAACAAGTTTTTCCATCAAAGCCCCAGCAAGTCTTTGAGTAAAGCTCTTCTTGAGAGCAGTTTTGAAGCCAAGGATTACAAGCTGCCTCAACTAGGCTTATAGATAAGATTAAAAGCATCTTAGCTACAAAAAATCTTTTCATAATACCTTCCTTTAAGATCTTTGAATTTTTAGAGCTTATAAGCTTAAAATTTTGGCTTTTTTACAAGATCAAGCCAAATCTCATTAAGCTTTTATATCCAAAAGCCTTTTTTCGTCTCTAAACTCCTCCTCCTCACTTACACTGAGATTAAGGATCTGACTCTTAGTTCTTTGTTCTTCTATCTTTTTGCCCTCTGCTTCGACAAGTTTCATACCTTTTAGCATATCTTCTATGCTTGTAGCAAACATAGAAGCATCAAAACAAAGGGCATTACTTGCATCTATATTCATAGTAAAGCCTTTTTATCTTGGCCATCTTAGGCACAAATATCTGCCATTGCCTAAAGCATTAATAGCCTTGCATCCAGCTTCTCTTAGAATTTCGTTGCGAGTGCTTCTATCTTGTCTAGGATCATCGTAGTATCCACCCTCAGAATTGTCATAACCGGCTGCAAGTGCAGCTACTGCGAAAAAACTTAAAATAACAATAAATTTTTTCATTTGGAAATCCTTCCTGTCTTCTTTATATCTGCTTTTAGTAAAAACTACTAAAAGCAAACATAAATTCAACATCGGCAAGATTTCATTTTTCTTTAGCCTGAATTTTAATTTCTTTTAAAGAGCTTAGTCGCCGTGTGTTGGGTGGTGTTCTGGATCAAGTTCGTTGTTTTGGATAAATTCTTGCTTTGCCTTTTCGCAGTTTTTATCTCTAAGATCGCGGTAGGCATTGCGACTTGCGATCTCTTTTTGAGTGAGGGGTCTATCTTCTAGCCAAGATATGTGAAAATATGTATCATCAGGCTTTGAGTGTGAATTGTAAAAATCCACATAATCAAAATAATCCTTAACGCTTCTATACTCCACAGTCTCTTCTATATAAATAGTAGGACCAAAGCCCTTGTGGTTTTGTGTGTTGTGCCCAAAGCCAGCAGCATATCTTATCTTATAGGTATTCATCATTTCCTCCTAAAAATTCCTCATAAGAGCCTTTAAAATCGCTAAGTTTTCCATCTTTTAAGTGCCAAATTCTATTTGCAAAAGAATTGATTAACTCTCTATCGTGGCTTATGCAAAGCACAACGCCTTTAAAATTATAAAGTGCCTCGCCAAGGGCTATGATGGCTTCTAAGTCAAGGTGATTGTTAGGCTCGTCCAAGAGTAAGAAGTTTGATCTTTCAAGCATTAAGCGAGAAAGCATAAGGCGGTGTTTTTCGCCCCCGCTTAGTTTGGATACTAATTTTTCTTGATCTAAGCCACTAAAGAGCATTCTACCTAAACATTTGCGAATTTCATCTAGATCCTTAAATTTATCACTCATTAACCATTCATAAAGTTTCAAATCTTCACAAAGGACGGTTGAGGTATCTTGTGGAAAGTATCCTAGCTCAATCGTAGCACCCAAATGCACCTCTCCTTTATCAGCTACTAGCTTGTTTGCTATGATCTTAGCAAGGGTGCTTTTGCCTACCCCATTTTCACCTATAAGGGCTATTTTATCATTTTTTTCAAGCCTTAAATTCAGCCCCTCAAAGAGTTTGTTATCCTCATAAGCCTTGCTTAATCCTTTAAGCTCTAAGATCTCATTTCCTATCTCTCTTTGGGGACGAAAAACTATGCTAGGATCCCTTCTACTTGATATTTTTATCTCCTCTAAATCAAGCCTTTCTAGTGCCTTTGTCCTGCTTGTTGCTTGTTTTGCCTTGCTTGCATTGGCTGAGAAACGGCGTATAAAGCTTTCAAGTGCTTCTTTTTCTTTCAAAGCCTTGTTTCTTTTAAGCTCATTTTGTCTTGCTATAAGGGTTGAAGCCATATACCACTCATCGTAATTTCCTGAGTAGCTTCTAATTTGCTTAAAATCCACATCTAAAATTTTGGTGCAAATTTTATTTAAAAAATGCCTATCGTGGCTGATTACAACAAGCATTCCCTCGTGCCTTAAAAGCTCGTTTTCAAGCCAGGCTATGGTTTTAAGATCAAGATTATTAGTAGGCTCATCAAGCAAGAGTATATCAGCCTTTGAAAACAAAACCTGAGCAAGTAGGATCTTAAATTTATCCGCATTTTGTAGGCTACTCATAGGTGCTTCAAAGTCTTTTATGTTTAAGGAGCTTAGAATTTTTTCAGCCCTTATTTCACTGTCATAATTTGGATCCTCCTCAGCACAGATCATTTCAAGCTCGTTTAATCTCTCATTAATCTCGTCTGTGAATTTAGCACTCTCATAAAGCCTTTCCTTTTCTTTAAGGGCTTCAAAGTATTTTTTATTAGCACAAAGAACCGCATCTTTTACTGTGTAAGCTTCAAAGGCAAAATGATCCTGTCCTAAGACGCTAGTTCTAAGCCCTTCATCTATCAAAAGCTCTCCACTACTTGCTTCAAGCTCTTTGGCTAGGATCTTTAAAAAGGTGCTTTTACCTGCTCCATTTGCACCGATGAGTCCATATCTTTCGCCTTTGTTAAGCTTTAAATTCACATTTTCAAATAGGGTTTGATTTGCAAAACGCATAGTTAGGTTTTTAAGCTCAATCATAGGCTTCCTTGGTTTAAATTTAGGCTTGAATTTATTTTTGCTAAGTTGCTTTTAATCAAGATCAAGTTAGTTAAAAAGCTTGTTTGATAAAACTTGTACTAAGCCTTTGTATTATACCAAATTCAGCCCCTTTTTGCGAAAGGGTGAGCTGAATTTTAATTAAATTTGGCTCAAAAAAAATCTCAAAGTCAAGGTATTTCAAGCTAAAAAGGACGTTTTAGCTCTCTCCCTTTTTTGTGGGAGTAGCTCACAACAAGCACACTCAATGTGATTATAAATCAATGTAGCGCGTAGTACTACACAGTTTAAAAGCCTATAAAAATATGATTTTTTCTTACCAGTTTTATTGAATTTTACTTAAATTCAAGCTATGTGAATTTTTGATTTAAATGTCTTGCTTTTTAAATTTAACCTTGAATTTAGGCTGTTTTTGTGTGTAAGTTAAAGATCTTGATTCCTTGTAAATTCATAAAATTTAGTATCCTTGAGTTGAAATTAAAGGGGCTATTTTTAAAAATGATTTGTGCCTTATTCAAAGAAGCGATCTAGCAGGGCTTGTAGCCCAAGCAAAAAGATCTCAAATATCTTTTTGCTTATTCTTACTAAAAATCATATCTTGTAGCACATCAAGTTTTTTTATAAAGGCTCACAAAGTTTTTGTGTAAAATAAAGGCTTTTTGGAAGCATTGAAAACCTATGTAAATTTAATATTTTGCAAAATAAACCTTTCAAAAACCCTTTTTTATAATTTAGCTTGAATTTAAGCTTGCTAGCTTTTAAATTCAAATAGCATACTTTGTAAAAGCTTTTTTAAAGCTTAAATTTTTAAAGCAGGGCTTAGGCTTTTTTGGCTATAATTTTTGCAAAAAAGGTATTTTTATGTTTGATTTGATTCTAGGTTCTCTTGCACCCATTTCCTTTGCCTTTGAATTGCTTGCCTTGCTTCTTAGCTTTTATTTCAAGCATACTCGCATATTTTTTATAGTTTTAAGCCTTCTTTTGAGTAAGATCCTTTATCTTTATGCAAGCTTGTATCAGGTTAATTTATTTTTAAGCTTGTTCTTGCCCTTTGTCTTTGTGCTTTTTGTTTTAAGCAAGAAAACAGCCCTAATCCTTGAAAAAAGTTCCTTTATAAAACTAGGCGCGATCTTTTTTGTTGGAATTTTAGCCTTGTTTTTAAGCAAGAGCACGAATTTCAATGCTAGTTTGAGCGAGGATCTTTTTGAGTTAGGATTTTTTAGCCCACTTAGCGATCTAAGTGCGATCTTTTTTATGATAGAGCTTTTGTTTTTGCTTTTTTGGGGATTTTTAAGGGGGGAGCTTTATTTTGTCCTTGCCTTTGTGCTACTTTTTATGCAGTTTTTATTTCAAAAAAGTGCTACTGTTTCGTTTTTTGAGTTTGCTTCTTTGTATTTTGCGCTTTATCTTTTGTATAAGAGCTATAAAACTGTTTATTTTGATCCTGTAAGCAAACTAGCAAACGGCAAGGCTATGAAAAGAAGGCTTTTGGGGCTAAGGGCTTATTATCTTGGAATTTTACGCTTTGAAGGCTTAATTAACTTAGAAAGAGGGGATAAAATAGTTGTGCTTAAAAAGATAGGAAAGATTTTAAGAAGACAAAAGGGGGTGCAAATTTTTCACACACAAGAAGACTTTATCCTTGTCTTTGAGGATGAAGGCCTTGCAAAGACTCTTTTAAAAAGCCTAAAAGAAGGTTTTGAGAATACTAGTTCTTGGCTTAAAGATAAGCCCTTGCAACTAAGTGTTTCAACTGCCTTGATAAGGGGTAAAGAGGATTATGAAGAAAGCATCTTGTCTTTACAAGATGCTGTGTCTAAAAGGACAACTACTTAGCGTTTGCCTCAACTTCTATGTTGATAAATACATCGTCTCCTAGGGCTACTGTTGAGGAGCCGGGTGCGAATTTAAAATCACTTCTTTTGATCTTACCGCTTAAAGAAAAGCCTAGCTTTTCAACCCCTCTTTGTTCTGCTGTGCCGCCTATGTCAGCGTCTAGTTCTATATCCTTTGAAACCCCTACTAAATTCAGTGTGCCTACTATCTTGGCTGAATTTTTCACCTTTTTAAAGGACTTCATAGTGAAGGTGATCTCAGGGTATTTTTTGGCATTGAAAAAATCATCTTTTTGTAAGTGATCATCTCTGCCCTTGTTTTCTGTATTTACAGAAGCTACCTTAACCTTAGCTTCAAGCCTTTTAATCTCCCCATTTTCGTAGTCAATGAGAGCATCATAGTCCTTGAAAAGCCCTGTTACATTGCTGATTGAAAGGTGTTTGATCTTAAAGCCTACTGTTGAGTGAGCCTTGTCTATGACATACTCCTTTGCTACTAGGTTTGAGCTAAACAGTGAAGCCACCAATGCTGAAGCGAAAAGAATCTTTTTCATTTTTTCTCCTTGTAGATAAATTTTGTGTGAAAATTATATGTTTATAAAACAAACAAAAAGAAAATCTCTAAGCTTTAAAGGAGGTGTGAATTTTAAAGACACTTTAAGCAAATGTCTTTCTTGTGAATTCTTTAAAGCAAGGAGATAAATTCACAAAATTATTTCTTTGCTAATTCTTTGAAAAAGGCTACAAAGTCGTTAAATTCAGGTAAATTCAAGTCCTTTTTCTCTCTTTGAGGCTTACCCCACATACACTCAGGAAAAAACTCATCCTCTTTAAAGCGAGCCATTATGTGAAAATGAACCCTTGGCACATAGTTTGCAAAGGAGGCTAGATTGATCTTATCAGGCTTATAAAACTCTCTCATTGCTCTTTCGCACAGCTGCACCATTTCCCAAAGCTCATTTAACAAAGCTTGCGGGCAGTCTGTAAGCTCCTTGTATGGCTCTTTTGTAAAGATCTTGATCCAAGGAATTTGAGCCTCTTCTTTTTCTATAAACAAAACCTCGTTTTCAAAAAACATAAATGTTTCCTTAAATTTTTGTAAATTTTATCAAATTTTTTGTATAATGGTAGATTAACTAAATAAAAAAGAGTTTTTAATGTATATTGACAGTTCTCTTAGCATAAGCTTTCCTCAAATCCCTTCACAAGAAAAAAGAGATCAAAATTTACAAGAAAATCAAGACCTAGCCCTGTCTGAATTTAACGGCCAAGAAGATAAGGCTCAAAATACAAAAGAATCCTTAAAGCAAGAAGAGGAAAGAAAAAAAGAGGATCCAAATGAATTAAGCCTAGAAGAAAGAGCCTTAGTCAACAAACTTTCAGCCATAGATGCGAAGGTAAAAGCACACGAGATGGCCCATGTCTCAGCAGGAGGAGGGCTTACCGGAGGTGCTAGCTTTACTTATACAAGAGGACCTGATAATAAAATGTATGCCATTGCTGGAGAGGTATCTATTTCCTTACAAAAAGGCAATACCCCAGAAGAAACAATAGCAAATGCAAGACAGGTAAGAGCAGCAGCGATGGCACCAAGCGATCCTAGCCCTCAAGATTACAAGGTGGCTGCAAATGCTATGAAGATGGAGCTTGAAGCAAGAGCATGGGCAAATAGAATCAAGGCAGAAGAAGATAAAAAGGCACAAGAAGAAATGAAAGAAGAAAGAGAAGAGCAGACAACAAACAATACCTCAAAACAAAGCATCATCTCAGCCTATACTAAGAATTTAAGAGCCCTTGCTTAAAAGACGCTCTTCTTTAATTAAACTAAACTTTAATACAAAAACAGCTTTAAGCTTAGAACGGTTAATGATGCGTTTATAAATCTTTGGCGATTGATACTTTTAGCTAAAATGACCTAGGATTTTTCCTAATCAATTTTAACAAAATTTTATACAAATTTTCATTCTTAACTTTGACATTATATCGAAATTCACTCTCTTTCAAATGCGTAAAAAGAAAAATTCTCTTTTAATGCCGTGAAACTGACTTAATCTAGCCTTTGTAAGGTCCCTAGAAATTCACAATTTCGTTTATGTGGTTTCGCCCATTTGCAAACTCATTTTTGCTATGTTTGACCCTATAATGAGTCTTTGCACCTTCTTGCAAAGTTGCGAGTGTAACGAAGCAAAAAATCCACCAAACCATCGTAAGATTTGAGACCATCACTGTAAATCTCACTTTATTCAAGCTCTGAAAAGTCCTAGGCAGCAACTCTTTGGCAGAGCAAGTGTTTGAGCGTATAAACGCAACCGTTTCGTTTTAACATTCCAAACACAGGCGTCTTTTTTCCAGCCCCACGCCCACGCTTGCCACGCACACGCCTTGCACCGAAGTAACTTTCATCAACTTCGATTTCACCACTCATTTTCTAAAGAAACTTCGTTTTGCTGATTTTTTCGCACTATTTAAGGGTTAAAAGCTTGCTACACTATCCTATTCACACAAGAGCGAGAAACCTTGCAAAGAGGGCGATTTTGCTTACGCAAATGTCAGCACAAAAGCACTCTAAAATTGCTAAAATTTCCGCTCAAAAATGTAGGGCAAAAATATATACTAACATCGATTTTTCCAAGCTTTGGGCTGTAATTATATCAGCTAAAAGTATCAATCGCCAAATCTTTTGTGTGCTTTGTTTAGCTTTTCACAAAGCTTAGAGGCAAAATTTGGGATAAATTTTGAGGCATTTTTACAATGTTTTGTGTGTTTTTTTCAAGAAATATAAAAGCTTTGTAAATTTTTAACCTAAACAAATGCTCCTAGTAAGCTAAGATCAATCAAAGCACCAAGCTTTAAATATCAAAATGCTAGATCTTTTACACAAAGATATTTTAAAGGCTCCTAATGGCCGGTGTAGACATTTAATCAGCAAAAAAGCATATTCAGCAAAAAAGCACACGAAGTGAGCGTTTTTCCTAAAAGACAGCCTAAATTCACAGTGATACATACTCTTTTTACCTCACTTGCAAGGGCTTGAATTTTTGCGAGTTTTTGTGAGTTAGTGCTTTTTGCATCTTTGTTGTTTTTAGCTTGGGATAAAAGAAAGATGAATTTTAAGGATTACAGAGCTAAGATTAGCTTGACTGTCTTTTAATAAATTCTTAGCTAGTTGAATTTTATACTTAGAATTTGTAAATTTGAAATATAAGCTTACTTTTTTAACACAACAAAAGAGTATATTTTGCGATCTTGCTTTTGCTTTTTATAAATCCTTTAAATTCATATATGTAAATTTTAAACTTGGCTTTGCCTCTAAAAAGATCTAGTGCTTATACAAATTAATTCGCTAAATAAAGCTTGATTATTGCGATTAAAATAACAAGTGTAATAGAGATGAAAAAATAACCATACAAAATTTTTTCATATAGCATAGGAAAATGTATAGAATTATCTTTTTTGAGTAGCTTTTTTTGCTTTTCAAATGGAATTTTTTTGAAAGCAAAAATAAGGCAAAGTATTTTATAATGGCTTTTTACTCTAAAATATAAGTATTTTCTATGAGGCCAGGTTATCTTTTTTATCTTCTTGATACCAGCTATAAATTTATCCTTATCCCAAGCTTATTCTTCACACCAATCATCTAGCCAAGAAATAGGATATTTATGTCTTAAACAATATGAAGCTGTAAGATAAAACAAGCTATCTAAATCTTTTTGATTAAAGTCATTTTTTATATTTAAAATTTGTTTTTTTACTAATTTATATTTTCTTTTTACCCTAAAAAGTGCAAGGCATTCCTCTTTGCCAGCTTTGTGTGTATTTTCTTGTATCTGATTGACTTATATCCCCTAGAATCTCAATGTAGGAAGTGTAGTAATTAAACACCGTGCTTAAAATATAAGATATTTCTTGTTCTTGTTTTGATAAATTATTCAAGATTAAATTCCTTCAATAAAGAATCTATCTTGTCTTTAATGTAATCATTTACAAATTTATCACCCAAATATCCACCACCAACGCTTCCTAAAAAGCCCAATGCAGCAACACTCATAAAAGCATAGGGACCGCAAATAAGTCCAGTCCAAGCACCCACGCTACCACCAAATATTCCACCACCAATAGTAGCACCATTTGATATGATGGCTTCAAATTTATTTTCCGATACATAAAGATCATAAGTAGCATACCCCACAGTTAAAACGGCAAAACCTTTAGCAAAATTTTTAGCTATTGATATTTTAGCATTCAATGTTTCGTTTGATTTGCCAGATGATTTTATTATGCTTTTATATATTTTTAATTGCTTATACTCGGGTAATTTATCAAAAGCTTGTATTATATTTTGTTTGTTAAGTTTTCCTTTTATAGCCTCATCAAATGTCTGCCCTTTTTCTTTAACTGTCTTTGCAATAGTTTTGCCTAAAGCAGTACTTTTTTGGCGCATATCTTCCATCATTTCATTGCGAAACTTGTTTGCTTGTTGTGCTAAATCTTTAAGCTTATTGATGTCTTTTTCTGCTTTGGCTTGATTTTTAATGCTATTTAACATTTCTTTAATACTTTCGCGGTATTTTGTTCTCACATAATCATTGTGAAAGGCTTCTTTTGCAAAAAATGTAAGGCTTGCTTCAATTAAATGTAATTCTTGTTCTAACTCAACAAG
Organism: Campylobacter troglodytis; assembly: GCF_006864425.1. Classification (GTDB taxonomy): domain Bacteria; phylum Campylobacterota; class Campylobacteria; order Campylobacterales; family Campylobacteraceae; genus Campylobacter_D; species Campylobacter_D troglodytis. Next base: position 2,571 of record NZ_QHLI01000033.1, on the reverse strand, counting down.
CCAATCTTTATCTTTTGATTTTATTTTGCTAGCTCTAATCCCCTCCCACTCTCCTATAAACCTCAAAGGCAGTTTAAATTCAACATTTACATAGCCTCTATTTACATCATCACTTGTTAATTGAATTTTTTGTGAGGCTTTGTTGTTTGCCTCGTTCTTATTTGTCAAGTGAATATTTGGCTGTAAAATTTTCTTTACCATTTAAATTAGAAATAATTATTTTAATAAAATGATAAATTCAAAAAGCAAGGCTTAATTAAGCTTTCTTTTGCTTGATTTATAAACACTTTCTTTTGTCTGATTTATGAGATCTTCACTTAAATTTGTCCTTATGGTTATAGTGTTCCGTCTAATTTTGATCTGCTTTTTTGAAGTTGATTGTAACAAAATATGCTTAGTTCTTGTGAGTGTTGATTATAGCAAAAAATGGGTGTGTCTTTTGTGATCTTGCCTTTGCTCTTTTTTTTCCTTTAAATTTATACACTTGCTATCTTTTTCTAAATCTTTTAACTTTATACCCTTGCTTTGAGCTTCAATTTCTTTTAAATTTATACCACTTAGGTGAATTTCAAACTTGAATTTTAAACTTGTCCGCTAAATTTATATGATTTATGTGAATTTCAAACTTGCCATTATTGTTTCCCTCATTGCTAAAAATATCCACCTCTTATTTAACCCTTATTTTTATGCCAAAGCAACTGTAAATTTTGTTTGGTTTTAAGGTAGTTTGTAGGGTGCAAGCCTTGTTCTTTGGCATTATGGTGTAGGCTGTGTTTGGCTTAGTTGACATCTTTGCCTTCCTCATCTTCAAATTTTCAAAGTAAAATTTTAGCAAAAATTCACTTATTTTACACACTCTTTCAATGCACATAAACTCTATGCTAAATTTATGTGAATTTACTTGCAGTCCTTGCAGTATTTTTTCACTATGTGCTTTACTTTGGCTTGGTATTCGGTGGATTCGTAGAGCGACAAACATTTCCGTAAAAGCGGTGGAGTTTCTAATAGTTCTTTAAGCCTATCTTTTGTAACAATAGATTTCATCTCTTCTATTGATTTTTTTTTATAATCCGCTAAATATTTTTCCACTTCCTCTTTTATTTTTGCTCCTCTATTGGTCGTAATGCAACGAGCACTTGACCTACCCTCTATGAGCCTTAAATGTTTTTGTAAGTGTTTCATTTCCACTTCCATCCTTTTTGAATCTAAATTAAAATATTCAAGGCAGATACCAAATCCATAGTCTTTCATAGTTTGCACCGTAGTAGCCATAGCAAAATGCATATCTTCGGCAGACTGCTTACTTTTGAGATATGACAAACTGCTCACATCATCATAGTCTAAACACTCCTCTACACAAATACATATAGAAACTCCAAACAAGACTAACAATATAATCTTTTTCATACTTTAGTCTCTTTATTTTAGTTCAAAAAAACATAATTCTCTAACAAAAATATGTTCTCTTTCGTCATTTAAGTAATTTTCATCATCTACAAAATCGCTCCCATTCCACAAAGTAGTATGGCCTCTTGCATCATTGCAAGCATCAATATCCATTGTAACAATGCCTTTTTTATTTAAGCCTTGTAATGTTTTGAAAAATTTTTCATTATTGTTTCGTATTTCTTTTACTCTTTTTGCGTTAATAATATTTGTATAAGAATCTACTAGTGTAGAATATGGTTCTTGTTTGTAATTATAAAATACTTTATAAAAATCTTCTTTATTGTTTTGTGAAAAAGGTTTGAGACCTTTCTTTTTCCAATTCTCAATCAACAAATTTTTGATTCCAGAAACTCCTGTGTAATAGTAAAATCCATCTTTGCCCTTCCACTTTGTCCCACCTACAAGTTTTAAATTTTTGTGATCTATCTTTATCTCGCTATTATTAAAAGCAAAACTAAGTTTTGTGGCACAAGTATTTCTATATGTTTCAATATTTTTGTCTTGCTCTGCTTTTATTTCTGCCTCTATACGAGCTTCATCAAGTTTGCCACCAATATATTCAAATATATGTTTGGCTATAAGTTTTGCTTCTTCTATTTCATTATAAGCTTTTGCTTTAGCTAATTGTTTTGCTTCTTTGTGAATTTTATGTATAATATTGTAACCTTTTTCCATACAACACCAAGTTGGTCGTTGTATATTGGAAGTCAATACCTTGTCTCCACAAACCACTTTACATTTGAATGGCACTTATTACTCCTTATATTTGATTGTAAAATATATTCTTAACAATAGCCTGATTGTTATAAATAGCCACTTTTATATTAAAATCTTTTCCGTTAAGATTACCTTGCAAGTCTAGTGTTTCCCCATCCTCATATCCACTCGTTTTTATATGTAAATTTAAATCAGAGCTATGTCTTGAATCATCGCCCTCTAATCTTATCATTTCCTTTCCATAGCTAAAATACAGTTCTATTATCTCTTTAGCTTTATTAAATTCTACTTTTGGTTTTATTACTTTAATCCCCTCCCACTCTCCTATAAACCTCAAAGGCAGTTTAAATTCAACATTTACATAGCCTCTATTTACATCATCACTTGTTAATTGAATTTTTTGTG
>NZ_QHLI01000032.1 GCF_006864425.1 Campylobacter troglodytis | reverse complement strand
CTTTTCTTGTCATTTTGAGATACTTCGGGCCTTGCTCTCAGAATGACAAATGAATGACAAGATAGCTTGTCATATTAAGCCACAATATCTCTATTTGCTACAATATATGAGATACTTCGGGCTTTGCTCTCAGTATGACAAAGCGGTGTTTGAGATACTTCTGGCTTTGCCCTCAGTATGACAAATGTCGGTGTTTTTGAATACTCAGCACACAGTCAATACTACAATTTTGTTAAAATGCTTTGCATTTGCCCAGCATTACAATTTTTGCCTTTGTCATTGTGAGCTTGTGTAGCAAACGAAGAATCCCTTTTGGAATTTTTGTCATATTGAGTTTTCGTAGCAAACGAAATATCTCTTTTTGAATTACGAGATACTTAGCACGCGCTCAGTATGACAAAGAGTCTCATCCTTGTCATTGCAAGCTTTCGCAGAAAGCGAAGAATCCATGTTTTTATTTTTGGATCCTTCGGTCGCTCCTCAGAATGACAATTTTTGCTTTTATCATTGCAAGTTTGCAAAGTAAACGAAGAATCTCTTTTCTTGTCATTTTGAGATACTTCGGGCCTTGCTCTCAGAATGACAAATGAATGACAAGATAGCTTGTCATATTAAGCCACAATATCTCTATTTGCTACAATATATGAGATACTTCGGGCTTTGCTCTCAGTATGACAAAGCGGTGTTTGAGATACTTCGGTCGCTCCCTCAGAATGACAAATGTCGGTATTTTTGAATACTCAGCACACAGTCAATATGACAATTTTGTTAAAATGCTTCGCTTCGTATGACAATTTTTGCCTTTGTCATTGTGAGCTTGTGTAGCAAACGAAGAATCCCTATTTAGAATTTTTGTCATATTGAGTTTGCAAAACAAACGAAGAATCCCTTTTAGAATTTTTGTCATATTGAGTTTTCGTAGAAAACGAAATATCTCTTTTAGAATTACGAGATACTTAGTACGCGCTCAGTATGACAAAGAGTCTCATCCTTGTCATTGCAAGCTTTCGCAGAAAGCGAAGAATCCACGCTTTTATTTTTGGATTCTTCGGTCGCTCCCTCAGTATGACAAATGTCGGTGTTTTTGAATACTCAGCACACAGTCAATATGACAATTTTGTTAAAATGCTTTGCATTTGCCCAGCATTACAATTTTTGCTTTTGTCATTGTGAGCTTGTGTAGCAAATGAAGAAGCTCTTTTGGAATTTTTATCATATTGAGTTTGCAAAACAAACGAAGAATCCCTTTTGGAATTTTTGTCATATTGAGTTTTCGTAGCAAATGAAATATCTCTTTTTGAATTACGAGATACTTAGCACGCACTCAGTATGACAAAGAGTCTCATCCTTGTCATTGCAAGCTTTCGCAGAAAGCGAAGAATCCACGCTTTTATTTTTGGATTCTTCGGTCGCTCCTCAGTATGACAAATGTCGGTGTTTTTGAATACTCAGCACACAGTCAATATGACAATTTTGTTAAAATGCTTTGCATTCTCTTAGAATGACAAAAATTCGTTTTAGAACTTCTTGATGTGGTTACACCAAAAGCTCTGCTACATATCTTTACTTAAAATATAGCAAGGATAGATACTTAGCACACTCTAGATAAAAAACAGTGCCTTTTTAAAAAAGCCCCTTAAAATTCAAGGCTTTAAGCTCGTTTCTAATTTGAAGCTTGATAATTAAAAAGTCTGTAATTAAGCTGCAAGCGATCTAAATTATCATATTTGTCAAAGAATTCAGCCTTTTGCAAAGTAAGCTCAAAGCTTTCTTTGTCCTTTGAATTCACAAAAAAAGCCTTTTTGCCCGCTGTGTCTTTGTAAAAAAAGCCCTCTTTAATCCCTCTTAGATAAATGCCCTCCTCATCAAGCCACAATGTGCCGTTGTAGGCAAAGTTATAGCGTTCATCTGATTTTGTATCAAAAAGATTTCGCCCTCCCAAAGAAAGAAATTCGCACTCATTTAGGCTCAGTGCGTAAAGTGTAGGGAAGATGTCCTTATGAGAGCCAAATTTATGTGGCTCAAAGTCAAATTTTCTTGCCTCAAAGTCTTTTGTGTAAGCATTTGGCACATATAGATAAAAAGGTGTGGCGTGATTTAACACAGGATTTTCATAAGCCTTTAAGTCCCTATAAATATGATCCCCACTCATAGCCACTACTGTGCTATCCTCAAAAGAGCTTGCTTTAATACTCTTAATAAACTCGCCAAAGGCATTGCTAGCATAGCTAAATGCACTTAGGCTTTTGTGAATTTTTTCCCTACTTTCTTGCGAGAAAAAGGCTTTTTTGCTTTCTAGCTTGTAAGATGGTGCTTTGAAATTCAAGGGCAGGGAGTAAGGTGGGTGATTTGAGGTAGTTAAAATCACTATAAACAAAGGCTTTGTAGTCTTTGATAAAAGCTCTAATGCGAATTTATAGGCAAATTCATCGCCCACCCCATACACACTTTGAAAATCCTTGCTTTGCGGATAATGCCTTGTTAAAAAATTACTATCATACACATCATTAACGCCAAGCGTATTCATATAATCTCCTAAATTTTGCCAAGCCCTGTTTCCTGAGGTGATGAATACTAGCTCATAGCCTGCCTTTTTATAAAGCTCAAAGGGAGTTAAAGGAAGAAGCTTATTTTTCACCCTACTAAGGCTTAAATTTGCACTGGGTGAAAGAAAAAATAGCGAGGCAAAGCTAGGTGCTGTGCCGTTTTGAGCCGATAAAAAATTCACAAAGGTGAAGTCTTTGGCTCAATTAAACTTAAGCGGATTTTGCCTTATCATTTTTAGCAAGATTTTATACAAAGCTTGAGCTTGAATTTTCGTCTTAATTGCGTTTCTTTTAAGTGAAACAAGAAATTTTCTTTTTTAATGCCTTTGAATTTAGCAAGTCTATGTTTAGCAAAGCCCTAGAAATTCACAATTGCATTTATGTGATTCTTAGCTAAACTCATTTTTTGAGTGTTTTACTCTAAATGTTCTTTAGCACCTTCTTGTAAAGTTACAAAACGCGTAACACGAAGCAAAAAATCCACCAAGCCATCATAAGCTTTCCAAGTATCGCTATAAATTGTGCTAGATTCTAAGTCTGTAAAGCTAGGTAAAATAGACAAAAGCTCGTTATTGGACAATACTACTTGAGTATAAATGCTAATGTTTTAACATCCCTTCTTGCCAAGTTACAAGACACATAGTGTAAAGTAAAAACACAGACATTTTTTTAAATGCTCCTAGCACTCTTTTGCCACGCACTCTTTTAGCACCCTCTACTAAGCAGTTACGAGCCTAGCGTTGTAAAAAATAACTCTCATCAACTTCGATTTCGCCTTGCGTTTTAGATATTTTTTCACATTCTTTAAGGGTTAAGATTCTAAGTTGCTTAACAATCTTAGATAAAAAATTGTGTGAAATATGACAAATTTTTGTAATTTTTATGGCTTTAAGATCTAAGATTCTTGTAAGGTTGCGAATGTAACTAAGCAACAAAATACTTTAAAATTCTTTAAATTTATCCTCTGAAATTCTGAAACTATCAATATGCTTGTTTTTTCATCGATAATATCATAACTTAAAGCTCTTTTATTAGAGTTTAGGTTTAATTGAGCCTAATGCAATTATAAGAAAAAACTCAAATATCACTGAAAATTCAAAAAATTCACAAAGCTTTATAATTAATAGTTCAAAATTAGCGAAAAGTTAGCAAACTTTTTGGGAAACAAGTTGAGAATAAAAGCAGATTAAATAAAATTTAAGCCAAGCTTGAGGTCTTTAATTTGATCTCTTATCTTTGGTTTGCAAAATGTCGCTAGATGCGATATAAGTTAATTTTTAATGGTGCGGTTAGCGAGATTTGAACTCGCACACGCAAAGCGCACTACCCCCTCAAGATAGCGTGTCTACCAATTCCACCATAACCGCATTAAGCTAAAATTTCAAAACTTTTGAAATTTTAGTCTAAAAATTCAAGGAAGGTTCATTTGAAAACTTGGACATTGTCAAAAAGATTAAATTTACGCAAAAGTTTTGCACAAAGGTATTTTTGTCATTGCCAAAATGATACTAGTTAAAAAATGCTTTTTCCTTGAAATATTTTTAACTGTGCTTTAACTTTGCCTTCTAAGCTATTTAAAAGACAAAATTTATTTAAAAATCAACTCTTTTTACGAAAGAAACAAACTTAATTTAAGCATAAATTCAAAAAGCCCTTTTGAAGATACGCTAATTTTGGTATCTCAAAAGGGCAAAGACAGCTTGAATAAATTTTAATCAAATTCAGTCAAGCTACACAGTGCTAAAACACAACTTTGTGTGAATTTCTAACACAAAATTCACAAAGCTTGAATAAAAAGCCTCACACTCCAAATGGATTAGCATAAAGTGCGATTAGAGCGATAACAAGTGCGTAGATAACCTGTGCTTCTATCATCGCAAGGGCGATGAACATCGTTGTCATCAGCTTACCGCCAAGTCCTGGGTTCCTAGCTGTGCCCGCGATGGTCGCTGCTGCTGTGTGTCCCATACCGATAGCCCCACCAAGTGCTGCTACACCAAGTCCCACGCCAGCTGCTAGAACAGAAAAGGCTTTGATGAAGCCCTCAGAATCAAGCCCACCCTCATGGGCAAACGCTACGCCCACAAATGCGAACGCTAGTAAGAGAAATTTTTTCATAATGTATCCTTTCTGCCACCTTGCAAGGCTAGTTCGGCTTGCGTATCCCTACTTAAAACCTAGCAAAACGACTTGAAAATTATAGCAAATTTTTTGTGAATTTTCTAAAATTTGACTTATAAAATTCCAAAAAGTGCAAAAATTGATAAATTTTTGTAAAAAATATAAGTAATTAATAATTTTTATTGTATAATAATTTTTAAGCGTTAAGCTTAAAACTAATTTGAAAGGACAAACAATGGCAGATTTTAGGTCATTAACTACAACTACAGGCCGTCCTGTAGGAGACAATCAAAATGTAATGAGCGTAGGACCAAGAGGACCCTTGCTTTTGCAAGATACCTGGTATTTAGAAAAGCTTGCAGCCTTTGATAGAGAAAGAATCCCAGAAAGAGTGGTTCACGCTCGTGGTAGCGGAGCTTACGGGGTCTTTGAGGCTACTGCTGATATTTCTCAATATTCAAAGGCAGCTGTCTTTAAAAAAGGCACAAAAACCCCTATGTTTATAAGGTTTTCAACAGTTGCACCAGAACAAGGAAGTGCAGATGCGGTTCGCGATCCAAGAGGCTTTGCGGTTAAGTTTTACACCACAGAGGGAAATTGGGATTTGGTGGGAAATAACACACCTATCTTTTTCATTAGAGATCCTTATAAATTCCCTGATTTCATACACAGCCAAAAAAGAGATTCAAAAACCCATGTGCAAGAGCCTGAAAGATGGTGGGATTTCTGGTGTCAAACCCCTGAGTCCTTGCATATGGTTACCTATCTTATGGGAGATAGAGGAATTCCAGCAAGTTACAGACATATGAATGGCTATGGAAGCCACACTTTTAGCCTTATAAATGCCAAGAATCAACGTTTTTGGGTTAAATTTCACTTCCATACAAATCAAGGTATGAAACACCTCACAAACGAAGAAGCAGCCGAGCTTAGAAGCAAGGATATGGACTCTCATCAAAGGGATCTTTTTGATGCCATTGCAAGAAAGGATTATCCAAGCTGGAAGCTGTCTATTCAAATAATGCCAGAAGCTGATGCGAAAACTTATAGATTCCATCCATTTGATGTAACAAAGACCTGGAGTCATAAGGACTATCCACTCATTGAGATAGGTACAATGACTCTTAATCAAAACCCAGAAAATTACTTTGCCGAGGTAGAGCAGTCAGCTTTCAACCCAGCAAGCGTAGTGCCTGGCATTGGTTATAGCCCAGATAGATTATTACAAGGTAGGCTTTTTGCTTATGGGGATACTCATAGATACAGACTTGGTATAAACCACCATCAAATCCCTGTAAATTCACCAAAACATGCAGCCCTTAGCACAACAGTTCGCGATGGCTATATGACAAATGGTGCTTATGGAGCAGCTAGAAACTATCAGCCAAGCGTTTTAAGCGGCTACAACGATGAGTGGCAGCTTAGAGAGCCTATCTTAGATCCTTTAAGCTTCCAAAGCGATGCGAGACTAGGTCAGTGGGATTACAGAGAGGATGATGATGATTACTACACCCAAGCAGGGGATTTATACCGCTTGATGAGTGCTGATGAGAAAGAAAGGCTTTGCCAAACCATAGCAGGAACTATGAAGGGTATAAATGAGAAGATCATTAAGATCCAATTAGAACATTTTAACAAGGCTGATGCAAAATATGGCGGCAGAATCGCAGAGCTATTAAAATAAGCCTTGCTAAGTAAAGGTGAGCCTTTAAGGCTCATCTCATTTTAAGGAGTTTGATATGCAAAAAACTATGAATTTAACACAAGAAGAACAAGAAAAGATGCAAGAATTTGTAAAGATGTCTTTTGACTTTGCTAGAAATAACGATGTAGATTCTTTAAAAATAATGCTTGAAAACGGCTTGAATGTGAATTTAGCCAACCACAAAGGCGACACACTCTTAATGCTTGCAAGCTATCATAATAATATAGAAAGCGTAAAATTACTGCTTGATTTTGGTGCAAATATAGATCAGACCAATGATAAAGGACACACGCCTCTTGCTGGGGTTTGTTTTAAGGGCTACGAGGAGGTAGCTAAAATTTTACTAGAAAGGGGTGCAAATCCTAACGGTGCTAGTGCTTCTATGCTAAGCCCCATAAACACAGCCATAATGTTTAGAAGGAAGGAAATCTTAAAGCTTCTTTTAAGCTACGCAAAGCCTAGCTTATTTCAAAGATTTGCTAAACTACTTAGTTTTGCCTAAGTTGAGCCTCAGTTTCGAGGCTCTTTAAAAAATCTTTAAAAATTGGCTCAATTAAACTTAAATCAAAGGGTTTTTAAGCTAAGTCCTATGAAAAACAAAAATCCATTTTCAAATTTAGCAGATATAATTTAAGGAATTTTAAGGTATTTTTTACTTAAGTCTCTTAGGTCCCTACCTTTGCAAGAATGCGCAAAGATACATTATATGGTAAAGTATGCCAAATTCGAGTTTGCAAAGAGGCACAAGCGCATAAATAAAATTATGAATTTTTTTACTTCGCTAATGCTCGTAACTTTAAGCAAAAGGAGCTTTGCGAAATTTAAACTTGCCAAATTTAATGGCCAAATAATAAAATTTTGTCTCTCATTTAAAAGAAACAAAATTGAGATATAGTAGCAAAATTTTAGGACAACATTCTCATAAAAATTTATTAAAATTGATAAGAAAAAATCTTGTTAAGTTTAATTGAGCCTAAAAATTTGTCTTGTTAAATGTACTTTTTTGTTAAAAAGGGCTATATATAAGGTATATCCAAAAGATATTTTTGCTAATCATTTGCTAAAATAAAAATCTTAAAAATTTAAATTAAGCTTTAATATATCTTTATAAAAATTCAATTTATTTTTTAGCCTTGAATTTTTAAGCTTGTTTGTGAATTTTAGAAAATTTTAAGATTTCAAGCCTGAATTTTTAAGGCATTAAGTAGCTTTGCGTGGTATTTCTTAGAAATTTTGTGCAAATTTTGATTTTTTAATGAAAATTTTATGAATTTTTGGCTTAAATTCTAAATCGTAAATGATCTTTCTTAAATTTTTAAGTTAAAATTAACAAATATACAAAAGACTAAAAAGAAGGGATAATTTTGAGTTCAAAATTCTCTAAGATAGGCTTCGTTTTAGCCGTGGCTGGTTCTGCTGTAGGGCTTGGCAATGCGTGGAAATTCCCCACACTCGTGGGACAAAACGGCGGCTCAGCCTTTGTGCTTCTTTATCTTATATTAACCTTAGGCGTTGGCTTTGTGATCTTCTTGGCTGAGCTTAGTATGGGAAAGCTTAGCGAAAAAGACCCTGTAAATGCCTACAAAAGCCTAGCTCCCACGCATAAGACGGCTTGGAGCCTAGCTGGCTGGGTTATGACGGGAGCCATTATAGTTGCTAGCTTTTATCTTGTGGTTATAGGCTGGGTGGTTCGCTATTTTGTAGTATCTTTTGGCACTCTTCCAGCCGAGTTGGCTCAAAGCAAAGAATCTTTTGAAACCCTACTCAGTCAAGAAGCTTTGGTGCAAATGCTTTGTTTTAGCTTTGTTTTTTTCTTTATCTTTTGGGTTGTTAGCAAGGGCATTAAAAGCGGTATAGAAAGGCTAAATGTCTATATGATGCCCACTCTTTTCATCCTACTTTGCTTAATGCTCTTTTACGCAGTTGCTAAAGAGGGCTTTGGGGAGGCAGCTAGCTTTTTGTTTGTGCCAAATTTTTCAGCCCTTAGTCTAAATTCCATACTTGCAGCCCTAGGACTTGCCTTTTTTAGCTTGTCTTTGGGAGTTGGCACCATTATGACTTACTCGGCAAGTTTGCCAGACCGTACAAATTTCATAACTAGCACCATTTGGATCATCATCATAAACATACTAATCGGACTTATGATGGGGCTTATAGTCTTTACCTTTATCTTTGAATTTGGTGCAGATCCTACCCAGCAAGGACCTGGGCTAATCTTCGTCTCACTAATGACGCTCTTTGCAAAGCTAGGCCTTGTAGGAAATATCCTAGCCGTAGCCTTTTTCCTCTCGCTATTTTTTGCTGGCGTAACGAGCGCGGTGTCGATGATAGAGCCTTTCGCCTTTTATCTCATCAACACCTACAAAATGAGCCGCCTCAAAGCCCTCGTGTACATAGGCATTGTAGTGTATGTGCTAGGCACGATGTGCGTATTTTCTTATATCTCAGCTACTAGCGAGGCTTTGACGCTTTTTGGAAAGAGCTTTTTTGACTGCCTTGATTACCTCTCATCAAATATTATTATGCCAATAGGTGGCATTTGTGCTGCCATATTTACAGGCTTTGTGCTTAAAAAAGAAGCCTTGCAAATACTTTTCAAGCCCTATATGAGTGGAATTTACTTTGAAATTTGGTATTTTTTCTTGCGTTACATCTCGCCCTTGGCTATTATCTTGGTTGCCCTAAATAACCTCTTTCCTCAAATTTTAACCTATTTGTGGAACTTTGTTTTGTTTAAATTTGTAGGAACTTGAAGTGAGGGGATCAAATTTGCTCTTTAAACTAAGCTTGATTTTTAAATATCTGTGTAAATTTTTTTACACAAAATTAAGAATTTAGTAAGTTTTCATTTAAAAATTCAAGCAAAGTATAATGAAAACTTTGTATAATTAAAACAAAAACTAAAAAGGTAGCTTATGGCGAAGAAATTCATTGACATTATGGACACAAGTTTTAGAGACGGCTTTCAGTCCGTTTATGGTGCAAGGGTGCTTATAGAGGACTTTTTGCCAGCTGTTGAGGCAGCAAAAGAAGCAGGGCTTAGGCATTTTGAATTTGGAGGGGGGGCTAGATTTCAAAGCCTTTATTTTTATCTTAATGAAGATGCCTTTGAGATGATGGATAAATTTCGTGCTGTTGTTGGAGAAGAGGCAAATTTACAAACCCTAGCAAGAGGGGTAAATACAGTAACCCTTGACACAGGAAGCTCAGAGCTTATTGATTTACACGCCAAGCTTTTTAAAAAGCACGGCACCACAACAGTTCGTAATTTTGATGCCTTAAATGATGCTGAAAATCTTAAATTCAGTGCTGAGTGCATCACAAAACACGGCTTAAAGCACGAGGTGGTCGTTACCTTGATGGATCTTCCTGCTGGTTGTTTTGGAGCACACGATGTAGCCTTTTATGAAAAATCTCTAAAAGAGATATTAAAGGCTGAAATTCCCTTTGATAGTGTCTGTTTTAAGGATGCTAGTGGCACCTCAAATCCTAATAAAATTTATGAAACCATAAAAATGGCAAGAAAGCATTTGCCAAGTAGCACCCATCTAAGACTTCACACCCACGAAACAGCAGGAGTAAGCGTGGCTTGTTATTTAGCTGCCCTTGAAGCAGGTGCGGATGGAATTGATCTAGCTGCTGCTCCTGTAAGTGGTGGCACAAGTCAGCCTGACATACTTACTATGCTACACGCTGTTAAGGGGAAAAATTACGATCTTGGTGGGCTTGATGAGGAGAGAATTTTAAAGTATGAAGAGGTGTTTAAGGACTGTATGAGGGATTATTTTTTCCCTCCAGAGGCTAGTATGGTAAGTCCTTTAATCCCCTTTTCTCCTATGCCAGGAGGAGCATTAACTGCAAATACTCAAATGATGAGGGACAATAAGATCTTAGATAAATTCCCAGAGGTGATCAAGGCTATGCGTGAGGTGGTCGAAAAGGGAGGCTTTGGATCCAGTGTAACCCCCGTTAGTCAGTTTTATTTCCAACAAGCCTTTAATAATGTAATGTTTGGCAAGTGGAAGAAAATCGCAGATGGCTACGGCAAAATGGTTTTAGGCTACTTTGGCAAAACGCCAGTGGCACCTGACAAAGAAGTAGTTCAGCTTGCAAGTGAGCAATTAAAGCTAAAACCCACAAAGGAAAAGGCACTTGATCTAGCCAATAAAGACGAGACCAAGAGCTTGGAATTTACAAAAAAAGAGCTTGAAAAAGAAGGCATTGAGACAAGCGAGGAAAATATCTTCATAGCAGCAGCTTGTAAGGAGAAGGGCATAGCCTTTTTAAAGGGAGAGGCAAAGGTAAATGTGCGTAAAATTTCACAAATGCCAAAGTCTGTCAGTGCTGATGAGAGTAAATTCACAGTCTCAGTAAATGGTAGCAAATACCATGTAGAGGTTCAAGCTGGCTTTGATGAAGCTGTGAGCGTTAAAAGTGTCAATAAAGTAGAATCTACAAGCCCCACAAATTCACAAACTTCAAGTGCAGCAAGTGTCGATGCAAACGCACAAGGAATTCAGGCTAGTATTTCGGGCAATGTATTTAAGATACTTGTGGTCGAAGGGGATGAGGTTAAGGCAGGTCAAACCGTCTTTGTCTTGGAGGCTATGAAGATGGAGATTGAGGTAAATGCACCAAAGGATGGCATTATAGATCGTCTTTGCGTAAAGATGGCTGATAGTGTCAGCGAGGGGCAGAATTTAGCTATTTACAAATAAGGATGATTGATGAAAATTAACGGCTTTGAGAATTTAGGTTTAAGTGATGTTAAAGAGATCTTTTATAATATAGACTATGAGGAACTTTTTAAGCACGAGGTGCAAAACAAAGAAGGCGAACTAATAGACAATGGCACCTTTTGCGTAGATACGGGCATCTTCACAGGCAGAAGCCCAAAAGATAAATACTTCGTCAAGCAAGATCCCTCACAAAAATTTATATCCTGGGGCAAGATCAACCGCCCCATCACAGAAGAGCTCTTTAACAAGCTCTTGCAAAAGGCAAGAAAGCAGCTTTCAAATAGCGACATTTATGTCCAAGATGCTTATTGTGGTGCAAGTTTAAGTAGTAGAAAGGCTGTTCGCTTTGTTACTCAGGTGGCTTGGCAAGCACATTTTGTTAAAAACATGTTCATTCGTCCAGCACGAAGCGAGCTTGCAAATTTTAGCCCTGATTTTGTGGTGTATAATGCTTGCAGATGCGTAAATGAGGACTATGAGAAGGATGGCTTAAATTCAGAGGTCTTTGTAATTTTTAATGTGGAAAAAAATATAGGAGTAATTGGTGGCACCTGGTATGGAGGCGAGATGAAAAAGGGCATTTTTTCTATGATGAATTACTGGCTTCCTTTGGAGGGCAAATTTCCTATGCACTGTTCGGCAAATGTTGGAGAAAAAGGCGATACAGCCTTATTTTTCGGACTTTCAGGAACAGGCAAAACCACACTTTCAACAGATGAAAGACGAAAACTCATCGGCGATGATGAGCATGGCTGGGACGATGAGGGGGTGTTTAATTTTGAGGGTGGTTGTTATGCAAAGTGCATAAATTTAGACCCTGCAAGTGAGCCTGAAATTTACGCAGCCATAAAGCGAGATGCCCTTTTGGAAAATGTAGTTTTAAGACCTGATAAAAGTGTAGATTACGCAGATGCTTCAAAAACTGAAAACACGAGGGTGTCTTATCCTATTTATCATATTAAAAATCACGAAAAAACCCTAAAAGCACCCCATCCTCAAAATATCATCTTTTTAAGTGCCGATGCCTTTGGTATCCTACCTCCTGTAAGTAAGCTTACAAAAGAACAGGCTATGTATTATTTTCTAAGTGGCTACACAGCAAGGATACCAGGCACAGAAAGAGGCATCACAGAGCCAAAATCCACCTTTTCAGCTTGCTTTGGAGAGCCCTTTATGCCACATCATCCAACAGTTTATGCAAAACTACTTAGCGAAAAGATAGACAAACACAAGGTAAGTGCCTATCTAGTAAATACAGGCTGGATGGGAGGTAGCTATGGGGTAGGCAAGAGGATGAGTATAAAAGCTACAAGGGCTTGCGTGAATGCTATCTTGGATGGGAGCATTAAAGACTGTGAATTTGAGAATTTTGAGGTGTTTAATTTGGCTATACCAAGAGCCTTGGACGGGGTTGAAACCCAGCTTTTAAATCCGATCAATGCTTGGGCTGACAAAGAAGCCTACAAGGAGGCTAGGAAAGAATTAGCTCAAAGATTTATCAAAAATTTCAAAAGATATGAAGATGTGCCTGATGGGGTTAAATTTAGCAAATTTGGACCAGATCTAAGATAAAAGATGAAAAATCAAACTTGGTCAGGTCGATTTAAGCTTCAAAGTAGTGAGCTTTTAAAGGAATTTAACGCTAGTTTGCCCTTTGATAAAGAACTTTATAAAGAAGACATTCAAGGATCAATCGCCCACGCTACTATGCTTTCAAAATGTGGCATACTCACAAAAGCCGAGTGCGACACGCTTATAAAGGGCTTAGAGGCTGTGCAAGATGAGATAGAAGAGGGCAAGTTTGATTTTGATCTAAAAGATGAAGATATACATATGGCTGTGGAGCGCCGTTTGAGCGAACTTGTAGGCGAGGTAGGAGGCAAACTTCACACAGCAAGAAGTAGAAACGATCAGGTGGCTACTGATTTTAAGCTTTATACAAGAAAGCACAATTTAATCTTGCAAGATTTACTAAAAGAATTAATTTCAACGCTCATAAATCTTGCAAAGTCCCACAAAAACACAGTTATGCCAAGCTTTACTCATTTGCAACACGCTCAGCCCATAAGCTTTGCCTTTTATATACTAACTTATGCCTTTATGTTCGCACGCGACATAAAAAGGCTTCGTTCAAGTTATGAATTAGCAGACTTTTCTCCACTTGGTGCTTGTGCTTGTGCGGGAACTAGCTACAAGACGGATAGGAAATTCACAGCAAAACTTCTAGGTTTCGCAGATACAATGCCAAATGCTATGGACGCGGTAAGCGACAGGGACTTTGCCCTTGATCTGCTTTATGACATAAGCGTCATTTTTACGCACACTTCAAGGCTTTGCGAGGAGTTAATACTCTTTTCTAGTAGCGAATTCGGTTTTGTGAGTATCAGTGATGCCTACTCCACAGGCTCTTCGATAATGCCACAAAAGAAAAACCCAGATGTTTGCGAACTTATCCGCGGTAAAACAGGTAGGGCATATGGAAATTTAATGTCGCTCTTAAGCACGATGAAAGCCTTGCCCCTTGCCTACAACAAGGATATGCAAGAGGACAAAGAATGTGTCTTTGATAGCGTTAAAAACGCTACGCAAAGCCTTGTCATACTTAACGAAATGCTAAAAGAGCTAACTCTCAATGAAAAAACTATGAGGAAGGCTTGTGAAAAAGGGCATTTGCTGGCGACTGATTTAGCAGATTTTTTGGTGCGTGAAAAGGGCGTGCCGTTTAGAAAGGCTCATTTCATAGTGGGAAAAGTCGTTGCAAAGGCTGATGAAATGGGGCTTGATCTAAGTGAAATTACAAATTTACAAGAAATCGAGCCGCTTTTTGATGAGAACGCACAAAGGCTTTTGAATTTAGAGGCTTCTCTAAATTCAAAGCAAAGCGAGGGTTCAAGCTCTGTTGAGAGTGTAGAAAAACAAATTCAAAATTTAGAAAGCTTTTTGAGGTCTTAGCTTATATATTTTTGGCTCAAGATACTCTAAGAGAATTTTGGCTTATCAATTTAAGCAAATTTTGATGAGAATTTTGCCTTAAATTTTTTGTCTTAATTTTGTTTCTTTTAAATGAAGGATAAAATTTTCTTTCTTAGCCCTTAAATTTAGCAAGTGTCAATTTCGCAAACTTCTACTACGCAGTTGCAAGACGAGTAACACGAAGCAAAAGAATTCACAATTTCGTTTATGTGCTTGTGTTTCTTTACAAACTCGAATTTGGTGTGCTTTACCCTATAAACTTGCTCCTTCTTGTAAAGGGAGGGACCTAGCGAAGTAAAAAATCCACCAAACCATCATAGGATTTTAGTTTATCGCTGTAAATTTCACTTTCTTTAAGCTAAGAAAAGTCCTTTATGATAGGCAATAATTCTTTGGCAAAGCAGGTGTTTTAGTGTATAAACATTAGCCTAGCGTTTTAGCATCCCTTCTCGCAAAGGGACAAGGCGAGTAGCGCGAAGTAAAAACTTTTGCGACCAGCTCCACGCCCACACTTACCACGCACCCTTTTTGCCACTTTTACTACGCAGTTACGAGCTTAGCAAAGTAAAAAATAACTCTCACCCTCTTCAACCACTCATCTTATAAAGAAACTTCGTTTTGCTGATTTTTCGCACTGTTTAAGGATTAAAATGCAAATTTCACGCACAATTGCATTCACACAAGCACGAGAAATTTTGTATAAAAGGGCGATTTTGCTTACGCAAAGATCAGCACAAAAACACTCTAAAATTTGTCTGAATTTTCGCTTTCAAATGTAGGGCAAAGATATATACTAAGATCTATTTTAGCAAGCTTTCAGATCTAATTCAGCTAAAAGTATCAATAGCCTAAAAATTTGCTGAATTTTATTTTTTGCAAATTTTGGCTATAATTGCACTTTTTGCAAAAGGGGGCAAAATGCAAAATTCACTCTTTGACAACACAAATTCACAAGAAAATTCAATAAATTCACAAGAAAAGCAAGATTTCAAGGACGAAAACTCCACAAGCTCAAAAGCAAACTCTCAAGAAAAACAAGACTTAAAAAACGAAGAGTCTGTAAATTCACAAGAAAAGCAAGACTTAAAGGACAAAAATTTCACAGCTTCAAAAGAAACCTCACAAGCAAATTCACAAGAAAAGCTAAATTTGCAAGGCACAAAGGATACAAATTTATAGGTAAAAGAAAATTCACAAGAAAATTCAACAAATTCAAAGGCAAGAACAATGAATTCACACAAAACTTCACAAGAAAATTCAAAAGTAAGCTCGCAAGAAAATTCACAAGCAAAAGAAAATTTACAAGCAAAAGAAACTTCACAAAGTATTCACAGCCTACTTGATGATTTAGAGGCTAGGTTTGGTTCTCTTTTGGCTGTGCGAAATTTGGCGATTTTAAACAAAAAAGAGCTTTTTGATTTTCTTTTAAAGGACTCGACATTTGCCGCATTTTACACAAAAGAGTTTTTTGACACTTCAACAATAGCAGATAAAAGCATTTTGCATTTTAAACAAACTGAGTTTTTAAAAATGCTTGATTTTCGCGTTTTGTCAGGCTCTTTCACGGCTTTTGCTAGCAAGATAGGCTTGGCACAGCTTGATTTTAAGGCTAAATTCATCAAAGCAGATGAAAGAGTGGTGCTAAATTTCCCCTTTAAAGACGGCGTCATCAAAGGCGCTCAAAGCAAGGACGAGGACAAGGGCAATGAGATTTTTTTCAATGACATTTTGGCAAGAGCTGAGATTGATGTGCTGTTATCCCCAAAGGCTTTGTGTAATTTTGAGCTTATAGGTGGCAATTCGTCTCTTATGAGTGAAAATTCACAAGGCAAGTCCCCCTCCCTTGCGAGTGGGACAAACCAAAAGTCCCCCTGCCGTGCGGAGGGGTTTGGGGGTGGGTCGTCATTGCGAGATGTCGCCTAGCAAAATCGTGGCAATCCATAAAATTCACAAGGCAAACTCGTCTTGTATGCTTTTAAATTCGGCTCGTCAGCTCAGATTACAAAACATTGAATACATACAACAGATTTGAATTTTGCGTAAAATTACTTTGCCAAAAAGTTCGTATTCTTTTTTCCGTAGTCTATATTCTGTATGCACCTTTGACTTAATTGAACGGAAAATTCACGCTTTTAAGCAAATTTGTGAATTTTAGCACGAAAAAAGCGTAAATTTTCGCTTTAAATCAAGCGTTTTTTATGAATTTTTGCGTGAAATTCATAGAAACATTTGAAAGCCCACTGTCGTGCGGAGGGGGTTTGGGGGTTTTGCGTAGCAAAAAGCGAACATTCAAACAAAAGCCTAAAATTTTGTCATATTGAGCGTAGCGACACAGCGGATTGCAAGGCGTAAGCCGAAGCAAAAATATCCATAAATTCATGCTTTGGCGTGAATTTCCGTTTTCTGTTTTCAATTCTCCGTATTCCGCACGAAAAGACCCTTCCCTTGCGGAGGGGATTTAGGGGATGGGTTGTTTGAAATTTCACAAAATGACATAAATTCTTTGAATTCAAAAGAAAATTCATAAAATTCTAAAATTGAAAAGTTAAATGCTGAATTTACCCACCCACCCAACGGGTTGCAAGCGTTGCAAAACCCCCTCCGCAAGGGGTATTTGTGCCAAGTTAAAGTAATGGTAAAAAGAGGTGTTGCGTAGCTTACTTGACACATTTTTTACATTTTTGATGCGGCAATTCTAACAAAATAAAACTTATTAGGTAGGGAGGTTTGTAACAGAACATAGATTACAAACTACTAAACGCGGAAAATGGAACAAATAAACTTGCTTGAATTTAAATTCAAGCAAGTTTATTTATTTGTCATTTTGAGCTTTCATAGAAAGCAAAAAATTTCTTGTCATATTAAAACGAAGTTGAAAAACCTTTAAATTTTATTTGAACTTCTTTGGTGGTGCTTTGTACTAGCTCTTAATGATAAAAATTGTTTTCTAAAAAGCTATGTTTTGAGATATTTCACTACACTCAATATAACAAGGCTCAAAATACTTGAATTTGATATAAGTTCATTTTAAAGTATAAAGGGTTGGATAAAAAATAAAGGCTCAATTAAACTTAACAGAATTTTCTATTATCAATTTTAATAAATTTTGATAAATATTTTGTCCTAAATTTTTAGTATTATATGTAAATTCAGCTTCTTTTAAGTGAAGGACAAAATTTTCTCTTTTAGCCCTTAAATTTCGCCAAACGAAACTTTGCAAATCCCCAGAAATTCACAATTTTGTTTATGTGGTTGTGTCCCTTTGCAAACTCGAATTTGGCGTGTTTTACTCTATAATGCTCTTTAGCCTCAAAATCTACAAGTTAATCATAAGCTTTCCAAGTATCACTATAAATTATGTTAGATTCTAACTCTGCAAAGCTAGGTAAAATGGGCAAAAGCTCGCTACTAGAGCAATTCTTTACCACTTGGGTATAAACGCTAGCCTAGCGTTTAAGCATACCAAATACAGGCGTTTTCTTGCTAGCTCCTCTGCCTCTTTTACCACGCACTCTTTTTGCACCGAAATAACTCTCAACAATTTCTATTTCACCTTGCATTTTTGAAATATTTTCACATTCTATTGTGATTAAGATTCTAATTTGCTTAAAGATTCTCCATAGAGTAAGCTCTGAAACTTGAGTGATTTTTGCAATTTTTACTGCTTCAATATCAAGGCAAAAATATGTAAGAATCTATCACAAATTTAGCCTCTGAAATTCTTGAACGGACTATATACTTATTTTTCATTGCTGTAATCATAACTTGAAACTCCTTTATATGAGCTTAAGTTAAATTGAGCCATAAATTAAAATATCATTAGCCTTTTAAGCATCTTAAAGCTAAAATCTCATAATACTAAATATATGGAAACAAAATTATATTTATTTTAAAATTTTTTATCTAGTTTTGAGGCAAAATAAAAAACTAAAATTTATATTTAACTCAGCTTATAGGCTATTAACTAGCAAATTTAAGCCAAGACACAAAAGAAACAAAATTATAAAAATATGTAAATTTTTTAAGCTAAATTTATTAAAAAAGCTGAGATTAAAGTTATGCATTTTAATTTTAATTGTTTCTTTTTAGGATTAAATTTAGGATTAAGGTTCTTTTAATGAAGGCTTTTTGTGAGATTAAGAGCATAAATTTGCTTACAAAAATGTGAATTTTTAATGGCTACAAGATCAGTATTTTGTAGCCAAACTCAAAGCCCAGTTAAAGCACCTCGCCACCTTCATAAGCTTTAAA
Source organism: Campylobacter troglodytis (assembly GCF_006864425.1). Taxonomy (GTDB): domain Bacteria; phylum Campylobacterota; class Campylobacteria; order Campylobacterales; family Campylobacteraceae; genus Campylobacter_D; species Campylobacter_D troglodytis. Next base: position 14,100 of record NZ_QHLI01000032.1, on the reverse strand, counting down.
TTCAAGCCTAATGCAAAAAATGTCTCACGCCTGTGAAATACAAGGCAATGCCGTATTCATCAGCAGCTGCTATGACCTCATCATCTCTAATGCTACCACCTGGCTGTGCTATGGCACGCACACCTACGCGAGACGCCTCATCTACGCTGTCTCTAAAAGGAAAAAAGGCTTCACTCGCTAGTACGCAGCCATTTAAATCAAGTCCCATCTGTGAAGCCTTGCTTATAGCGGCTTTTGCGGCGTCTATGCGGCTTGTCATACCCATACCGATGGCGAGCATTGCGCCGTTTTTGACATACACGACATTGTTAGACTTCGTTAGAGCGGCGATTTTAACGGCTATGTCTAGGTCTTTTAGCTCGTTTTTATTCGCACTTCTTTTGCTTTTGAGCTCGGAGTTTGCTAGCTCGCTAGGGGCTACCTCATCGGCGTTTTGATACACAAAGCCCCCCTGAATATGCTTGAAATCGTATTTATCTTTGGGATTTAGCAAAAAAACAGCTTCTTGCGTGAAAATTTTAATGCGTTTTTTGCTCTCAAACACCGACAACGCCGCACTTTCAACGCTTGCAGCTATGATGACCTCAACATAAATTTCATTGATTTTTTTAGCCAAAGCCTCATCTAATGTGCCATTTATGGCTACTACACCCCCATAAGCACTGATATTATCGCATTTTAAAGCCTGAGTGTAGCTTTCAAGCAAGCTTTTTCCAAGTGCAAAGCCGCAAGGATTGCCGTGCTTTACTATGGCAACTGCCTTTGCCTCGCCAAAAGAGCTTGCAAGTGCTATGGCTGCGTTGATGTCTGTGAGATTATTAAAGCTAGCCTCGCCCTTTAAAGCCTTAAAATTCACAGTAAAAAAGTCCTCAAATTCATACAAAGCACCTTTTTGATGGGGATTTTCTCCATATTTAGTGTCAAAAACCTTTTTGCCAAAGATGAATTTTTTTGCCCCAAAACCCCCATTAAATCGCTCGTTGAAGTAGTTTGCTATGAAGGCATCGTAGCTTGCTGTGTGCTCGAACGCTTTTATCATTAGATTTAGCCTGAATTTTTCATCATCCTCGCCCTTTTTTATAGCCTCAAGCACTGCGGCGTAGTCCTTTGTGTCGCATAAAACAAGCACGGATTTATAGTTTTTTGCCGCACTTCTAAGCATAGCGGGTCCTCCTATATCAATGTTTTCAACTATCTCATCAAGCTCATTTGTCCTTTGTGTCGTGGCTTGAAAGGGGTATAAATTCACACAAACCAAGTCAATTCCCAAAATATCATTATCCCTTGCTTCTTGCAAGTGCCTTGTGTCCTCCCTTTTATGCAAAATGCCTCCGTGAATTTTTGGGTGCAAGGTTTTCACACGTCCATCAAATAACTCTTTGCAGCCCGTGAAATCGCTCACCTCTTGCACCTTTAAACCTCTTTCTTTTAAAAGTGCAAAGGTGCCACCTGTGGAAAGTAGCTCGAAACCAAGCTCTATTAAGCCCTTTGCAAATTCCACTATGTTTGTTTTATCGCTGACACTAAGTAATGCTTTTTTCATTATTTATCCTTTTTTTATAACGGCTTGTCTCTTGGGCGTAAATCGCCCAGTTATCGCGTTCGGCTGCGATCATTTATGTCCAATAAACTCCCTTGCCTCACGCTGGGCAACAACGATTTCCGCTCCAAGATACTTCGCCTTATCATCTTTGGTTCAAATTCTAGTGATTTAACATTTCTTGTCGTTTAAAAAATTCGCACTTCGTGCGAATTTCCGTTATCCGTTATCTATATTCCGTAATCCGTACTCTGTATCGCATTTTACAACAAGTTCTTGCAATTTAAAAGCTAAGCACAAATTCACAGTTAAACATAAATTATTCATTTGAATTCTAGCAAGTTTTTGTGAATTTAAAATCTTGTTTTAAGGCTCTAAGTAAACTTAGCTTCGCTTTAAATTTAAGGCTCTAAGCTTCTTGGTTTCTTTCATCATCAAGAGGCAAGCTGTTATCAAGATAGCCAGCATTTATCTCACAACCTATAAATTCGCGTCCTAACTCCCTTGTTACAAGGCTAGTTATCCCTGTGCCACTAAATAAATCAAGCACTAAATCGCCTTGCTTGCTTGAAGCTTTTATCATTCTTTCTATCATAGCCCTTGGCTTTGGAGTTGGATGATCTTGTCTGACAACTTTGCCATTTATTTTATTTGTATGCCTCACACTTGCAAAGTCCCACACATCAGGGCAGAGCTTACCATTTGGGTTTGGAAACCATCTTTTGCCATCTTTTAAAATGCCCTTTTTACTCGCGTGTTCTATGCGTTCTTTTGAATCATAAGGCACACGAATGCTCTCACAGTCAAAACAATACTCTTTTTCGCTCACCGTGTAAAACAAAATGCTTTCTTGATTATTGTTATATCTGCGTTTGCTCGCACTAAGCCCATCTTTTTTGTGCCAACAAATGAAGTTTTGAAAATGTGCTTTGCCTTGCAAATAGTGCAAAAAAAGCGCACAGTTATAAGGGGTGTTAAAGATATAAAAACTTCCCGTTTTTTTAAGCTTTGGCAAAAAAGCATCTATCCACGCATAGCTAAATTCCAAAAAGGCTTTTTGGCTTTTGAATTTATCCCAGCTTGCAACTTTGAGATTATAAGGGGGATCAATTATTGCTAAATCCGCACATTCATTAGGCAAAGCCTTTAAAAACTCAAAGACATCTTGTATGTAAATTTTATTTAAACCGTTTAAGCAAAGAGAGTTTGACACTGTAATTTTTCCTCAATTATGCCTTTGTAATGCTCGTAAAGCTCGTATCCTACAAAGTTTCGTTTTAGCTCTTTTGCTACTTTTAGCGTAGTTCCACTACCTGCAAAGGGGTCTAAGACTAAATCCCCTACAAAGGAATAAAGCTTGATAAGTCGAAATGGTATTGTTTCTGGCATTATAGCAGAATGCTTGCCAAAGGCTGTGTCGCTTTTATTTGGTATGGGAATATCCCAAATTTGCTTGGTAAAACTCACCCATTCTTCTTGTGTGAGCTTGCTTGTTTCTTTGATTTCTTGTGAGATCTTATTTTGCGCTTTGCCATCTTTTACAAAAACTGTTATAAATTCAGTGGTATTTTGTGCGTAAAAATTGCGTGGGTAAGGGTAGCTGCCAAACATCAGCTTTTTGGTTGAATTTGTCCGGTTCCAAATATAAAGATCAAGTAAAAACAGCCCCGTATGCCTTAAAATGCTTTGCTGAATGTCGCTTTGCAAGTCAAAAATATGCCTGTTGTAATGCGTATTTAAGTCCTTTTTAAGCATAGGCATTAAAGGCACATTGATGCAGAGCTTACCATTTGCTTTTAGCACACGCTCGCACTCGCACCACACTGCCAAAAGGGCTTTAATATAGCTCTCATAGTCATTTAAAGCACCCAAATCGTCCTTTTTGCTCGCTGAATGCGTGGCATTTTGATAGCCATTTTTTGAGTAATCTTTTATGTTAAAATAAGGCGGACTTGTGATGATTAAATCCACGCTTTTATCCTCTAATTCTTGCATATTCTCGCTTGAATGATAAAAAATTTGATTTTTCACGCTCATAATAATTTCCTATTATATTCAACCATAACGGTTTGCAAACTTGGCTTGTATTTGGCGTTTTATCAATTATTTTATATGGTACGCAAAATATAATTTTCCACCATAAATTTTCCTGTAAATGGCAAATGATACCAAATTTGTTGGGTTTCATTTAGCCAATTAGGAAAATCACGCATATTTCTTTTGTTGCCGCTAAAATTTGCAGGATTGCAATAAGTATGTATACAATCAATTAACTCTTTTTTTTGACTTATATTCAAAGTCCTAAAATCCTTAACCAACTCAATAATTTCATTTATTCCGTAAACAATTTCGTCAATACTTTCATTCACAAAAGTAGCAAAAAGCATAAATTCGTCTTTTGATATGACACTCAAATTATAAACAATACAATATAAACTATCAATAAATTCTTTCATTAAGCAATACAGTGCCTGTGCATATATTTGCTTTTGTTGCAAACTATTTGCATTAAGAAAATCTTCAGCCATCGGCGTTAATTTGATAAATTTAATATGAGCCCTTTGAAATGGTGATACTGGTTGCTTATGGGTATTATATCTATATAAAAAACCCATTCTATGAAAATCCACAAAAAAGTTTTTTCGCAAAGAATCTTGTGTGCAACGACCAAGTATTACATTGATCTTACTCGTAATTGTAGCATAAATTTCCTCTCCAGCTATATTTTGTGGTCTTTTGTTTAAATCAGTGGTACGAATTTGCATAGCTTCCAAACCTACAAGCTTATAAATTTCTTGCAAAATAATGAAAACTTCATCTTGTGTATATCGATTATGTTGCGAAATGTGTATTTGACGATATGAATCACTTTGGATTCTATTTATTAAAAAATTGACACACTGTCTATTTGGTGCAATCTTTTGCATTTGCACTAAAGGTTGGTTTAAATTTATCATAAAAATTCCTTAGATTTAAAATTATCTTGAAATTCCATCATAAGCCACTTCTAACTTAGAATCTAAATACTCCATATTTATCTCTCAACCCACAAATTCACGTCCCAAATCCCTTGCCACAAGGCTAAGCCCTTGCCACTAAATAAAGCACCAAGCCCCCTTGCTTACTTGAAGCCTTTATTATTCTTTCTATCATTTCACGAGGCTTTGGTGTGGGGTGATTTTGCCTGACAACCTTGCTTGCGACTTTGTTTGTATGCCTAACGCTTGCAAACTCCCATACATTTTGATTGAATGATAAAAAATTTGATTAAATGTTTGTTTTATTTTACACATAACAATCAAGTTTGAGTGCAAGCTATAGGCTTTTTGCCGTGCTTTTTGATAAAGTCTTTGATGATGATATTTTCAGCCTTTTTGCTTGGTGGGTAGCTGTCCTCAAAATGTTGTCCGAAAATTTCATATTGTGGCTTTGGCGGAAAAAAGGCATAAACAAGCACTTCTTTGTTAATTTTAAGCAAACTTTGCAAGACAAAATAATTTGTCGTTGAATTTGTGCCGTTGATGCGGTATTCGGTTTTACCACAATTATAGCTTTGCACCCTTTCTTTTATATTGCTTATGGACTGTCCTATTTTAAAGATTTTACCCTCAATTACAAAAACATAAACAAAGCCTTTTTCTTGGCACTTTGCTTCATCTAAAATTTCAATTTCTAGCCTTTCTTTGTCGTTGTTTGGTTTAAGTTTGCAAATTAGACTAAAATGCTCTTTATACTCGAAGTTTTCATAATCACACTTTTGTGCTAATTCAGCGATATTTTTAAGCAAAACTATGTTTTTATTTTTTTGCTTTGCCATAATATGCCTTGTTAAAATTTTCTATAAACTCATTTTCTTCTTTATTTAATTCAAAAGAGTTAAATTTAGGGAAATTTTGTAATACTCTGATATTGTTAAAATTGCCATATCTTGTGATATTGTTGAGAAATTTATACACAGATTGTTCTAACTCGCTTTGAATTTGCTTTGCTTCGCTTAAATTCTTGCAACGAATAAAGGCAATAGACTGCGTCATTCCGCACTCATCAATGAAAGTGCCGTATTGATTAGTCAGCGAGATAAAGACTTTGTAGCCTTTTTGATAAATGTGTGGCTTTGTGCTATACACCACTTGACTTGGCGTGTGGATAAGCTTATAAATATGCGTTTTATCCTTTGTGTTGCTGATAAGTTTGCTTTTGGTGTAGCGGTGCAAATTTGAGCTTGTTTGAATGGGATATTTTTCCAATTTGTCGTTGTTTAGGGTTTTATCTATGATATTTTGAACAATTTGTGAGTGATAAAGTGGGATAAACCGTTGATTTGTCGGCATTTTAATCATCTGTGTGTCGTTTAGAACATAGTGATTTCGCACTTCAAAAGCCTGTGTATTTGGCACTTTTTGCAGTAAAAACCAAGTAAAAGACGAGCCAACTTGCGGAAAGTATTTTTTCGCCCCGCCTATATCTAAAATTCTAAATTGATACTTGCTTAAAAGCGTGGGTAAATCGTTTCTATCCGCAAAACTCATCCAATTATTTGGCACGATAAAAAGCAAATAACCGCCGTCTTTAAGCAGTTTCAAGGACTTTTCTATAAAGGCACGGGAGAGATTATGATTTTTTGACACCCTTTTGCCTTCGTTAAATTTGGCGTAGGGGGGATTTGAGACTATTAAATCATACTCAGGTTTTTCGTAAAATTCCAAAAAATCCATTATAGTAAGGTTTATATCCTCGCCAAAATATGCCTTTAAATTCGCTATGCGTTTTTCGTTAATTTCATTAAAATAAAGATTTTTAAGCGGTGTTTTTAGCACAGCATAGGCGTGAAAATTGCCATTGCCACAGCAAGAATCAAGCACTTTTAAATTTTTCCTTTTCCAAAACTCATCTGGCAAAGAATCAAGCATTTCCTTAACGCAGTCCATAGGTGTGCAAATGTCGTTTGAATTTACAAAATGCCCTGTGTCTAAATTTAAGGTATCAAAGCGTTTTTTAATAGAGTTAAATTCAGCCAACAAAGCAACCCCCCTAATTTTTATAAATTATAATCAAATAGACTTAATATGCAATAATGATATGTTTGGTGCGTGCCTCTGTAATCATCACGCAAAATCCTATAATGCAAGAATTTCAAGCACTCTAAGGTAGGATTTAGGCTACTTAGCTTTTTTTCAAACTCAGCACTTCTCATTTATGCCCTTTTTAAACACTAGCTTTATTTTCAAACTTTCATTTAAGTAACTTTAATTTATCTTTCGTCTCACAAATTCACGCCCTAACTCCCTTGCCACAAGGCTAAGCCCTTGCCACTAAATAAATCAAGCACCAAATCGCCTTGCTTGCTTGAAGCCCTTATCATTCTTTCTATCATTTCATGGGGTTTTGTGTGAAGTGATCTTGTCTAATAACTTTTCTTGCTTGAAGCTTCTTAATCTTGTTTATGTAGTATGTTTAAGTGGCTAAATGCTTCTTAACCAGCTCATAAGCCTCATTTACTTGCTGAAATTTAGCTGCTCCTGCTTTTAGCTCTTTTTCGCTGACATTGTTCGCATTTAAAACATCTGGGTGATATTTCTTGGCAAGCTCTCTATATCTTTTTTTAAGCTGCACTAAATCAGCATTTTTTGATAAGCCCAAAATCCCATAAGCCTCGTCCAAATTCAGCTGTTTATTGTGCGTTTTTAGATTTTTAATGTTATTGAGTAGGCTTTCAAATTCACGCGAATTTATGCCAAAAGCCATTGCAATGTCGCTTAAAAGCCTTATTTTTGTATCATTTAACTCCCCGTCAATTCCAGCCATAAAAATCAGCACATTTAAGACATTTAAGCGTTCATTGTAGGGCAGTGGCACCTCTCTTATGAACTCTCTTGCAATTTGTGCTGTGTCGTTTAAATTTTCCTTGTGTTCGTTAAAACTAGCCTTTAAAAACTCCCTCTCGCGGCTATCCTTGGCGTTGGCGTTTAGGATTTGACTTATCATATCGGCTTCTTCCTCGCTAATGCGACCGTCGCTTTTTGCTATCTTTGCTAGAAGGGCTACGACATAGTAGTTTAATTTTCGTTTAAACTCGTCCATCCTTTCTTCCATAACCCCTTGCATAAAGCCCCTACCAAAGCCCTTTGCGCCTCGTCCTGCCTTGCCTAAAAAGTCCTCTTTGCCGTAAGTTTTAAAATAATAATAAAAAGCACCCACAGCCAAAATAAGCAAAAGATAAGCTATCATCTATCTAGCACCTCTTTGAAAGAGTTAAAATATAGGCTTTTGAGCCTCTTTGTTTGAAGTGTTATCTTATCAAGGATGAAGTCATTTGAGCTTACACTTCTTCCTATCTTGCTAAAATTCACTTTAAATTTAGCACAAAGTTTTTCAAACTCGCCCTCATTTAAAACACCCACCACAGCACGGCTAGGGCTTTCATCAAAGAGCAGTTTTTCATCTTTAAAATTTGTGTGAATTTCAAGGGCAAAATTTGAAATCGCACAGATTTTTGCTAATGTAATGGCTACTCCGCCCACGCCCACGCTATTTGCACAGTGTAAAAGTCCTTTTTCATTTGCTTCTAGTAACAAGTTCCATAAATTCAGCTCAGCCTCATAATCAAGCTCGTTTAAGCTCCCAGCTACGACCTTATCTTGCACCTTGGCGATGAGAGAGCCTGCAAATTCGCCTTTTGTTTTGCCTAAAAGATACACACTCACATCTTCTTTCGTAAATGCTGATTTTAGCACCTTTTCAGCCCTTGAATTTAAACCCACACCCACTATGGTAGGGCTTGGATATATGCTAATGCCGTTTGTTTCATTGTAAAGCGAGACATTTCCACTTACCACAGGCATATTTAAAGCCTTGCAAGCTTCTTTTATACCCTCACACCCCTTTGCAAACTGCCACATCACCTCGGGATTTTGTGGGTTGCCATAATTTAAACAATCACTTATCGCCAAAGGCTTTGTGCCAGCACAAGCGATTTTTCGTCCCACAGCCGCTACATTCATCGCAGCTCCTATTTTGGCATTTACGAAATTTAGGCGAGAATTGCATTCTACTGCCATAGCCAAAGCCGCACCGTTTTCTTTGACACGCAAAATGCTTGCACCAAGTAAGCCATCTGCTTTTAGGGTATTTGTGCCAACTGTTGAGTCAAACTGCTCGTAAATATAGGCTTTATCAGCCACATTTTCATTACAAAGCAAGTTTATAAGGGCATCTTTTGTGCTTGTTTTAAGCGTAAATTCATAGTTTTTGATTTTTTCTAAATACTTTGGCTTACTCACAGGGCGGTTTAAAATGGGAGCTTTTTCGCTCAAAGGTGCGATGGGAACAAGCCCCACGAGCTCATCTTTCCAAAAAAGCTCCATTTTTCCGCTACTCGTTACCTCACCGATTATGGCAGCGTCTAAGCTATATTTCTTAAAAATTGCAAGGACCTCATTTTCGTAACCTCTTTTAACGCAAATAAGCATTCTTTCTTGGCTCTCACTAAGCATTAGCTCATAAGGCGTCATAGCACTTTCTCGCATAGGCACTCTATCTAAAAAAAGCCTCATCCCACTGCCACTTCGCCCAGCCATCTCAAAGCTGCTTGAGGTAAGCCCAGCCGCACCCATATCCTGAATGCCAACGATGAAATCCTTTTTGAAAAGCTCCAAACAAGCCTCCATTAAGAGCTTTTCAGCGAATGGATCGCCAATTTGCACCGTAGGACGCAAGGCCTTGCTAGCCTCATCAAAGCTATCACTTGCCATCACAGCCCCGCCAAGCCCGTCTCTGCCTGTCTTTGAGCCTACATAAATCACGCTATTGCCCACGCCCTCAGCCTTTGCGTAAAATATATCCTTGCTTTTGCACACTCCAAGGGCAAAGGCATTTACGAGAATGTTTCCATTAAAGCACTCATCAAAGGCACACTCACCGCCTATTGTCGGCACGCCCATACAGTTGCCATAGTGTGCTATGCCCTCTACTACGCCTTTGACGAGGTATTTTTGGTGCTTGCCGATTTTTTTGTCGTGGATATTGCCAAATTTAAGCGAGTTCAAAGAAGCCACCACGCGCGCACCCATAGTAAAAATGTCTCGCATAATGCCCCCAACGCCTGTGGCAGCCCCTGCGAAAGGCTCGATGAAACTTGGGTGGTTATGGCTTTCTACCTTAAAAACCGCAGCCATTCCCCCGCCAATGTCAATGACACCAGCATTTTCTCCCGGACCTTGCAAAACCCACGGTGCCTTTGTGGGAAAGCCTTGCAAATACTTCTTGCTTGACTTGTAAGAACAATGCTCACTCCACATAGCAGAAATAACGCCAAGTTCAAGCAAATTTGGCTCTCGTCCTAGAATTTTTAAAATCTCCTCATACTCAGCCTCGCTTAGCTTGTGGGCTTTGATGGTTTTTTCGTCCATTTGTGTCCTTTTTTAACAAATGTTTCTTTGTTCTTACTCAAAACACAGAGCGTCAAATTCAGGCTTTGCGTGAATTTTTTTATGGTTTATTTGAAAAATTCGCACCTTGCGTGAATTTTTGGGATTTAAACTTTGAATTCACAGCCTTCAAAGCACATTTTTTAAATTGCGTGAATTTTTTGTAAGCACTTGTCAAAGTTATATCCTTAAATTCACACCTTCATAAATTTTGGCTAAATTCTACAAAAAATTTACACATAAATAGAAAATTTGAAAACTTTTGCCAAATTTTTTAAAAGCATTTTAAAGAGTATTTAAAAGGCTTTTAAATTCGGAACGGATTTTAAAATTCACAACACAAATTCACAAAATTTTGCCAAATGAATTTTACCCAAAATCTTTCTAAAAAGCTCATCAAGGCTACCAAAACGCAACAAAGCCCACCAAGCTAAATCAAAGCCAAGCTCATCTTTGCTTAACAAAAAGCTCAAACTCATCAACAAATTCACGCCCAAGCGCCTTATTTTCACGCGTAAAAAAGGAAAAGCCTTTTACTTGCATTTTAGCTAAGCCCTCATCATACACCCCACTTATAGCCTTTAACAAGGCTTCTTTCCACTCATCCTTTGCCTGATAAATCTCCCCTTTTACCTCAAACACAGCTTGCACGGTTAAAAATGGCGATTTTGAGCCAAAGCGAGTGCCAAAAAAGATAAAATCAGGCTCAAAGCCACTGCCATAGCTAGCCTCGTCTTTGCGGTTATCATAGATTTTAAACTCATTAAAGCCCTCATTGCGAAACACTATCCACTTCTTAAAAGCCTTGTCAATGCTTTCTTTTCGTGCTTCTATGAAATTCACAAAGTCCCTTTCTAGCTCGCTATCAACCGTGTATTTATCATAGTAAAGCCAAGTGGGAGTTTCTTTTATCTCTCTTTTTTGCCTTAAAATCACCCTTTCTTGCATTTTTATCTCTTTTTTCTTAAACTCGCTTACCTCAAAATCCCTCTCATTTTGCACCCTTTCTTTTATCTTTGAGATGATGAATTTTGCTATTTCAAGCTGATTTTGGCGGTTAAAGTCCTGTTCTTTGTCAAATTGCAAACTTATATTTGAAACTAGCTCGAAAAACTCCCTTTTGCCTTGTATATCAAAATTTCTTTGAAGCTTGTCAAATTCAAGCCTAGCGACATTTAAAGCCTTTAAAAAGACAGAATAATCAATCTTGCCCTTTTCAAATTTTTTAAGCCTTGCCTCTTGCATTTGGCTCTCTTTACTCTCTTTGTTAAAAATTTCACTTTCGCTAATGCGGCTTGAAAAAAGCGGCACATCAAGGCTTTGTGCTTGTTGCACAAGCAAGGATTTTTCTTGAGGCTTGAAGAAATTTTTATCGATCTTATAGCGAGTGTTGCCTACAAAATACAAGATAAATTTGCCATTTGTAAGCTCTTTTGCCCTTTTTGTAGGCGTTAAAAGCACAACCTCTTCTTCAAGTTCGTCAAAAAGCCCCTCTTCTTTCATCTTAGCATTAAGCCTTTCTATGAATTCCACCTCATTTAGGGTGTGGTAAGTAAGCCTTTCTAAGATTCTCATTTCATTGCCGTTGTCGTTGTCAAATTTGCGTTTGAATTTATCATTGTTTTGGCTTGTTTTTTCATCTAAAACGAAAGGAAAATACCTAGCCCCACGTCCGATTAACTGCACTTCCTTTGTCGTGGTGTTAGCATTTGCCTTTTTTCTGCTTAGTCTAACTATATCAAAGAGATTTAGCACATCCCAGCCCTCATTGAGCTTATCCACAGCGAAAATCACGCGAATTTCATTGTGCTTTTCCTCCAAAGAATTCAATAAAATTTGATTCTTCACAGCCTCGCCTTCATCATTTACATTTAGGCTGTAATGAGGGGCAAAATTTGCCTTGATTAAGCTTTCAAGCATAGTTTCAAAAGAGTCTTTAAACTCGCCTTTAAAAAATTCAAAGGCATTTAAAAGCTGATTTTCCCCGCTTAAATGCTCATTTTGTAAGTTTGCAAAAAAGCCTTTTATCTCTTTTGTTTGTAAATTTTGCACAAAGTCCTTGAATTTAAGCTCATTTTCCTTGCTTTCTTTTATACTCTCGCTTTTAAAAAGCACCACAGGCTTGATAAAAATGGCGTTTTTGTGAGCTACAAGCTGCCTATAAAGGCTTAAAAGCAAGGCTGCTAAAAAGCGAGTTTGCAAGCTTGAATTCTCATACTTAGCAAGGCTGATTCTCTTTGAGTAGCCATTTTGACAAAACTCTTTCAAGGCATATTCAAAAACGATTTTATCCCTATACTTTTCTTTCACAGCCCTTTCATTGGGTATAGTAGCACTAAATTCAAAAAGCAAATTCTCTTTATGACTTGCAAAAGCCTCTTTTATCACGCCCTCCCAGCCCTTGTTATCCTCAATCTCGCTTTTTGTGTTTGCATTTAGATGGTGTGCCTCGTCCGCTAAAAACACAAGCTTTTTGTCCCTTAAATCCTGCAAGCTAAAGGCATTTTCCCTTTCATTTGTAAAAAGGCTGTAAAGTCCTTGCACCGTGCTAAAATACACATTTATAGCCCCCTCTTTGCTCTCATCAAGCGTAGAAAGGGCATTTATGCTGACATTTTCGCCATTTATTTTTAACTCGTTTGCAAAGAGATATTTCGCACTTGTTTTGTCGCAAAAATTGCTCTTTGTTTTTTCCAAAACGGCGTTAGAATTTACAAAAAAGATAAAGTTTTTATGCCCCCTTGCGTAGCATTCAAGCATCAAAGCAGCCATTATGAGCGTTTTGCCACTGCCCGTTGCCATATTAAACATTAAATGATTTGTGCTTGGATTTTTGCGTTGCATTAGATAATGCTTTAAAGCCTTTATTTGATACTCTCTTAACTCTTTGTTTAAATTTTGCCTGATATAGCTTGGAATTTCAATATCGCTAAATTCCAAGGCATTTGCTAATTTTTGGCTTAAATTTTGCGTGCTTTCACTCATTTTTGTCCTTTATTTTTAATTGTCATACTGAGCTTTTTGCAAAAAAGCGAGGTATCTTAACTTGTGTCTTGTCATTTTGAGTTTTCATAGAAAGCGAGGTATCTCATCCAAAAAAGAGATATTTTTGCTTCGCTCAATATGACAAATTTAGGCAAAGCCTGAATTTATGGATTGCCACGAAAATCCTAACGGATTTTCTCGCAATGACGGATTGTTTGTCATTGTGAACTTTCATAGAAAGCGAGGTATCTCATCCAAAAAAGAGATATTTTTGTTTCGGCTTAGGCCTTGCAAGTTGCTGGATCGCTACGCTTAATATGACAATTACTCATCTTTGTCCTTTGTAAATGAAAATTCCCTCTGCCTTGCAAAGAGTTCGCCTTTTAAAGCCCCCTGCTGTGCCGAGGGGGTTAGGGGGTGGGTAAATTCAGCATTTGAATTTTCAATTTTAGAATTTTGTGAATTTTATTTTAAATTCAAGGAATTTGTTGAATTTTTGTCGTTTTTTGAATTTTTAAGGTTTTCATACCCTCCCCCTAAATCCCCCTTTGCAAGGGAGGGGGGACTTTTATTTTGTCATTTTGAGCTTTCGCAGAAATCGAAAAATCTCTTGTCATATTGAGGCGAAGCCGAAATATCTCTAAATTTTATTTGAGATTCTTCGCCTTGCTCTCGCAAGGCTCGCAATGACAAGGTTTTGAGATTATTCGCTACGCTCAATATGACAAGGTTATGAGATATTTTTGCTTCGGCTACGCCTTGCAAGTTGCTGGGTCGCAACGCTTAATATGGCAAAATTTAAGGTTTTGCTTGAATTTTTATGGATTGCCACGACTTGACTTCGTCAAGTCTCGCAATGACAACATTTCAGGCTTTTGTCTGAATTTTTTATGGATTTTACTTCGTGCTACGCGTCTGCTAACACATTTTTGCTACGCAAAAACCGCTTCGCCCCAGCCGCCACGACTTGACTTCGTCAAGTCTCGCAATGACGACCCTCCCCCTAAATCCTCCTTTGCAAGGGAGGAGGACTTTTATTTTGTCATTTTGAGCTTTCGCAGAAATCGAAAAATCTCTTGTCATATTGAGGCGAAGCCGAAATATCTCTAAATTTTATTTGAGATTCTTCGCCTTGCTCTCGCAAGGCTC
>NZ_QHLI01000031.1 GCF_006864425.1 Campylobacter troglodytis | reverse complement strand
AAGTTTTTACCTTGTCATATTGAGTGTAGCGACACAGTGGGTTACGAGGCGTGAAACGCCGAAGCAAAAATATCTCAAAATGATGAGAAAAGAGATTCTTCGTTTGCTTCGCAAACTCAGAATGACAATAATGCGGATTCTTCGCTTTCTGCGAAAGCTCAAAATAACAAATAAATCAAACCTGCTTGAATTTAAATTCAAGCCCACTTCATCCTTGTAAGTTTTTACCTTGTCATTGTGAGCTTTCAAAGAAAGCGAAGAATCTCATAACCTTGTCATATTGAGCTTGTCGTAAGACAAGGCGAATAATTTCAAATAAATTGTAGAGATATTTCGGCTTCTCCTCAATATGACAAGAGATTTGTTTGCTTCTGCTACACAACCCTCTGGGTCGCTACTGTCAAAATGACAAATAAATCAAACCTACTTGAATTTAAATTCAAGCCATTTTGCCCTTGCAAGTTTTTACCTTGTCATATTGAGTGTAGCGACACAGTGGGTTACGAGGCGTGAAACGCCGAAGCAAAAATATCTCAAAATGATGAGAAAAGAGATTCTTCGTTTGCTTCGCAAACTCAGAATGACAATAATGCGGATTCTTCGCTTTCTGCGAAAGCTCAAAATGACCAATAAATCAAACCTGCTTGAATTTAAATTCAAGCCCACTTTATCCTTGTAAGTTTTTACCTTGTCATTGCGAGTCTTGCGAGAGCAAAGCGAAGAATTTCAAATAAAATTTAGAGATATTTCGGCTTCGCCTCAATATGACAAGAGATTTGTTTGCTTCTGCTACACAACCCTCTGGGTCGCTACTGTCAAAATGACAAGGTTTATGTGTTTAAGATTTGCTTCTATTATCTAATCCACCTAGTCGCTACGGTCACAATGACAAGCACTTTTTAAAAAGCTCTCATATTCTGCTAAATCCTGTGGGGTGCCAAGTCCGTGCATTTGAGATTTTTTAATAAGATAAATGCCTATTTTTAAGCCTCTTTTTATGCAGTGATTATAAACAGGGGCTGTGTAAAACTCGTTATTTACCCTCTCATTTGCTGCTATCATTGCGTTTGCAGCATTTATAAAATCGCTACCTCTTGCAAAAAGATAGATCCCAACACTAGCAAGAGTGCTAATTGCCTCTTTTTCACGCACCTCGCACACAAGGTGCTTTTCATCCGTGCGAACAAAGCTCCATTTTGTATCCTTGTTAGGCTCCTCAAAGCACAAAATAGATCCGTCAAGCTCTCTAAGAAAACAGTCATCAATAAAGTCTTTTATGTTTAGTTCTACGATTTGATCGCTATTTGCTATTAGTAGGGGTGTGTCATTGTCTATGATATGCTGTGCCTGAAGTATGGTACAAGCTGTACCTTGTGTGAGAGCCTTGATAGGTATAAAACTTGCCTTAAATTCAGCCCTTATGCCCTCTACAAGCTCTTTAAAGCCTTCTAAATGTGCCTTTAAAGCGATGAGTGTAAATTTTGAATTTGGCAAGGAAAGATTTTTTAGGACACATTCTATCATCGTTTTATCTTGCGTTGTTGTATTTTGCCTTGTATTGTCTTGTACTGTGTAGCCTGTGCCACGCACGGGAATAAAAGGCTTTGGCTTGGTGTAACCTTCCTTTGCAAAGCGTGAGCCAGCCCCTGCCATAGGGATTACTATGTTTATTTGTTTCATTTGAATTCCTTTGATTTTGTGGATTTTTTAACACTGTTATGTTGAGGCTTTGAAAAAGACGAAGGATCTATATTTTTTGAATTTTTATCATTTCGAGTTTTCGTAGAAAACGAAATATCTCTATTTAATTTTTTATCACTGCGAGGAAGCGAAGCGATCGAAGAAGTTCTTTTTGAATTATGAGATACTTCGCACGAAGTCTCAGTATAGCAAGAATTGAAGGCATTTGTTGAATTTTGAGTACTTTGTGAATTTTCAAGGTTTTCATACCCACCCCCCAAACCCCCCTCCGCAAGTGAGGGGGGCTTAATGTGTTGCCCATCCGCACGGCAAAAGGACTTGTCGTGTGAATCCTCACTCGCAAGAGATGGGGATTTGTCGTGTGAATCCTCACTCGCAAGAGATGGGGATTTGTCGTGTGAATTCTTACTTACACGGCAGAGGGACTTTTTACCTTTGTCATATTGAGGCTTTGCAAAAGACGAAGGATCTATATTTGAATTTTTATCATTTCGAGTTTTCGTAGAAAACGAAATATCTCTATTTAATTTTTTATCACTGCGAGGAAGCGAAGCAATTAAATAAGCTCTTTTTGAATTACGAGATACTTCGCACGAAGTCTCATTATGGCAAATTGGGGCTTGAGATACTAGCACACAATTAGTATGACAAGTGAAATTACGAGATACTAGCACACGCTCAGAATGACAAGTGGTGGCATTTTGCGAATTTTTAGCTCTTTTGTCATTGCGAGTCTGCTTAGCAAACGAAGAAGCTCTTTTTGAATTATGAGATACTAGCACACGCTCAGTATGACAAGTGGAATTACGAGCTTCTTCGCAATGCTCAGAATGACAAGGATCTAGAAATATTTTTGTTTCGGCTACCGCCTCGAAACCCGCTGGGTTGCAATGCTTAGTATGACAAGGTTGGCAAGGCTTAAAATGACAAACTTCGTTAGTATTAGAAGTAGGAAAATGTTTTGAATTCATACTAAAGATCATTTTTTGTTTTCATAAAACTCGCCCAAAAATTTATCATCTTTTGTGCTTGGAATTTTGACAACGCAGGTGATAGTATCCTCTAATGCCCTAAAATCCGTGCTTTCAAAGGGTGCGATTTCTACAATGTCTCCGCCTTTAAATTCAAGCCCATTCATTTTCACACGCCCACTAATGATGGCTGTAAGTTCAAGGGAGACTTTATGATAATGCCTTTCCTCACTATCTCCCTTTTTATAGCATTTTATAGCCACCTCGCACTCAGTTGTTTTATAAGCACAAGGGCTAAAATCCCCCACAAACCAGCCCTTTGTCATCTCGTTTAATTTAAATTTACGCATACTTAATCATCCTCTTTTATCTTTGAATTTTTTAAATTTTTAGCCCTGCTTAAAGAATTCACTCTGTCTTCGTTTAAGGTTGAATTTAAGACCTCATTTAAACTTCTCCCCTCTCTTAAAAGGGGCAAGAATTTAGCCTCAAACTCAGCTATCTTAGCCGGTGAATAAAAGGTGTGATACTGAGTTTGTTCTATCTCATAAGCAAGTATTTTAAGATTTTTTAAGATCATTTCATTTAAGCAAGGGGCTATGTAAAACTTGCCATCTATATGATTATCCTTTGCAACCATACTCTCACAAGCTTGCACAAAGTCGCTACCTCTTTTAAAATAATAAAAACCAGCAATAGCTTTTTTACTAATAGGCTTTTTCTCAAAGGCTTGCAAAAGCAAGTTATTTTCATCACTTATAACGAAAGAATACCTTGGATGTAAGCTTTCAAAGGTGATGACACCTGCGTCAAACTTGCGAAATGATTTTATGATCTTGTTTAAATTTGCATTTATGATCTGATCTAAATTACAAATGATGATTTCACCTTCTAAAAAATCAATAGCCCATAAGGCACTCAAAGCCATTCCCTGAGTTTCATTCTCCAAGGCAAGAATGATAGAATTTGAAGCTAATATTTTAATAGCCTCATCAAGGGCATATTTTTTAATTTGCTCTTTTTTGAGTATAAAAACAAAGCGAGGTTTGATTTGAGCTAGGTTTGAGATGAATCTTTCAAGCATAGTTGCACCACAAATTTCTGTTAGTATCTTTGGGAAAACCAACTCATTTTCCTTGAAAAAAAACGAAGAACCAGCTAGGGGCACTATTACTGTTATTTCACTTGACATTATCTTCCTTTCTTTTGTAATGTTTGCCTTTAAGCTTGTTTGAAGATAAGCTCTTTTGTGAATTCTTTGTGCTAAATTCACGCCAAAAGCCTTTATAAAAAAGCCTTTGTGAATTCTTTTATTAATTTACAAAGCCTTATAATTTTTTAAAAAGCCTTTGTCATTTTAGTTCTTTGCCACAAAGAATTTAAAAAATTCACAGCTTTGCGCGAATTTTATATTTTTAATTTATGGCATTTTCGTTTAAGTTAAACTAAAATCAAAGGTTTTTAACCTAAACCTTGCCTATGAAAAACGACAAAACTCTTATCTAAGAACAATGCTTTTTGTAAAAAACTAAGCTCGTAACTTTTAAATTCAAGCTTTTTTCATCAAGCTTTCGCATTTTAAAATTTCTTTTTTTATATTTTTATAATTTACCTCATTTACTTCTAAAACCTCCATAACAAATGCTCCACTAGCCCTAGCAGATTTTATGCCATTTATGTTGTCCTCTAAAATTAGCACCTCTTTGGGGCTTAAATTTAGCCTTTTTATAGCCTTGTTGTAGATCTCAGGATCAGGCTTGGCATTTTTCACATCCTCATTTGATAAGAAAAAATCTAAATATTTATCAAGGGAGGCCTTTTGCATCATCAAAGATATGGTTTTTGAGATTGAATTTGAGCAAAGGGCTAGCTTGTAACCTTCATTTTTTAGACGAGAGAGGGCAAATTCGTGAGTGAAATTTGGCTTTAAGCGAGTATGGATTAGCTCTGTGGTGTAGATTTGTTTCATTTTGTTGATGAAAGGATGTAGCTTTTCGCTTAAATTATAAACACTTGAAAGCATTTTAAGCTTATCCTTTGTAGGTAAGCCATCAAAGCTTTTTATATGCTCAAAGTATGAAATCTCCATACCAAAGAGGCTTAATGCCCTATTTAAAGCCTCAAAATGCCAGTGCTTGGCTTCTATTAAAACCCCGTCCATATCAAAAACTATGGCTTTTATCTTTGGCATCTTTTATCCTTTTTGTGAATTTTTGCTCGTTTTTGAGTGAATTTTTTGTTAAAAACTCGCCTTTGTTTAATGACCGTTTTCATTAAAAAACTCCCTTGCTCTTTGTGGATGATCGGTGCAAATTGAAAATTTATTTAAAGCCTTATTAAAAGATTTTAAATTTTGCATTTTGATTAAAATTTGACGAAGCCTTTTCCATTCTTTCATATAAGCATAATGATGAAGTTCAGGTGAAACCACACAAAGTGCCTTGCCTTTTTTAAGATGATTTAAAAGGTGTTTTTTCTTTAAAAAGTTTTCAAAAAAGCCATCAAGCCACACCCCCTCTGCTTTTTCATAAAGTGGTTTCATATGACGGTGCGGACTTGGCTCAAACTCGCTTTGTCTTGTGTAAAAGGCAATTTTTTCACGCTCAAAGCCTAGCATATCAGGCATACTCATATCAAAGACAAAGTAATTTTGTGTTTTAAACTCTTTTAAAAGGGCTTTTAAGGGGCTTTGTAAGCCATCAGCCTTGATATTTAGGGCAAGTAGCAAAGGTGTATTAGGTGGAATGGCTACATTAATAGACGGTGCGGAATTTGAGGCTAAATTCTTACAAAAACTGGCGTGTAGTTTCAAAAGTTCACACAAAGGCAGGGCGTTTTTCGTGGCTAGATCGTGGCTAAGGACAAGCTCGCCCTTAAAATCTCGCAAATCCGTTTCTACTCCAAAGCCATTTTCAAAGGCTCGTTCAAAGGCTTTGAGGGTATTTTGCTCACTTTTTTCAAGCCAAAATCCCCTATGTGCTATGATTTTAAGCATAAACTTGCCTTTTAACTTTGAATTTTAAGGGCTTTAAAGGGTGTCGTTTTTTTAAAAGGGCAAAGGCCTTGAGTTTAAAATAAAAAATGTGAAAAAAGCTAAATTTGTGAGAAAAATTTTGAAGTTTAAACTGTGAAAAAGTGCTGAATTTTAAGACAAAAGCCTTGAATTTTAGATTGATTTTATGATAAAAATGCGTGAATTTAAGTGGATTTTTGCAAAATAAAATTTTAAAATTAAAGGTGTTTGTTTGATTGAATTTATCTTCTTTTGTCTTAGTTTTAAATTGAAAGTTTTTTAACTTGCATAAGTTTAAGTGAGTTTTAATTTTGTGAAGGATTTTATAAAAAAGCCAGAGTTTTAAACTAAGTTTAATCTTGGTGTGGGAATTCCCCCCCCCCCCCCTCTCTCGTTTGCCAGAGCCAAAAGCTTTGCATTAAAAAGGGTGAGTAAATTCAAAAGCACTTGGGGGACTGTTTGCAAGATTAAAAAGCTTTGAGGATTAAAAGCTGTTTGTAAATTTGAAACTGTTTGTTTAAAAATCGCCTCCAAATTCAAGGCTTCATATAAATTTAAATCCGCTTTGTTAAAAATCACATCCTGCCTTTCATAAAATTTGCAAATTCAAGGGCTTATTTTAGCAAAAAAACTTAATCAAAGATTAAATAAGAATAATTTTCAAGCAAAAATAATTACAAGCAGCCTAAAATTCAGCCTTTAAGATAAAAAATTAAAATTTATTGAAAAATTTATTTTAATTTAAGCTTAATTAAATAATTTTATGCTACAATTTCTCAAATCAAATTTCAAAAGGAGAAAAAATGGGAAAATTTGTGAATAGTGTCGATGGCTTTTTCGACTATTGTAAGGACAATGAGGTCTTGTTTGTGGATTTTAGATTCACTGATATGATAGGTACTTGGCATCACATTACCTACAACATAAATGCTGTAAGCAAAGATCACTTTGAAGAGGGCATACCCTTTGATGCTAGCTCTGTCAATGGCTGGCAGCCTGTGGAAAAATCAGATATGATTTTAAGACCTGAGGCTGAGAGTGCCTTTTTGGATCCCTTCACAGCGGATGCTACCATAGTTGTATTTTGCGATGTGTATGACATCTACAAGGGACAAATGTATGAAAAATGCCCTAGGAGCATTGCAAAAAAGACTATGCAGTATCTTAAAGATAGTGGCATAGCCGATACTGCTTATTTTGGACCAGAAAATGAGTTCTTTGTCTTTGATAGCGTTAAGATCGTTGATAATATCAACTGCGCAAAGTATGAAATAGACGCAGAAGAAGGCGAGTGGAATGATGATAAAGACTTCACAGATGGCTACAACACAGGACACCGCACGAGGACAAAGGGGGGGTATTTTCCAGTTCAACCTATGGATAGTATGGTTGATCTGAGAGCTGAAATGGTACAAACCCTTGAAAAGGTGGGGCTAAAAGTCTTTGTCCACCACCACGAGGTAGCCCAGGCTCAGGGCGAAATAGGGGTTCAATTTGGCACCCTTGTAGAAGCAGCCGATAATGTGCAAATTTATAAATATGTAGTTAGAATGGTAGCTCATCTTAATGGCAAGACAGCCACCTTTATGCCAAAGCCACTTTATGGGGATAATGGCAACGGAATGCACGTGCATATGAGTTTGTGGAAGGATGGGACGAATTTGTTTTATGATAAGGAAGGCTATGGGCATCTAAGTCAAACCGCCATTAATTATATAGGTGGGATCCTAGGACACGCAAGAAGCGTAGCAGCCTTTACAAATCCTAGTTCAAATTCATACAAAAGGCTAATTCCAGGCTTTGAAGCACCGTCAATCCTTACTTATTCTTGTCAAAATAGAAGTGCTAGTTGTCGTGTGCCTTATGGGGCTGGTAAAAACTCAGCTAGGATAGAGATCAGATTTCCTGATAGCACCTCAAATCCTTACCTAGCCTTTTCAAGCCTTTTAATGGCAGGACTTGATGGCATAAAAAACAAAACTATTCCTGTGGGTCCTATGGATGAGAATTTATTTGAACTTACCCTTGATGCCATTAGAGAAAAGGGCATAGAGCAGTTGCCACACACCCTAAGAGGAAGCCTAGAAGCACTTATAAGATACAATAGCTACTTAAAGCCCGTTATGAGCGAGGTCTTTATAGATGAGTATCAACACTTGAAATTTAGAACTCAGGTGTGGCCTGTGGAGGCTAGGCCAACTGCTTATGAGTTTAAGACCTGCTATTCTTGCTAGTTTAGCCTAAGCTTTGAGGACTTGTTTTGAGGCTTTTAAAATGAGTCCTTGAATTTAACTTCATATAAATGCTTTGAAGCTTGATATTTTTAGTTGTTGTGATTGTAGCTAATTAGATTTTGGCAATTGATACTTTTAGCTAAAATGAGCTAGGATTTTCCTAAGCCATTTCAACAAAATTTTATACAAATTTTCGTTTTTAACCTTGACATTGTATCTAAATTCAGTTTCTTTCAAATGCGTGAAAAATTCCCTTGCCGTGAAACTAACTTAATCTAGCCTTTGTAAGGTCCTCAGAAATTCACAATTTCGTTGATATGGCTTCGTCCATTTGCAAACTCATTTGCACTATGTTTTACCCTGTAATGTGCCTTTGTTTCTTCTTGTAAAAAGACGAGCAAGGCGAAGTAAAAAATCCACCAAGGCACCGTAGGATTTTAATCCATCGCTGTAAATTTCACTTTATTCAAGCTCCGAAAAGTCCTTTATGATGGGCAGTAGCTCTTTGGCAGAGCAATGTTTGAGCGTATAAACTCGTGCGATTGCATTTTAGCATTCCTTCTCGCAAAGGGACAAGAGGGGTAACGAAGCAAAAACACAGGTGTCTTTTTTCCAGCCCCACGCCCACGCTTTCCACGCACTCTTTTTGTCCCTTCTGCTAGCAGTTACGAGTGTAACGAAGTAAAAAAATAACTCTCACCCTATTCAATCCCACCACTCATTTTAGATATTTTTTCACACTCTTTTGCTATCAAAAGCTTGCTGCACAATTGCATTCACGCAAGGGCGAGAAACCTTACATAAAACAGCGATTTTGCTTACGCAAATATCAGCACAAAAACACTCCAAAGTTGATTAAATTTCCGCTTTCAAATGTAGGGCAAAAATATATACTAAGATCGATTTTACCAAACTTTGGGCCGTAATTATATCAGCTAAAAGTATCAATCGCCTTATACAAATACTTTAAAGCTTGATATTTTTAGTTCTTATAATTGCAGCTACTTAGATTTTGTAATTTATTTTGATCTTACTTCAAGGCTTTAAAACAGTTTTTTGAAATTCAAGCTTTATTTTACCGCTCAATTTTCTTGCAAATTTTTTGATCCTAGAACTTCTTTTACAAGGACTTTTACAAGCATTTAAATTTAAGGCTTAAAATGGATCTAGCCTTTTAAATGCCTTTCAAAAACACAAGGCAAGAAAATTTACAGCCCCTAAAATCCTTAAAAAATAGCCTCAAGGTGCTTTAGCAAAATTTTGACTTATCAATTTCAATAAATTTAGCGATTGATACTTTTAGCCTAAAATGAGCTAGGATTTTTCCTAAGCCATTTTAAGAAAATTTTATATAAAATTTTAGGCTCAATATACTCTAATAGGATTTTCTCCCATCAACTTTAATAAATTTTGATGAGAATTTTGTCCTAAAATTTTCGTCTTAATTCTATTTCTTTTAAATGAAGGATAAAATTTGCTTTCTTTATTCCACGAAATTTAGCAAGTCTAAACTTTGCAAACTTCTGCTTACAGTTGCGAGTGTGAAACACGAAACAAAAAAATTCACAATTTCGTTAATATGGATTAGCTCATTTACAAACTCGTTTTTAGGATCTTTTGCTTGCTCCTATGTTTTTGCACCTTCTACTACACAGCTACAAGTGCAAGTAAGCAAAAAGTAATTTTCATAAACTTCAAGCTCAGTACTAATTTTAGAAAGCTTCTCGCATTTTTTGGCTATTAAAATGTGAATTTATTTGAAAATCTTACACAAGCTTTTATGAGGAATTTGACAAGGTTTGGTAATTTTTCACCTCTAAATCAAGGCTTCTTGCAAAATTACAAGAGGCTTAACGGAGCAAAAAAATACTTTAAAATTCCTTAAATTTTTTTGGAAATTTAAAAACATATTATATGTTTATTTTTCATTTTATTATTCAAAGTTTAAAATGATATTTTATTAAATTCAAGTATCTTGAGTCAATTACATTTTAAAATTCAAGCTGATTTTTAAGTGAGATTTATGATTTTAAATTAAACTTTAAATTCAAGCCTTAATTTCTAAATTAGACTCCAAGTTGCAAATTCTAAACTATCTTAACAAATTCAAGCCCTAAGCTTTAAATCAGCCCTTAAATTCAAGGCTTAATGAGCCTTGCCTTAAAGCTTGGAAATTAAATTCAAGGCTTAGTTCTTTGAATTTAAAGAGCCTTTAAATTTAAGCTTTAAACTATTTTTACAAAGTCAAGATCTTTAAATTCTAAGTTATCTTTATAAATTCAAATCCTTTCAAGCCTCAAATTCTAAGCTAGCTCAACAAATTCAAGCCTTAAATTCTAAGTTGTCTTTATGAATTCAAGCCTTGCAAATTCAAGCCTAAAAATTTCAAAGCCTCAAAAAAAATTCAAAACCTTCAAAAAACAACTATAAAATTCAAGGCTTACAAAATTCTAAATTTCATAAACTCAAAAAGCCTAAACAAAAAATTCAAAGCCTAAAAAGCCACTACAAAATTCAAGCCTCAACTAACAGCCTATGAAAGCCAAAGCCTCTAAGCCTCACAAATTCAAGTCCCTAAGAACCAGCATAAAGCACCCTTTGGAAATTCTGTGCTATCATTTGCGCCCTTTGTAAGATTATGCCCTTTATTTCTTCTACAAAGAGTTTATCTAGGCTTTCTTCAAAAAGCCCTAGCCAGTGATTAAAAAACTCTCTTGGAAAGGGAGGTAACTCTACATGGGCTTTCATAGGCTGTCCGCTGTAATTTCCCTCGCCTAAGAGCATTCCTTGCCAAAAATTGCTAATCTTTTCCTTGTGAGCTGCCCACTCCTCATCGCTAGTGCCTACCTTTGCATTAAAGATAACTCCAAGTTCCTTGTGCTTGCGAATTTTTTCATAAAAAAGCTCCATTAATTTATCTAAAGCCTCTTTATTTATGGTGTCATACTTCATTGTTTGTCCTTTGTTTTTGAATTTTAGGCTATAATATTAGCTAATTTTTACTTAATAAAGATTGATTTAGGTTAAAGGTGAAAGAGTTCGTCAAAGAGTTAGAAAAAATCGGCACCAAAAGGCTTTACAAAAAGGGCAATATCATCTTTTATGAGCAAGATAGGGCAAAAAGCTTTTTCTTGCTTTTAAGGGGGGCTGTGAGGGTGTATAAGAGCCCTTCTTTGAGTAAAGAAATCACCTTGCATTTATTTAAGCCTCTAAGCTTCATAGCTGAAATGCCAGCCTTTAAACAAGGGCTTTACCCAGCAAGTGCCATTTGTGAGGAGGATAGCGAGCTTTTGTGCCTTGAATTTGAGGATTTTAAAAGGCTGTGTTTAAACAATGCTGATTTTTCCTTGCTTATGATAACTTCTTTGTTTGAAAAGATTAGAATTTTAGAAAGAGAGCTTAATCAAAATCAAGTATCCTTAAAACAAAGATTTATCATCTATGTGCTTGAAAATGAAGCAAGGCTAAATAATCTTAGTCAAAGGCAAATAGCCACAGAGCTAAATGCCAGAGCAGAAAGCCTCTCTCGCATCATAAAAGCCCTTAAGGCTGAAAAAGCCATCACCACAAACAAGGGCAAGATTAAGCTTGTATCAAAGCCCATCTTGCAAGCCTTGCTTGGTTGAGAGCCTTTTATGCAAGCTAGGCTTTCTATCATCATTCCTTTTGGATTAAGTAAGCAAAGACCTTACATCAAAGATAGGGTTCTTCAAAAGGTTAGGGACTTTACAAGTGGTGAAAGTGTGGAATATATCTTTGTGGAGGGCTTTTCCTCTGAGCTTGCCCCTGAAATTCAAGCCCTTATCAAAGAAAGTGGGCATACTTACCTAAAAGATGAGGCTCAGCAAGAAAGAGGCTTTTTTTCTCAAGGAGCTTGCAGAAATTTAGGCGTTAAAAATGCCAAATTTGAAGTGGTGATGGCACTTGATGTGGATTATTATCTAACAAGCGCTAACTTAGCTAAAATTTTAAAGCTCATAGAGCTTAAAGACTTCGCAAATAATCAAAACGCCCTCATTGTCCTTCCTTGTGTCTTTTTAAAAGAAGAAGCAAATGCCCTTTTGCCTACGAAAAAAGAAGAAGAGTTTGAGCTTATCATTCAAAATGATTTAATTTCTGGCAAAAACGAGCTTGTGAAGTTTTTTACCCCCGTTTCTACAAGCTCTTTTGCCATAAACAAAGAGCTTTTTTTAAGGCTTGGGGGCTTTGATGAGGACTTTGTGGGGCACGGCTATGAGGACTTTGATTTACTTGCAAGGGTGCTGCTTAAAACTCAAGCCTTTGAAAAAATGCCAAGGGCTATGCTTTATGATAGCCGAAATTGGGATTTTAGCGAATTTAAGGGCTTTAGGGCGTATTTTTCTCTGCTTGGCTATGAGTGCTGCTTTTATGGGCTTTATTTGTATCATTTTTGGCACAGTGAGCCAAATCAAAACGGCTATTTTGACAACAAGGACAAAAACCACAAGAGATTTTTTAGCAAATTACAAGGTTATTTACAAGAGGAGCTACCCGAAAACAGACAGTTTCACCCCCTAAGCTCTTTCATCTACAAGCCTTATTTATATGAGCTAAGCCACAAAGGCTTTTCATTTTTGCCACAAAATTTGCAAACAAGAATCTCTCATACTAAATTTTACAGGCTTTTTAGGAAGTTTAAAAGTTCCCCTCAAGCCTTTTTTAAGGACAGCAAAAATCCTCTTTTAAAATTCATAGCAAAATTGTGGGCTTAGGCTTTGAATTTAAAAGGGATGGTTAAAGGGTTTTGTTTTGAATTTATTTGCTTTTTTAAAGTATTAACTTTGTCGCACGAAGCAAAGTGTTCTCTAAGTGTAATAAGGCTTTGAAATATTGTCATACTAAGCAAAGAAACTCTAAATCCTTGTCATACTGAGGTTTTGTGCAAGGTATCTCAAGTCCCCATTTGTCTGTCTTCGCGTGTGCTAAGTATCTCTATTTAAGTCGTTTGAGATTTTTTTGCTACGGCTACGCCTTGCAACCCGCCCTGTCGCTACGCTCAAAATGACAAGGGAAGGCTTGAGATATTTTTGCTACGGCTACCCAATCCGCCCTTTCGCTACGCTCAAAATGACAAGGGGAGTCTTGAGATTTTTTTGCTACGGCTACCCAATCCGTTGGGTCGCTTCCTTATGAAAACTCAAAATGACAAATAAATCAAATTTGTTTGAATTTAAAATTCAAGCGATTTTTTATTTTTCACATTTTCTGTGTTTTGTAGTATATGTTATGTATTCCGTTCGCACTTGTTTGAATTTAAAATGTCCTTTAATTTTTCATCTTCTGCACTCTGTGTTTTGTAGTCTATGTTCGGTAACAAAAGCCCCCTTCCATTGCGGAGGGGATTTGGGAGGTGGGTCGTCATTGCGAGAATTTGCGTTAGCAAATTCGTGGCGGCACAAGCGAAGCGGTTTTTGCGTAGCAAAAATGTGTTACGAGTGCGTAGCACGAAGTAAAATCCATAAAAATTTAGGCAAAAGCCTAAAATTTTGTTATATAAAGCGTTGCGAAGCATCTAAAAAAAAGAGATATTTCGGCTTTTGCAAAGCCTCAATATGACAAAGACACAAACCCTCAAGCTGTCTTATTTAACCTACCTAATACCAAAAACACCAAAAAAAGCAAACAAAGCAAAGCCCTAGAAAATTCAAACCAAAAGTCCCCCTCCCTTGCAAATGGGGATTTAGGGGGTGGGTCGTTAGAAAATTCACAAAATTCAGCCACTTCGTCATTGCAAAGCAAAGCCGAAGCAATCCACTCCACTTCGTCATTGCAAGGCAATCCGCAGAATTCTCGTGGCAATTCACAAAGCAAAAACATAGATTACCACGAGCCTAAGGGCTCTCGCAATGACAAGATAAGCAAGCTAGAACAAGAAATCAACACATTAGTTTATAGCCTTTATGACTTAAACGAAAGCAAAATTGAATTGATATAAAAAGCGTAAAAGGCCAAAACCCGTGAATTTCTTAAAAAATTCACAAAACTTTGTCATTTTGAGCGTAGCGACAGGGCGGGTTGCAAGGCGTAGCCGTAGCAAAAAAATCTCTTTTTTGAATTACGAGATATTTTGGCTTTTGCAAAGCCTCAATATGACAAAGGTAAAAAGTCCGCTCTCTTATGGAGATATTCTTCGCTGATTCTCCCCCTCTGCCTTGCAAAGTGGGTTTAGGAGTGTGTATGAAAACTCTGAAAATTCACAAAGCGCCTAAAATCCAATAAATTCCTTAAATTCAACAAAGAATTCAAACAAAAATTCAAAAAAAATGTTACAAATAAAACTATCAATGCTAAACACCACGCAAATCCCCCAAAGCCAGCTTAACAAAGAAGCCTTTATCTTTGATAGCAATGAGCTTCTTGCACTCAAAGCTAAAATCGAAAAATCGGCACGCCCTTAAAAGAATGGGATATTTCTATATACCGTGACATTTTAACAGGCTATAATGAAGCCTTTATCATAGACACAAAAACAAAAGATAAAATTTTGGCAAATTGCGATGATAACGACAAATCACGCAAAGCCTTTTTTGTCATTGTGAGCGAGAATTGCAAGCGTGGCAATCCAAATCATTGTCATTCTGAGTGTAGAAAAGAATCCACAGCCGACAAAAAATGCTTGAATTTAAGTTCAAAGTCCCCCTACTTTGAAAGCGTGAATTCTAAATCTTCCCCCTACCTTGCGGATGGGCAACACATTAACCCCCCCCCCCCCCCCCTCACTTGCAAGCGTGGATTCCAACCAAAAGCCCCCTCACTTGCAAAGGGGGGTTTGGGGGGTGGGTAACGGAATATAGACCTTAATTAAAACAAGGTCAGTGTTCTGTAATTTGTGGTTTGTAGTTTGTAATACCCACCCCACCCAACGGGTTGCAAGTTTTGCGAAGCAAACCCCCTCCTCCGCAAGGGGAGGAGGAAAGAAATATAAAACTCCCCTCCCCTTGTGATAGGGGCTGGGGGAGGGGTCATTACTAGTCATTGCGAGAATCGCAAATGCGATTTATAGCAATTCAAATTACAAAGCAAAACCTAAACGAAAGGAAAAACAATGACAAACACACAAACTACACAAAAGCAAAAACGATTAGCAATTCAGCTTTATGGCTATTTGCATAGCTTTGAAAGCTGTCTTGAGAGCTTTTTTGCAAATCTCGTTAAGCCCATCGAAAATGTGGGCTTTGAAGTGGATATTTTTATGTACTCGTGGGACTTTGTCGAGGACGTAAAGGTGTCGTTAAGCGGTGAAAAGGACATCGCCCCCACAGCAATGCCTAGCAAAACGTCAAGCAAAGACTATCTCACAAAGCTTTACAAGCTAAAAGGCATAGACATAATGCCTCAGCCCACGCATAAGGATAGTGAAAAATTTGTGAAAATGCGTTGCCCCGAAAAAGGCTATAAATTTCAATCCACATTAAGTGTATATTACAGCTTGCAGTGTGTAAATAATTTGCGAGTAGATTACGAAAAGCAAAGTGGCGTAAAGTATGATTTTGTCATAAATACACATCCTGATTTGTTTTTCACGGATAGATTTTCTTTGGATTTTTTGAATTTTTGGGGCGATACTTCACAAAAACTCTTTGGGTATTACGATGCAACTTATAATGAAAGGGGCGGTATTGACACATTTTATTTATCTACGCCAAGCACGATGAATTTACTTGCAGAGTATTACGACAAGCTTTCTTACGATGATTTGCAAAATGCGAATTTGTATAGCCCTGAAAGCATTATGTGTAATTATCTTGTATCCAAACACATTGATATTACCGGCATTCATTCTTGCTATAATCGCCCCTATAAAATCAAGCGAACAAATGAATACATAGCCTTTCGCGGTTTGAGTGAAAATATCGCAGTCGCTACTGTATGCATTAGTCAAGATGAGCATAAAAGGCTTAAAAATTTAGAGCATTTGAAAGCTTTTGTGAAATTCTACACGCACAAGCAATTATTTATTAAGCCGAAAAGATTTTTCGCTAAAATTCGCCACAAAATCCGCCCCTTTCGCTACCCCATAAAGCGATTTTTTGGCGTAAAAACAGATAAAAATTCATAAAAAAGGACAAAAATGAAAAAAATTGATTATATTGAACGCACAAACTGTGCCATCACAGGTGAGAGTGAGTTTGAGCCTGCCTTTGGCTTTGATTTCCCTTTATTTTGTGGCTGCACGAATGAACCACAAAGCGAGGATTTGGTGGCTAGAATGGATTTTGTAATTTTTAAGCCAAGCGGAGTGGTGCAGCTTAAAAATCTAGTCCCACTTGATGTGCTTTATAAAAACGGACACGATGCAGGCTCTGTGGGGGCTTTATGGGAGGAGCATCACAGCGAATTTGCAAGCTTTGTAATGAGCTTTAAGCCTAAAAAATTGCTAGAAATAGGCGGCGGACACGGCAAATTAGCCCTAAAATGCCTTGAAAAAGATAAAACCCTATCTTATACCATCATAGAGCCAAACTCCACAAAGCACGAGAAAATCACCTACATAGATAGCTTCTTTGGCAAGGAAAAACTAGACACAAAATACGACACCATAGTGCATTCTCATACCTTTGAGCATATTTATGAGCCAAATCTTTTTTTAGCTCAAATTTATGAGGCTTTAAGCGGGGGCTTGAATTCTTTAAGTGACGGTGAATGCGGTATTTCAAAGTCTGACACACAAAGTGTTTCAAGCCACAGCAACGAGAGAGAGAGAGAGAGAGAGAGACGGTCTGCTAATCTTTACCTTACCAAATATGCAAAAATGGCTTGAAAATAAATTCACAAACTGCCTAAACTACGAACACACCATCTTTTTAAACGAAGCCGTTATAGAGTTTTTACTGGCTAAAAATCACTTCAAGCTACTTGAAAAAAGATATTTTAAAGAACATAGCATATTTTATGCTTGCCAAAAGCTTACAAATTTTAATGAAAACTACGAGCTAGGGCTTAAATCTCAATACACTCAAAACAAAGCCCTAGTTGCTGAATTTATGAGCTTTTATAGCCAAAAAATTTCTAAGTTAAACGAGCTTTTAAAAAGCACCAAAAAGCCTATTTATTTGTTTGGAGCTCATCTTTTCTCGCAGTTTTTGCTTTATAATGGGCTTTGTGCGGATAAAATCATAGCCATTTTGGATAATAACGCACAAAAGCAAAACAAAAGGCTTTATGGCACAGCCTTTAAAGTGCTGTCCCCTCGCATTTTACGTGATAAAAATGCCTTGCTTGTGCTAAATGCTGGGGTTTATAATGAGGAGATTAAAAAAGATATTTTAGAAAATATCAATGAAAAAACGCAAATTGTGGAGTTTTAGGGGCGTAGCGATTTTAGGCTTTAGGATAGATTTACTGAATTTTTGTAAAATTTCAGCGTAATTTAACGCAAAGGATACACGATGAAAATCTGCTCTATGTGCGGTGGTAGCGATATTTGCTTACTTTTTACCCACGAGAAAAACTTTGTTTCAAGCAGTGTGCTTGATGATGAGCCAAACACGCCAAAACAAAAAGCTGTGCTAGCTTTGAGCCAGTGCAAGGCTTGCGGATTTATGTTTAATGCGGCATTTGACGCAGATGCCATCAACGAGCAATACGCCTCACAGGGCTATATCTCACGCAAAATCGTCTCTAAAGCAATGAGTAGCAACATTGCCACCATCAAAGATGCCATACTCGCAAACTACGTGGCAACGAGAGAGAGAGAGAGAGAAGTGCCACTGCACCGCATTCTACAAAGCTACACAATCGTAGCATAACCACCTCAACTCAACTTGCAAACCCACAAAGCCACCAAAAATCACAACTTGCAAAACCAAAACTACTTGAAATAGCCCCAGGAAGTGGCGATTTACTCGTCTCACTAGCCCCAGAGTGCGATTTTATCTACACCATCGACCCATCGCTAGTCTCGCTTGAAGTGCAAAATATCCGCCACCACAAGCACATCCAAGCCTTTTTTGACGAGAAAATCGCCACACAAATCGACCACGATATTGATTTAATCGTCTTTCGCCACCTGCTTGAACACATAGAAAACGCTGGCGAGTTTTTGCGAGCAGTCGTGCAAATCGCAGCCCCACAAGCACTCATATACATAGAAGTGCCAAACACGCCTGAATTTTTGGGCACATTGCGTTTTTACGAGCTTTTTAATGACCACTGCGGATACCATCAAAAAGGCGTTTTGTGCGATTTTATGGCGAAATTATCCTGCGAATGCGTGGGCGAAATTTTGCTTTACAATGAGCAACATTTGGGGCTTTTTTTTGTTAAAAATGCCAAATTTTTGGCATCTGCAAGGAAAAAATTCACGCAAAAAAGCGAAGTTATCTTTTATGATGAAAGACTTGGCAAAGCCCTAAATGATAAGGCTTGCGAGCTAAATACACTCTTAAAATCATACTCAAAAGTCGCACTTTACGGAGCGGGAGCTCACGGCAACACCATCATCACATATTTAGATAGTGCAAACCTTGATAAAATCGCACTTTGCTTTGATTTAGACACTCGCAAGCAAGGACGCTTTTTGCAGGGCTCAAAGATTATCATCAAAAAGCCTTGCAAGGCTGAATTTACAGGACTTGAGTGTATTTTAATCTCAAGCCCACTTTACGAAAAAGAAATTTGTGAATTTTTAAGAAAAGAGGGCTTTATGGATAATATAATCACTAGCGAGGGAATTTTATAGTATGTCATTTTCGCACTATCTATAAGCATTTTGCACCAAGAAAATGCCTTGCTTGTGCTAAATGCTGGGGTTTATAATGAGGAGATTAAAAGGGATATTTTAGAAAATATCAATGAAAAAACACGGATTGTGGAGTTTTAAAATGCTTTAAAATCAAAGCAAGGATATTTTTTTAAAAATTACTTTGGCTCAAGACAACTTAAACTCAAACAAATAAGCTTTAAGTTATGATTACAGCGATGAAAAACAAGTATATCAATTGTTTCAAAATTTCAGAGGCTAAATTTAAAAAATTGTAAAGTATTTTTTTGCTTCGTTAAGCCTCTTGTTTCTTTGCAAGAAACATTGATATTAAAGTAATTAAAAATGCAAAATATTAAAGCCTCCAAAATGGCAAAATTAAGCAAAATTTCTCGCCAAAGCATCAATAAAATAATCAAAAATATTAGAATTTTAATCTCCAAAGAATGTGAAAAAATTTCAAAAAAGGCGAGATTGAAATAAATGAGAGTTATTTTTACAACGCTAGGCTTGCAACTGCGTAGTAGAAGATGCAAAGCGTGTGCGAGCTAAGCGTGGACATGGGACTGAAAGCACCAGTGTTTTTACTTAGTTAAACCTCTTGCAACTGCGTAGTAAAAGGTTTACTAAAACGAAATGGGCAAGTTTATACTTAGCTTGTAAAAGCTTGCTTGGCTAAGAAGCTCTTTTCTGTGGTATTTAAGCGATATAAGCAAGACGAAATTTTAGTGCTTGGCTATTTATGATGGTTTAGTTGATTTTTTACAACGCTAGGCTTGCAACTTTGCGTAGCAAAGTTATAGAGTAAAACATAGGAAAAATGAGTTTGCAAAAGGCACAAATCACATAAATGGCATTGAGAATTTCTGAGGCTTTGCATAGATTAAGCAAGTTTAAAGGAATTAGAAATTTTATACTTCATTTAAAAGAAACAAAATTAATGCGAAAATTTTGAGACAAATTTCTCATCAAATTTTATTAAAGTTGATAATACAAAATCTGCTTAAGTTGTCTTGAGCCAAACATAAAAATCCGTTTTAGCACAAAAATGATTTATCGCCTTTTCTTCATAGTCAAAATACAAATTCGGCTCAATAAGCTCAAGCTCGTTAAGTAAGGCTCTTCCTTGATGAGTGATGAAATCAAACCTTGCATATAAGGGTGTTTGGGGTAGGTGCGAGAAAATGCGTTTCGCTATATCAAGGCATTTTTTATCCACAAATTCGCATTTTTGAATATGCACACCAAAATTTGAATTTGCTCTAAACTCACCCTGTGCGACCTGTCTTAAAATGGCATATTGAAAACAAGCATTAAAAAATACAAGGCAAAGCTCGCCATCTTCGCAAATTTCAGGGATAAATTGTTGAATGATAAAGCCCTTTTTAAAGACTTTGTTTTGAGTGATTTCTTGTGAATTTAAGCCCTCAAGCCTCATTACTCCCTTGCCACTTTGTCCTACAAGGGGCTTAATGATGGGATTTTGCCACTTTTTTGCACTTTGTAAAGCATCATCTACAAACTCTTTATCCAAGTTTTTTTCAACAAAAATGCTAGGTATTATATCAAAGCCTAAATTATCAAGCTCTTTAAGATAAAGCTTTGATACATTCCAACGCAAAAGCTTTAAGGGATTAAAAATGCTTAAATTCAAAGCCTCTAACTCGTCTAAAAAGCTCACAAACTCATCATAATGCGCACTGTAATCCCACACAGCCAAGGGCAAAAGCACTGAATTTTCGCTTAAATTTGAGAGCTTTAATTCTTGCCAAGGCAAGATTTTCGCCTCACACTCAAAGCCCTTTTTAGCAAAAAATTCACGCATCCCAACGCAAAGTGCTTGCAAGGAAGCATTTCCCTGAGGGAAGTCCTTGCAAGAAAGTATGATAAACTCTTTACTCTTTGATTTGTTTGGCATATCTTTCAAGTCGTCCTTGATTTTCACTAACCCTTTTTTCAAGCCTTGGCACCACTTCTTTTATCTTTACAGCATTTACAGCCTTTCCCACTTGAATGATGCCAAGCATATTCATCATCTTGTGTGGCGGGCATTCATAGATATAAACGCCCTCAACATCAAATTTAAAGGTAGCCTTCTCATCAAGCTTGCTTTCAAATTTGGACGCTCCATCAGGAATCACCACACTCTTAGCCCAGTGAGTCTTGTGCGTTGGCACAAAGGTAACGGTGTCGCCCTTTTGTATGTGTATGAAGCCGGGCTCAAAAACCATAGTGCCTTCCTCATTCACATCAAGCATCTTAACTTCATAATCTTTTGCACTCGCAAAAGCACAAAGCAACGCTGTTGCTGCCATAATCTTAACGATTTTCATTTTTTCCTCCTTTGTTAAGATAAGTCTTTCAATGCCGATTTTGGCACGATTACAGGCTTGTCGCTTTCATCGTAGAAAATATCGGCTTTGATTTTGTATAAATTTTCGATTAAATCCTTGCTCAAAACGGCTTTTGCCTGCCCTTGTGCTTGAATTTTAGCCTCACTTAACACCACTAATTCATCAGCAAACTGCGAAGCAAGGCTTAAATCGTGCAAGATGATGACGGTAATGAGCTTTTCTTTGTGCGTGTATGAGCGAACGCATTCAAGCAAAACGCATTGATGGTGCATATCCAAAGCACTAACGGGCTCGTCAAGTAGCAAAATTTCAGGGGCTTTGATAAGCACGGAAGCAAACATTACCATTTGCCTTTGTCCGCCGCTTAAATTCAAAATGTCGCGGCTTGCTAAATGCAAAATTCCAAGCTCTTCCATAAGGCTTAAAGCCTGTTTTATTTGAGAGTCGCTTACATACATTCCCAAACTATCAATTAGCCCCAAAAGCACGACTTCTAACGCACTCAAACTCGCATCCACAACGCTATCTTGTGGCATATAGGCTATGCGTTTTTTCCAAGCGAAGTGATTTTTAAGGCTTAATTCCGTTTCTTTGTGAGAAATGCTACCCTTAAAGGCTAAATCCCCAAAAACAGCCGACATCAGCGAAGTCTTGCCCGCTCCATTTGGTCCAAGCACGGCATATACCTTGCCCGGCTTAAATTCGCTATTTATGGCGTTTGCCACGCAAAGTTCGCTGCGGTAAATGCTGACATTTTCAAGTCTTAACATACGCTTTTCCTTTTTGATAGGATTATCCAAAAGAAAAACGGCACGCCGACAAAAGAAGTTACGATACCCACAGGAAAGAGCGCGCCGGGGATTATGATTTTAGAAAGCACAGAAGCTATGGATAAAAACGCCGCCCCGCAAAACATAGCACTAGGCAAGAAAAATCTTTGATCTTCTCCCACCAAAGTGCGAGCAATATGAGGCGCGACAAGCCCTATGAAGCCGATAACGCCCACAAAAGAAATCGCCGTTGCCGTCATTATTGACACGATTAGAAGCGTGCGAAAGCGAAGTGCGTTTAAATTCACGCCCATACTCTTTGCCCTTGCTTCTCCAAGCCTTAAAGCCGTAAGTTTCCAAGAATCCCTTAAAAGCAAGGCTATGCAAATAACGCTTACAACGAAAATCACGGCTAAATTTATCCAATTTGACTTTTGCAAACTTCCAAAAAGCCAAAACAAAATAAGCTGTGAAATCTCAGGGCTTGATAAAAACTGAACAAGCGAAAGCAAGGATTGAAACAAAAAAAGCAAGGCAATGCCCACCAAAACGAGCGTAGCCGAGTTAAATCTACGCATTGCAGCAAAGGAAAAAAGCACCACTCCGCTAAGCATAGTCATAATGAAAGCTCCAATAGGCACGGCAAAAAGCAGGGGCAAGCCAAAACTTCCAACAGCAATGACAAGGCTTGCTCCAAAGCCAGCTGCCGCTGCAAGTCCCAAGGTGTAGGGGCTTGCCATAGGATTGTTAAGCAGGGTTTGAATTTCAGCCCCGCCCACGCCAAGTGCAGCACCTACAACCAAAGCCATCAAAGCAATAGGCAAACGCAAATCAAAAACTATCGCCAAAGTCGTTTCATCTGCGCTAATATCATCAAAAAAAGGACTTAAAAGCGCGTCTAAAACCTCTTTTGGTGGCAAGAGCGAGGGACCTGTGGCTATGTCAAAGATTAAAGAAACAAAAGCCACAAGTAAAAAGCCAAGTATGATGAAAAGGCGTCTAAATTCACGGCTTCTGTGCTCTTTTAAGGCATTTTCAAGTTTTTCACTCATTGCAAGCTACTTTGTCGCTTGAATGATAAAGCTACCCTTTGGCACAACGGGCAAATACTTTTGATGATAATCCAAATAAGTCTTTACAGGATCAAGATCGCTAAATAACTCAGGATAAAGTATCTTTGCTAAAAACTGCACCATACTTGCATCAACTAGGGTTCTTGTAGCTCCTAAGTATGCTCCATAAAGTCTATTGTTGGCAATGGCTGGTAAAGAGCTCCAAGCAGGACGCTTTTTGTAGGCTGCTAATCTTCTTAAAGCCTCTTTTTCCTCTATGTTTACGCCCATAACCATAGCGTCTTTGCTCTTTTTAAGCTCGGTTTCTCGTCCTGTGATGACTATGACCTCAGGCTTTGAGACTATGATTTGCTCAGGATTTATAGGCGCCCACTGCTTGACAAAGGGTGCTGCTATGTTTTCTCCACCTGCTAAGTCGATTAATGCACCCCACATATCCTTGCCATAGGTAATGCCTGCTTCTTTTGGTCCCTTTGCGCCGTATTCAATGTAAATTTTTGGCTTTGGCAGCTTTGCCTTTGCGATGCGAGTTTGCACATCTTTAACTATACTTTCATACCAAGAGGCAAGTTCCTTTGCCCTTGCCTTTTGCCCTGTAATCTCGCCTAAGAGCTTGGTTGAGAGCAAATGCCTTTCAACGCTTTCTCTGTTATAATCAAGCACTATGATAGGAATTCCTGCATTCATAACAGGTTCAAGATCAAACTCTAAAATCTGCCACTGCCAAGCCGCAAGTATGAGTAAATCAGGCTTTAAAGAAAGCACCTTTTCTACCGAAAATGTCCCAACCTCAGCCTCGCCAAAGTCCTCAAGCGTGGTAAGCTTTGGCACAGCCTTGCTATACATATCCCAACTTGTAGGAGTCCAATCCGTCCAAACAGCCTTTGAAAAGCCAACGACATTATCAAGTGCCTTTACACCGCCAACAGCGATGAAGTCTGTGTAGTAAAAGCCAAGAGCTATGCGTTTGGCTGGCAAATTAACCTTAACCTTTCGTCCTAAGACATCAGTTAGAGTTTTTGTCTCAGCAAAAGCCAAGCTAGTAAGAAAGATACTAAATAGTATCAAAACTAAGAAATTCTTTTTCATTTTTTCTCCTTTTTTTTGAAATGAATTTAAAACACCAAATTTGAATTTATCTCAAGCTACTTATCTTAAATAGCCTTTAATGGCTTCTTTATCCAAGAATGGCACAGTTGGCAAGATCAACATTTTTTAAATAAAAGCCTTTAAATTTAACTATTTTGCAAAATTCATTTACCATATAAACTTGTTCTTTTGATAAAAACTTCGCTTTAAAACTCTTAACATAAGATCAAAATTTAGCATCCTTTGCAAGTTTGCGAAGCTAATGAAAAATCTCTTTTTGATTTTTTGTCATTGCGAGGAAGCTAAGCGAGCGAAGAAACTCTTTTTGAGTTACGAGATACTTCGCAAGGCGAAGACAAACAAATGAAGGCTTGAGATACTTCGCTACGATAAGACAAACAAATGGGAGCTTGAGATATTTCGCTACGCTCAATATGACAAGTGTGGGAATTTTCACCTCACTAAGACAAACAAAGATCAACATTTTTTTATAAAGCCTCTAAAATTTATAAAGGGCTTGCACCCTTGTGGTGTGTTTCTTGCCCTTGTTTTCATCCTTTGCATTCACAGTCAAATAAGAATAAAAGGCTGTGAAATTAAGATTCTTTGTAGCTTTAAAGCTTAAACGACCCACAAGCTCAAGCTTTTTGCCACCTCTAAGATCATAAAAGGCTCTATCCTTGGTCTTTGTGCTGCCATATGCTAAATCCCCTCCTATACGAAAGAGTGAAAAGCTATAACCCAAGGAGCCGTATCCTATGAGATTTTCACCCTTTGAGCCTGTAAGGTGAGAGCCGTCTGTGTAGATAATCTCTTGTCCTCCTACTGTGCTTATATCTCCTGTGTCTTCAAACACGGTAATGGTGAATTTATCTTTCTTTCCATAAAACATTCCTCCCAAACTCGCATCTAGTCCATACCCTACAAGAGTGCCTTTTAAGCCTACAAAATTGCCATTATCCCCGTTTATAGCGCGTTTAAGCGTCCCTTGCATAGTGTTGCCAAGATAATTAAGCGTAAAAGAAAAGCTAGCATCCTCGCTGAA
This sequence comes from Campylobacter troglodytis, assembly GCF_006864425.1. GTDB lineage: Bacteria > Campylobacterota > Campylobacteria > Campylobacterales > Campylobacteraceae > Campylobacter_D > Campylobacter_D troglodytis. The sequence continues at coordinate 8,274 of NZ_QHLI01000031.1, read as the reverse complement.
TTTAAGCTTATAAGCTAGATCAAGTGCATACAAGCTTAAGCTTTTATCCACATAGCCAAACCAAAGATTTGTTTTAAGCCCTAAATCGCTAAAAGAACCAAGCAAAGCCCCTCCGTAAAGATTGTAGCTGTATAAGGACAAGTTGTTATAAGCGGTATTTGCCACGCCATTTGCGCCCATCACATAGCCAAGATCCCCTCCTTGTCCTCCTTGTTCGTCTATGCCATAAGAATCATAAATAAAGGCTTGTAAATTTAGATCTTCGTTAATTTTGGCTGTGAATTTTGCACCCAAGGCGATTAAGCCGTCATAGTAGTTTTCACTCCAAATGCTATTCATTTGCTGCTTACCGCCGATGAAATTTATGCCATAGTCTTTGTTCTCATACTCTAAATAGCTTTGTCTAAGTTTAAAGGGCAAGTTGGTATTTGCCCCCCTTCCGCTATAACCATCATCTTTGCTGTTGCCATATCTTAGCTGGGCAAAGATCTTAAAATTATCATCTATACTTGCTTTGATGCCCAAATTCGCTAGTATCCTATGATCTTGTTTGCTAGCTATTAGACCTCTGCTATCCTTAAAGCCTGTGTTATTCTGTGCGGTAATTCCTGTATCATAGCGGTATCTTAAAACGCCTTGAATATCAACATTTTTGATAGCCTCTTCAAGATTTTTAGCATTTAAACTGCAAGTTGTAAGTGAAAAAATGCCTAAAATAACAGCATTTAAATGAATTTTTTTTCTCATCTTTTTCATCCTTTTTGAAAAATAATTTTGAAATCCTATCAAAAAAAAAAAAAATCAACCCTTTTCACAAAAAATTTAAAACTTACAAATTTTACTAGCCACACTCAAAACAAGGCTTTTTTGAGATAAAAATTCACAGATCTTGGTTAAAATTCACAAAGGCACTTTTTAACTTCTACAAGGTGGCACAAAAATTAAATTCAAAGGATCAAAGATGGCAAAGACAGCATTCATAACAGGGGCGAGTTCGGGCTTTGGCTTAGAGTGTGCAAGGAGCTTGGCAAGGCAAGATTATAAGATCATAGCCCTAGCAAGAAGAAAGGATAGATTAGAGAGCTTAGAGGCTGAATTTAAGGGGCAAATTCACACAGTTAAGGCTGATGTTAGAGATAAAGAAGCTATTTTTAAGGCTGTTGAGGATCTGCCTAGCGAATTTCAAGATATTACGGTCTTGCTTAATAATGCTGGGCTTTCCTTAGGGCTTGATGAGTTTGACAAGCTAGACATAGAGGACATTGATACTATGGTAGATACAAATGTCAAGGGCTTTTTGTATGTAGCAAGGGCGGTTTTGCCCTTGATGAGAAAGCAAAAATCAGCTCATATCTTTAATCTCAGCTCGGTTGCTGCTGATACTGCTTATTTTGGAGGCAATGTGTACTGTGGCACCAAGGCCTTTGTAAGACAGTTTTCAAGGGCTTTAAGAAATGATCTAAGAGGAGCAAACATAAAGGTAACTAGCATAGCACCAGGACTTTGCAAGACAGAATTTAGCGAGGTTCGCTTCAAAGGAGACAAAAAAAGGGCTGATAATGTTTATAGAGACACCAAATTTTTAAGCGCACAAGACATAGCAGCTGTGATATGCGCTCTTATTTCCTTGCCTGATCATATAAATGTCAATGAGATCGAGCTTATGCCAGTTACTCAGAGCTGGGCTGGTTTTTATACAGAAAGGCTTTAACTCTATTTTAAGGCTTAAAATGAGCTTTTTTTGCAAAATTGTAAGTCTTGTAGTGAGCTTTTTGCGAAATTTTAAGGCTTATATTGAAGGTTTTTGAAAAATAGCTTTTTCAAAGATCTTGTTCTTGAGCGATGCTATAAAATTTATGCTTTTAAAAAATAGCACTTGCAAGGCAAAAAAGATTTTTCTAAATGCACTTGCTTTGGCAAAGAATTTGCACAAGGCCTGAATTTTTATCATAAAGATTTTTCCAAATAAATTTTCATTAAAGAGCTTGCACAAGGCCTGAATTTTTTTCATAATTGAGAGTAGCGACCCAGCAGATTGGGTATCTGAAACAAAAAGATTTCTTTTTGAGCTACGAGCTTCTTCGCTTCGCTTAAAATGACAAAATTTTGTGAATTTTATTTTAAATTCAAAAAAGTTGCTAAATTTTGTAGTTTTTTTAACAACCAAGTCTCCAAAACCACAACACAAAGACTTTTATTGTAAAATACAAATTACGGATTGCAAAGAAGTGGCACGGATTCAAAAACAATAGGACTTTTTAGCCTTGTCATATTAAGCATTGCAAAATATCTCTTGTCATATTGACCGTAAGCGAAATATCTCTAAAATTTATTTGAGTTTCTTCGCCTTGCTCTCGCAAGGCTCAGAATGACAACATAAAAGAAAATTTACAAATTTCACAAAATGATAATTTTGCTAAGGCAAAATACCCAGCCCTCAAAACCGCAAGACAGAGGACTTTGAATTTAAATTTACGCATTTGCTGTGGATTCTTGACTTCTATTAGTATGACAAATGATGACTTTGTATGCTTCACAATGCTTAACATAACAAAGATAAATCTTTTTACAAAAGAGCTTAAATTCAAACTTTCAAAACAAACACAGTTAAACTCAAGCCTTAAATTCACGCTAAAAACAAATTTAAATTCAAAAATAAACAAGCAAAGTTAAATTCACATTTCAAATTCACACCCAAAGCAAATTCAAGGTAAAAAACAAGCCTGATCTTAGTTTTGAAACAAAAAGTATCAAATTTAAGCACTATTTAAAGCTTTTATAAAAAAACTCGCTAAAATATTTCAAAGCTCTTTTGTGAAATTTTGCAAGGCTCAAAGATTGCAAAGGACATAAAAACATTTTTTATTTTAGCGCTAAGTGTTTAAAATGGCAAAATTCTAGCTTTTTGAAAGATTGACAAGTTTCAAAGCCTTGCAAAGTAATTTGTGAATTTTAAGAACTCACGCCTTGTAAGGCAATTTGTAAATTTTAAGTGCTCAATCTTGCAAAGCATTTTGTAAATTTTAAATGTTAGCACCTTGCAAGGCATTTTGTCATTTTAAAAAGCTCAAAAACAAGCATCACAAAAGGGTTAAATTCACAAGAAGGAAGACAATGAAAGCACTTTTACTCTTAGCCTCCCCGCTTTTACTTTTTTCAGCAGATCAGGCCATACAAAATGCCCAGCTTTTTGGAGCCTTGACCCTATTGCCACCCTTGATCGCTATCATTCTAGCCTTTATTAGCAAAGATGTGATTCTTTCTCTTTTTTTGGGAACACTAAGCGGCACCTTTATGCTAGCCCTTGTTAATAATGGATACGGCGTAGCCGAAACAGCCCTCATAAGTAGCACTCAAATTCAAAACACAGCAGAACTTCAAGGCGAGCTTACTGAATTTAGCCAAAACTCAAACCAAGCAGACATAAATTCGCAAGCTAGCAATTCTCAAAACACTCTCATTTTGCTTTATCACACAGTCATAGGAGCTTTCACAGGCTTTATCTCAAAGATCCTAAATTCTATGGCAAGTACGGGCAATGCAGGGGTTATCTTGCAAGTTCTCACCATAGGAGGAGTGGTTGCCTTAATCACCAAAAACGGAGGCACAAAAGCAGTTGCCCTGTGGCTTTCAAAGAAGGCAAAGCAAGCTAGATCATCTCAGTTTGCCACCTGGTTGATGGGGGTTTTTGTCTTCTTTGATGATTATGCAAATTCCTTAATCATAGGTCCTATTATGCGTCCTGTTACTGATAAATTCAAGGTTAGCAGAGAAAAACTTGCCTTCATAATGGACGCTACCGCAGCTCCTATAGCAGGACTTGCTATCATTTCAACCTGGATAGGACTCGAATTAAGCCTAATTAGAACAGGTTATGATCTCATAGATCCGTCTGCCTTTGCTAAACTAGAAGTAGAAAACATAAATGCCTTTGCCATCTTTGTTGAAACCCTACCCTACCGCTTTTATAATCTTTTTATGCTGATCTTTGTCATACTTACAGTTTATATGTCTCGTGAATTTGGACCTATGCTAGAAGCAGAACAAAGGGCAAGAAGGGGTGAGTTTTCTAAATTTGCCGGACACATTGATAATATCGAGGACAAGCTCTTAGAGCCAAAAGAAAACATAATTTTAAGGGCAAGAAATGCCATAGTGCCTTTGCTTGTCCTTGTTATCTTTGCCTTCATAGGCTTTTATTTTAATGGCTACAGCTCTATCGAGGATGAAAGCATAAAGGCAAATATAGACACAGCCCCTCTTAGCCTTTATGCCTTGCGTGAGACCTTTGGGGCTTCAAGTGCTTCCATAGTGCTTTTTCAAGCAGCCTTGCTTGCCAGTATAGTTGGCATAGTGATGTCTTCTTGGGATAAGATCTTTTCTATTAAAGAGGGCATAGCTGTTTGGATGCAAGGATGGAGGACTATGATTATGACCGTTGTGATACTTCTTTGTGCTTGGAGTTTGGCAAGTGTCATTAAGGATCTTGGCACTTCTCGTTATTTAATCGAGCTTTTAAGCGATAAAACCCCACTTTTTATGCTAGCAGGTGCTATATTTTTATTAGCTTCGATCATTTCTTTTGCAACAGGCACAAGCTATGGAACTATGGGCATCTTAATGCCACTTAGCATCCCACTTGCAGCAGCTGTGGGCGTTCATAATGGCTTAGTAGGACACGAGCTTCATCATTATATGATAATCAACATCTCAGCCGTTTTAACAGGGGCTATCTTTGGAGATCACTGCTCTCCCATCTCAGATACAACCATACTTTCCTCAATGGGTGCTAAGTGCGATCTACTAGCTCATGTTAAAACCCAATTGCCATATGCTCTGCTTGTTTGTGCTGTTAGCTTGATCTTTGGGTATTTGCCTGTTTCTTTGGGGCTAAATGTATGGCTTAGCTTAATCTTAGGCATCATAGTAATGGCCTTGCTTTTAAGATTTATAGGCAAAAAAGTTCAAGCCTAATGCTCTTTGAGGAAAAAATAAAACTTGCAAAAGGGCTTTTTGAGGGGATTTTTAGTGAATTTGAATGCTTTAAATCCCCACTAAATGCTTATAGAACAAGGGCTGAGTTTGGTTTTTATAAGGATGAGGGAGGGCTTTTTTATGCTATGTTTGATCCTAAGACAAAGAAAAAATTCATAATTGAAGACTTTGAACTTGCGGTGTTGCCCATTCAAGCTATGATGAAAAGCCTTTTAAGTGAGCTAAATTTACGCCTTACCCTCACTTACAAGCTCTTTGGGGCTGAATTTCTTGCTACAAAAAATGATTTAAGCGTAAGTTTGCTATATCACACAGACATCAATGCTTTAAGCTTTGAGCTTGATGATTTAAGCCAGAAGCTAAATTTAAAACTCATAGCAAGAAGCAAGGGCAAAAAGCTAGTTTTCAAGGGTGAAAGCTTACTTCAAAGCCTTGAAATTCAAGGCAAAACCTGGCTTTACGAACTAAATAACGACTGCTTCATCCAGCCAAATACCGCTATAAATGAAATCATGATCAAATGGCTCCTAGACAAGTTAGCTACGCACACAAGGGATGATTTATTAGAGCCTTACTGTGGGTATGGTAATTTTACCCTACCTTTAAGCCTTATGTTTCGCAAGGTCTTAGCTACTGAGCTTTCAAAGACAAATATAAACTTTGCCCTTAAAAATGCCTCTCTAAATAAAGCTCAAAATGTAAATTTCGCTCGCCTTTCAAGCAAGGAATTAATGAAGGCTTTAAGAGGCGAGCGTGAATTTTACAGACTCAAAGGAATTGATTTAAAAGACTTTACCTTCTCGCATATCTTTGTGGATCCTCCTCGTGCCGGACTTGAAGAGGAGCTTTTGTCCTTTGTGGCTGAATTTTCAAATATAATTTATATTTCTTGCAATCCTCAAACCCTAAAAAGAGATCTAACAGTTCTTTTAAAAACACATAAAATTTCAAACTTCGCCCTTTTTGATCAATTTGCTAAGACCCCCCATCTTGAATGTGGGGTGATTTTAAGCAAAATTTAACCAAGAGGGCATAAATTTGTGTATAATTAAATTTTGCTTTCACAAAGCTTAAAATTCAAAAAGCATTTTAAAGGCTTTTAAAAAAGTGTTGAAATGTCGTGTGTGCTAAGTGCCTCAAAACGAAGTGCATTTAGAATGCGAAGTTTCGCCGTCAACGGAAGTTTCTTTAGAAAACAAAACTACTCCGTCAAATGAAGTTGCTTTGACAAAGCACAGTTTCTTTCGGCAAGGCAAAGCTTTTGCAAAAAAGCATAGTTTCACAGACAAAGGAAGTTTTCTTAGTAAAACAAAATTCAACCGGCAAAAACCTAGCTTAAAAATTTAGCACCGTGAAAAACCAGGCTAACAAAGGAAAATTCAAAATGATAGAGTTAAATAAAATTTATCAAGCCAAGCAAAAAATCAGCGATTTTGTGCTTAAAACCCCCTTTACGCATTCATATTTTTTAAGCGATCTTTGTGGAAGGCAGGTATTTTTAAAAAAGGAAAATCTTCAAATCACAGGTGCTTATAAGATTAGAGGAGCCTTTAACAAGATAGCAAGTCTCAGTCAAAACGAGCAAAAAAGCGGGGTAATAGCAGCAAGTGCAGGAAATCACGCCCAAGGAGTTGCCATTTCAGCAAGGCATTTTGGCATAAAAGCCACCATAGTAATGCCTGAATCAACACCCCTTTTAAAGATCAGTGCTACTAGATCCTTGGGTGCTGAGGTGCTTTTAAGGGGGGATAATTTCGATGAGGCTTATACCTTTGCCTGTGAATTTGCAAAAGAAAACGGACTTATATTCATTCACCCCTTTGAAGATGAGCTTGTAATGGCAGGTCAAGGCACCTTGATGCTTGAAATGCTCGATGAGATAGGGGATTTGGATCTCATCATAGTGCCTGTTGGAGGCGGGGGGCTAATTAGCGGAGTAGCAAGTGCAGCAAAGCAAATAAATCCAAGCATTCGCGTTGTGGGAGTTAGCGCAAAGGGTGCTCCTGCTATGTTTGAAAGCTTTCAGGCAAAAAAGGTGATAAATTCAAAGTCCGTTCGCACCATAGCCGATGGCATAGCTGTTAGAGACACAGACGAGATAAATTTAAGGATCATCTTAGAAAATGTCGATGAATTTGTGCAAGTTGATGATGAGGAGATCGCAAATGCCGTGCTTTTCTTGCTTGAAAGGCATAAGATCATAGTCGAAGGTGCAGGAGCAGCACCTGTGGCTGCCTTGCTTCACAACAAGGCTGATTTAAAGGAAGCTAAAAAGATAGGCATCATTTTAAGCGGTGGAAATATCGATGTGCAAATGCTAAATATCATCATAGAAAAAGGACTCTTCAAGGCTTACCGCAAGATGCACATAAATGTAACCCTCATAGATAAGCCTGGTGCGCTTCTATCTCTCACAAATAGCCTAAAAGAAGCCAATGCAAACATCATCAAAATCGACTACGACCGCTTTTCCACTGCCTTAGACTACGGAGATGCTATGATCTCAATAACCCTTGAAACCAAGGGCAAGGAGCATCAAGAAAGCGTTCGAGAAATTCTAAACCGCAAGGGCTTTAAATTCAGCGAGAGCTTGTAAATTTAACTGTCTTGCTAGAAGATTAAAAGAGCTTAAAATTCACAAGCACACCTAACCTTTAAGGATAGCTTAAAAGATATTTAAAAGTCTTTGAATGAATTTAAACACGGTTTAACTGTCTTTAAAAGAATATTTTGCATAGGCTAAAGATACTTTAATGTGATACAAGATAATTTTAAAGTATAAAGAGTTAGATGAAATTCAAGGCTCAAGACAACTTAAGCAGATTTTTTCTTATCAACTTTAATAAATTTTGATAAATATTTTGTCTCAAAATTTTCGTCTTAATTCTGTTTCCTTTAAATGAAGGACAAAATTTTCTTTTTTAATTCCTTTAAATTTGCTTAATCTATGCTTGGCAAAGCCCCAGAAATTCTCAATTGCATTTATGTGATTTGTGCCTTTTGCAAACTCATTTTCCCTATGTCTTACTCTATAACTTTGCTCCTTCTTGCAAAGTTACGAGTGCGTAGCACGAAGTAAAAAATCAACTAAACCATCATAAATAGCCAAGCAATCACTATAAAATTCTGTCTTGCTCATATCACTCAAATTCCTTATTATAGGTAATAGCTCGCTAGCAGAGCAAGCTTTTACAATCTGAGTATAAACTTGCCCATTTCGTTTTAGCATATCTTCTCGCAGAGTTACGAGTGTGTAGCACGAAGTAAAAAACTGGTGTT
>NZ_QHLI01000030.1 GCF_006864425.1 Campylobacter troglodytis | reverse complement strand
TCAATTTCTATTTCACCTTTTTGAAATATTTTCACATTCTATTGCAATTAATACTCTAATATTTTTGATGATTTTATTGATACTTTGGCAAGAATTGTTACTTAATTTTGCAATTTTTACTGCTTCAATATCAAGGCTTCTTGCAAAGTTGCAAGCCGCAAGGCGAAGCAAAAAATACTTTACAATTTCTTTAAATTTAGCATCTGAAATTTTGAAACGAATTATATACTTGTTTTTCATCGCTGTAATCATAACTTGAAGCTCCTTTCTTAGAGCTTAAGTTGTCTTGAGCCTAAAAAAATAAATCTTTTCTTGCCAGCCCCACTTATTGCCAAGCCCACGCTTACCACGCACAAGCCTTGTGCCTTTTGGCTACAAGGTTGCAAGTGCAAGAAACAAACAATAACTCTCACCTTCTTTGATTTAACCTTTTAAAGACCTTCTCGCATTCTTTAAGGGTTAAAATGCGAATTTCTCGCACTATTCTATTAACGCAAACACGAGTTATTTTGCAAATTTTAGCGATTTTTTTCAACTATAAATCAAGGGCTTCTTGCAAAGTTGTGAGTATATAGCACGAAGTAAAAAATGCCTCAAAATTGCCCTAAATTATATTTGGTTAAATTCACAAGCATATGCTTATTTTCATCGCTAAAATCATCACTTGAAACTACTTTCTTAGAATTTAAGTTGTCTTGTACTTAAATTATTAAGCTCTAAGTTTAAATTCAACACAGTCTTTGTGTGTCTTTCAAAAATTAAGCTAAACTTTTACAACAATTTAAGCTTAGGATAAACCTTGAATTTAAAAATTTGCAAGTAAGATCAAACATAATTTTGTGTGAATTTTAAAGGCTAAGACTTACAGTTAAATTTTAAAAGGTGATTTTTAAAGATCTAACAAATGCTTTGAATTTAAATGAGATTTTTTAAATTTGTAAATTAGCTTTTTTAAAAGTGTTGATTTTAGACGAGTAATTTGCTCAGCATTCTAAACATTGCGAAGAAGCCACAATCTTTATGACAAAATGCCTTGTGCCTATAAATTCTTATTTCGCAAACTCATCAATACAAATCAACACTTTTTTAAAAAAGCCTAAATTTAAGACGGGCTTAAAGCTCATAAGGCAAAGCTCTAAGCCTTTACCATCTTTTCAACCTCTTCTAAGATATGCCTTCCTATTGGCAAGGCTGAGGTGGCAGCTGGGCTTGGGGCATTGCAAACATTTACTGAATTCATAGTATTTACAAACAAGAAATCCTCTATAAGCTCACCTTGATTACTCACAGCCTGGGCTCTAACCCCTGCTGGATATGGCTTTAAATCCTCTTTTTTAAGCAAGGGGCAGTATTTTTGCACTAGCTTTAAGTATCCATCCTTGCATAGGGAGTTTTTTAGCTCTATTAGTCCTGTTTTAAAATGCCTTTGAAGCACCTTGCGAACCCCTTTGTGAAGTAGCATCTCTTTCATATCTTTAAGGCAAAAATCGCTTTTTTTATAGCCCTCTCTTTTATAGGCTAAAACTGCATTTGGACCAACAGTAACAGATCCGTCAATCATCCTTGTAAGATGAACTCCTAAAAATGGCACTGTGGGATCTGGGATGGGGTAAATTAGGTGATTTACTATATTATTGTGCTGTGAGGCTAGTTGATAATACTCACCCCTAAATGGACAAATGATAAAATTTGGCTCTATATCAAGCATACGAACAAGCCTATCTGACATTAGCCCTGAGCAAGTGATTAAATAACGAGCCTCAAATTTGCCCTTTGAGCTTTTTACCACCATACCGCCTGAATGCTCGGTCAAAGCCTTTACCTCTGTGTCATAAAAGATCTTGCCCCCATCCTCTTCAAAATGCCTTGCCATAGCTTTTGTTATCTCAGTATAGCTAACAATGGCAGTAGAGGGAAAGAAGATGCCTCCAAGCCCTATGATCTTAGGCTCTTTTTCCTTTAACTGCAAGCTATCAAGCCAGGTTCTTTCAAGCCCATTTTCCTTTGTCCTCTCCCATAGATCTTGCATTCTTTGCATCTCCAAAGGAGTGGTTGCTACTAGGAGTTTGCCGCAGTTTTCATATTTGATGCTGTTTTCATCGCAAAATTCCTTCGTAGCCTTGTTACCCTCAAAGCAAAACCTAGCCTTTAAGCTACCAGGAGTATAATAAACTCCTGCGTGAATTACTCCGCTATTGTGTCCTGTTTGATGTCTTGCTAACTCGCTTTCTTTTTCGAGTAGGGCTATTTTGCTTTGGGGGTATTTTTTGATAAGCTGCATTGCTACTGAGGTGCCAAGAATTCCACCTCCGATTATTATAAAATCATAGATCAAGTTAGGTCCTTAAGTAGAACTTCTAGCCAAAGGGCTAGAAGCTTTTTTATTTGGATTTGCCTAGATGATGATAAGGCGCGAAGGGGTTGCTAGAAAATGAGAAGTATCCTCTTTGTCTCATAAGCTCTCTACGCAACTTCTCGTGAGGTTGGAATTTGTCTCTGCCGTGTAGCCAGAAGAGATTGTTGATTAACAAAAACTGTCCTACATTCACAGGGAAAGAAAGCTTGTTTTTGCTATTTTCTAAGGAATCACCTAGATCTGCTAGCCAAGTTCCCTCTTCAAAGTCCTTTGGTTGAACGAACTGATCTATGTAAGATATTACAGGACGTCCCTCATTGTCTGTTTCAAAGATAGGATGATAGGCATCTTCTTTGACATTCTTGCTTGGTGGGGCCTGCCATTTCATAACCCTTTTTGCAAGATGGTGATTAAAGAATTTATTCAAATCCTCCCAATCATCAAGATGTAGAAGTTGAGAATCCCCACCCTTCATATTTTGCTCATCTATCTTATACATAAGCACATAGTCTGTTACTTGATTGACATAAGTGCCATCTGTGTGAAGTTCTAGTGGCTTTTGTGGTTGGCGAAGATAGCTGTCTGAATTATCAGTATTAACAACAGCCCATCTAGCATAAAATTTGCCTGTCATATCATCGAAATTTGATCTGCCTATTAGATGAACAAAGGCTGTGGCAATTTTCACCATATCATCGCCTTGAGATACATCATTTATGCCCTCAGGTGTAATCAGCAAGGCACCTTGATTACGGTCTGTTAGGGTTTTTTGCAAAACAGCTTGTAATTTATTATCACAAAGCTTGTTTAGAATTTCAGCTGCACGAAAACGCAAAAATGACTTATATTCTAGTGCTTGCACTGGATAAGCTTGCATTTGCTTTAAAAAATTATCAATTACTTCTTTTGTAAATACAACCTCTAGTAATTTAGGTGAATACTCAGAAGCAACTACCTTAAAATCCTTGCTTTCCAAAGATACTGTCTTAGACATATCGTCCTCCTTATTGTTGATTTGTATGATTATCTTACTCCTTGTATATTTAATTATAATTAAATGTCAAATAAATAACTAAATAATTTTTATCACTGTTACTATAAGAAACAAGTAAATTTTTCTTTCATTAAGCAAAGCAAGGTATAATCATTCATTGAAAGGATACTAAATGAAAAAATTTTTTTATATCTTGCTTGCTTGTTTTTGTCTTTTAAGGGCTGAGCTAATTAATGTAGGCACAGGAAATTCCTACAAGCCCTTTGCTTATGTAAATGAAAAAGGCGAGGCTGCTGGCTTTGACATAGAGCTTTTAAGGCTTCTTGCAAGCTATGATAAAAGCTTAGAGTTTAACTTTCACCCACTGCCTTTTACTGCCTTGTTTGTGGGGCTTGATGGGGGCAAATTTACTATGTTAGCCCATCAAATAGCCAAAACAAAAGAAAGAGAAGCAAAATATATTTTTAGCGATACTCCTTATTTTAATGTTCTCTTGAATTTCATAGTGGCTGAGAATTCACAAATTACTAGCTTTGATGATATGAAAGATAAAAAAATAGGTGCTGTGATAGGGTCTAATCAAGCCCTACGCATTGAGGACTTTGTGAGTAAAAATCCAAACTTAAATATAAAAATAGTTTATTTTAAAAACTACGGCACCCAGCTTCTAGCCCTTGCAAACAAGCAAATTGACGCCTTGCTTGATAACCCCATAGTTGCTCTTGATTACGCAAACTCTCAAGGAGTTAAGATTAAAATTACAAATTTAACTTTGCAAAAAACCTCTATCTATTTTGTCTTTGCTAAAAACAATGTGTCTTTAAAAGATAAAATTTCAAAGGCACTTGAAAGGGCTAGAAAGGACGGAAGGCTTAAAGAGCTTTCTTTGAAGTATTTTGATGTGGATTACACTAATTTAGAGGAGGATTTATGAAAAGGTTGTTATTTGCGCTTTGCTTTTTGATTTTGTGCCTTAATTCAAGCGAGATTAAAATAGGCAGTGAAAATGCCTACAAGCCCTTTGCTTATTTGAATGACAAAGGCAAGGCTACTGGCTTTGATAATGATCTTGCAAGGCTTGTCATAGGCTACATACCAAATGCTAGTGCCAACTTTGTATCTGTAAGCTGGAATGCCATATTTCAAGGGCTAGAAAGTGCTAGATTTGATCTCATAGCAAATCAGATCACAAAAAATGAGCAAAGATTACAAAAATACATCTTTTCAAAATATCCATATTTTTACGGACTAAGCACCTTGATAGTAGGAGAAAACTCAAAGGCAAGTTCCTTTGAAGGACTTAAAAAGATAGGAGTAACAGTTGGATCAAATCACGCAAACAATCTTGAAGGCTATCTAAAAAAGCACCCTAATTTAAAAATAGAAATTGTATATTATAAAAGCTCTCCTTCCTTGGTAGCTGATCTTGCAAATGGCAGAATAGAGGCTATGATAAATGATCCTGTTGCTGCACTTGATTATGGCAAGGCACAAGGGCTAAATCTTAAAATTACAAGTGTAAATTTGCAAGAAACCCCTGTATTTTTTGTGTTTAGAAAGGATTCACAAAAATTAGCCCATGAATTTGATAAGGCACTTTACAAGGCTATAAAAGATGGCAAGGTGATAGAGCTTGTAAGAAGCTATTTTGGGGATGCTTATGCTAAGATTGTGCAAAAAGAATTTGACAAGATTAAGGGCGAAAATGAGCTTTGAATTTTTTAAGAATTTGACAATATCAAATGAGCTTTTTTTAAGAATTTGACAAGCTTAATCTTAAAGCTAGATTAAATTCACAGCAAAAAACTTTAAGCTTTATGGATGGCTTTGAGTGTAAATGCTTTTAAAATGGCTCTTTTTTTAAATATTCATATCAGCCATAAATTCAAACGCCGACCATAACAACTCGTGCTATATTGGTGTTGATTTGTAATTATAAGCGAAGAATTTATAAATTCAAGGCATTTTCTATAAATTCGTAAATTCTTGGCACACTCTCAGTATGAGAAGAATTTTGTCATTTTAAGCATTGCGAAAAATCTCTTTTTGATTTTATCATACTTAACTCGTGCTACACAGTCTCTAAATATGACAAAGAGTGCTGTTTTGAGCATCTTATTAAGATACTTCACTCGCAATGACAAATATGACATTTTGTATAAAATCAATCTTGTTTTGAAGCCTTTAAATTTAAGCTTTTTAGTAAAAAGGCTTGATCTTTTTAAACTGTTTTATCAAAATAATACTTGTAAAAAAGCCTTTAAAATTAAAGACTTTTAGCCTTGAATTTAAAGCAAAAAGAGAGTTAAATATTTTAAATTCAAGGCCAAACATAAGCCTTGCTTAAAAACTGTTATTTTTTGTCGTGTTAAGCAAGGAAATTCAAAATAAATTTTATCTATCTTTGGGGTGTGCTAGGTATCTAAAAACAAAGATTTTTGTATAAAACTTATTTTGTAAAACAAAGTTTTTCTGTAAGGCTTAGTTTTATCAGCAAAAGGAAGTTTCTTTCGTTAAAGCATAGCTTTTTTAATAAAAGCAAATTTCTTATATAAGGCTTAGCTTATACGGTAAAACAAAGTTTCTTTGACACAACAAGGCTTTTTAAAAATAGTTCCTTGTTTTTTGCTATATTTGCAAGAATTATTTTTTTCAAAATGATTAAAATTCACCTATGTTAAAATCAGCATTTGTAAAAAAAGCTTTTTAAAAATAGTAAAATGTTCTTTATGAGAGATCTTTATGAAAATTCAAGTTATGAAAGAGGTTTTTAGTGTTTGATTTTACGTATTTTTTAGACACAGCCACGAGGCTAGCCCCAGCCCTTCCAATGACCTTATTCATAGCCATCTTTGCCTTTTTTGCAGGGCTTGTGCTAGGTCTCATTTTAGCCTTTATCAAGCTTTATAAGCTACCCCTACTTTATCCTGTGGCTTTGATTTATATCTCCTTTTTTAGAGGCACGCCTCTTTTGGTGCAGCTTTTTATGTTTTATTATGGGCTTCCTATCTTTTTTAGATCCCTTGGCTTTGAGCTTGATTTTTCTTTGATTGACGCTCTTTATTATGCCTTGCTTATTTTTTCCTTAAATTCAAGCGCTTATTTAGCCGAGATAATGCGCTCAGCCCTTCTGGCTGTGGATAAGGGGCAAAAAGAAGCTGCCTTGTCTGTGGGTATGACACACGCTCAGGCTCTAAGACGCATAATCTTGCCACAAGCCTTTATGATAACCTTGCCAAATTTGTTGAATTTTTTCATAATGCTTGTGAAAAACACCTCTCTTGCTTCTATCATCACAGTGCCTGAGTTAATGGGACTTGCTGATATAGAATCAGGAAGAAGCTCTAAATTTTTGGAGGTGTATTTGATGGCTGCGCTTATGTATTGGGCTTTGTGTGTGATTTTAGAAACTGTGTTTTTCAAACTTGAATCAAGGCTTAAAAAATTTAGGAAAGCCTATGCTTAAACTTTCAAATTTAAACAAAAGTTTTGATAAAAAGCTCATCTTAAAAGATATATCTTTCAATGCCAATGATAATGAAATAATAGCCATCATAGGACCAAGTGGGGCTGGAAAAAGCACACTTTTAAGGAGTATCAATTTGCTTGAAATTCCACAAAGTGGGCAAATTATCATTGATGAGCTTAAGCTTGATTATGCGAAGTTTAGCCACAAAGAAGCCTTAAAACTCAGGCAAAAATCAGCTATGGTTTTTCAGCATTATAATCTTTTCATCAACAAAAATGCCCTTGAAAACATAGCCGAAGCCTTAATCGTTGTCAAAAAGATGTCTAAAAATGAGGCTTTTGAGCTAGCTTTTGAACATTTAAGCAGGGTAGGACTTAAGGATAAAGCTAGTAGCTATGCCTTTGAGCTAAGCGGGGGTCAGGCTCAAAGGGTGGGTATAGCAAGGGCTTTGGCTTTAAATCCTAGCATAATGCTCTTTGATGAGCCTACCTCAGCCCTTGATCCTGAGCTTGTGGGCGAGGTTTTAGAGGTGATTAAAAACATACAAGGAAAAACTATGCTTCTTGTTACACACGAGCTTAACTTCGCAAGGGCTGTGGCAAATAGGATTATCTTTATGGATCAGGGGCAGATCATAGAGGAAAATGAGGCAAGTGAGTTTTTTAATAATCCCAAACACAACAGAGTTAAGCTTTTTTTGGAAAAATTAAGCGGGTTTTGATTTATTTTTAAGCTTAAAGCTTGATCATTTTAAGCTAGATTTAAGTGCATTGAATTTAATAAAATTAAGGCTCTTTTTCAAAAAAGTGTTGATTTGTCATTGGCGAGCCTACGAAGTAGGCGAAGAATCCATAAATTTAAGGCATTTCTCCATAAATTCGTGGATTCTTCGCTACGCTCAGAATGACAAATATGGCATTTTGTCTAAAATCAATACTTTTTTGAAAAAGAGCCAAAATTAAATCTTGCAAGATTAAGAGCTTAAATTCACAAGGATGGCATTCATTAACAAAAGATTATTTTGATGGCACGAACTGATTGCCACAAAAGATCCTTCAAAATCTTTTAACTTCTCAAAAGAAGCTTAAAATGCAAGGTTCAAATTCACACCCTTTCTAAATTTAAGCTAAAAGCTCTTTGTTTAGATACTTCTTAGCACAACAAATGACATTATTTTTACAAAAAAGCTTAACGGTTTTATCCTTTTAAGAATTAAAAATTTGCTTAATTTTTGTGAATTTTTCTTAAAATTCACGGATCTTTTGTAAAATTCAAAAATTTAATAAAAATTCACAGCATTTACAAGCTTAGAGCTTTAAAAAATTTGTGTGATAAATCAACACTTTTAAAAAAAGCCAAAGGGGCAAAAGATGGCAGAAGAGGTCGTTTTAGAAAAGGACACAGAAGAAGAACAAAATCCAAAAGAGCAGATCATTTGGTATAAGGACTCAAGGTTTATATTGATCCTAGCCGTCTTGCTTGGGCTTGTTTTTATCTTGCTTGTAATCTTGATCTTTCTTGGCTCCTCAAAATCAGAGCCAAAAAATGTGATTATTCCAAGCGAAATTCAAGTAGCTGAGGTCTATGTGGATAAGGAATCTTTAAGATTTGATATGGAAAAGATAGACGGGATGATACAAAAGGCAAATGGGCTTTATCTAAGAGGAGAAAGAGAGGAGGCCTTGAAAATTTACGAGCAGATCTCTTTGTATAGTGAGGCCTTGTCAAATTATAATCTTGGAGTAGCTGAGATGAATCAGCAAAATTACGCCAAGGCACTTGAAAGCTTCAAAAAAGCCTTAAATAGCAATGAAAATCAAACAGTTGCAGCCATAAACGCTGCTGTTTGTGCCTTGCATCTTAATGATCTTGCTAAGTTTAATTATTACTTAGACCTTGCCTATGTGCATTTGCCAAATGAGGGAGGCTCAAAGCTGTTTAATTATTATCTTAGTTTAATTAACTACTACAAGGGCTTTTATCCTGAGGCCTTGCAGATGTTTCAACAAACAAATAATGAAATTTACTCAGACAGTGCCAAGTATTTAGGAGCAAAAATTTATGCAAAAATGGGGCTTAACACAAGAGCCTTAGAGAATTTACAAACACAAGAATCCTACGAAGCAAGTCTTCCTATGGGGCTTTTGTATGCTAGGATTGGAGATTATGACAAGGCTACAACTATGCTTGAAAGATCAATGAAGATTGATAAGGAAAAAAATCAAAGCATAGCAGCCCTGAATTTAATAGATCTAAAAACAGGTAAATTCAGTGATATGACGCATAGGGTTAGTGCTTATTTTTCAGGGGATGAAAAAAGCACCCTTGATACTTATAAAATTAAGGTAAGATTAAAAAGAGAGCTTTCTGATATTAACATAGCCCAAGCAAGATTTAACAAGGATTTTATGCCAACTAAGAAGGTGCAAGCTGATCTGCTTTTTTACTATGCACCCTATCAGGTCTTTGATGTAAAACAGGCTGCAAACTACATAAACAAGGCAAGTGTGGATAATTACATACAAGAACAAGGAAGCAATGACAGCCTTTTAAACGCTAGTTCCACCCTTTCTTCTGTGAATGTAAAGCTAGCAAGGATCATAGCACACGCCATAAATGACAAACTTGAACTAGCAAACAATGAATTCAAAGCCCTAGTTGATAGCTTTAAAGAACACAGCGTTTTGCATTTTAATCTTGCTCTAAGCTATGCCCAGCTTCAACAATATGAGCTTGCAAATAGGCATTTTTCAAGCTCATATCACCTAGATCCCAAGAATTACGCAGCTGGTGCCTTTGCGGTTTTAAGTGCTTCTTTGATAGATAAGGATAATGTCAAATTAATCCAAGAAATAAATGAAAACATAGAAGCCGATGCAAATTTTAACAAGCCCATCTTTCCTACCATCATCTCCTTTGCTAATGATGAACACACGGCTATGATACCCTTTTTGGATAATGACACCAAAGAAAGCCCACTTCATTTAATGCTTAAAATCATCATAGCAAAAAACAACGGCTTACATAATCAAAACGATGCCTTAATAGCTGAGTTAAAAACAGTTGCAAAGGATAATCTTTTAGCTGATATTTTGTTTTTCAACTCAAAGAATTCAAACCTAAACATAAAGGAGTATTCACAAAATGCCCAACTTTATTTTCAAAACTCAAAGATCGATTATGAAAACCTAGCAAGTAGTGCCTATATAGTTCGTCAAAGTTATATGAATTTAATGCGTATAACAGGGCTTTTAAATCAAGAAAGAGATAGAATCAAACAGTCTCTTGCCTTAAGCAATGAAAACGAGCTTGGATTAAGCTCTATACTAGCTCATATGGATATTTATGCTGGACTTTATGAGGAAGCTTATGGGCTTTATGATGTTTTGATTAATGATTATAAGGCAAAGGATTCAAATACCTACTTTTTAGCCGCTGTTTCTGCCATAGGCTCAAACAATCCAAACGCAGCCATAGCCCTCTTAGAGCTTGCCAAGCTTGAAGATAACACAAATCAAGAAGCCACCCTAGCCCTAGCAATGCTTTATCACGAGGTGGAAAACTACGAGCCAGCACTTTATCAATATGGTCAAATGATAGATGAATTTAAGAGTGAATTTTTTACCTTCGATATAAGGCATTAGGCTTGTTTCTTTAATGTTTCTAAGTTTTTGCATACTTTCTTTGTCGTTTTGACAATTTAAACACAAAGGAAAAGATATGCAAAGACGTCAGTTTTTAAAAGCCTCCCTAGTAGCTACAAGCTATGCAAGCTTTTTTGCCCCCTCAGCTCTTTTAGCACAAAATCAAAATCTAATAAGCTTTAAGCAAATTCCTCTTAATCTTAAAGATGAGGTCATAGTCCCACCAGGATATGAGGCAAAGCCTTTGATCTCTTGGGGAGATAAGCTTTTTAGCAAGGCACTTGCCTTTGATGAAAAGAAGAGGATAAATGAAAAATACATAGAAAATGCAAATTTGGTTTTTGGAGACAATACAGACGGAATGTCTTTATTTAATCTTGATAACGGCAATGCACTCTTGGTTGTAAATAATGAATACATTAACCCTGAGATAATGTTTAATCACAGAGGAGAAAAAACAACCCTAAATGATGTTTTGTATATGCAAAACTCAGTTGGGGTCAGCATCTTTGAAATAAGTCAAAAAGAAGATGGCTTTTTTAAGGTAGTTTTAGACTCACCTTATAATAGAAGAATCACAGCCAAAACCCCTATTAAAATTCAAGGTCCAGCAAAATCTCACAGTTTAATGAAGACAAAATCTGATCCAAAAGGAGAGCTTGTCCTTGGGACCATTAATAACTGTGCAAACGGTCAAACTCCGTGGGGGACCTACTTAACCTGTGAGGAGAATTTCAATGACTTTTTTGGCACAAGCAAGAAGGATCAAGGCTTTTCACCTTCCTTTAAAAGATATGGGCTTAAAGAAAAAAGCCTTTACAAATGGGAGCTTGATGAAAGATTTGATCTAGCACAAAATTTAAACGAGCCAAACCGCTTTGGCTGGGTTGTTGAGATTGATCCCTTTGATCCTAAGTCAACTCCTGTGAAAAGAACGGCACTTGGTAGATTTAAGCACGAAAATGCCGAGGTGGTGGTAAATAAAGACGGACGAGTTGTTGTGTATATGGGAGATGATGAGCAAAATGAGTTCTTGTATAAATTTGTAAGCAAGAATAAATTTAATCCCAAAAACAAGGCAGCAAATAAGGATCTCCTAGATAGTGGCACCTTGTATGTAGCAAGGATAGATGGGGATTTGCTTGAGGGCGTGGGTGAGTGGATCGAGCTTAGCTATGGCAAAAACGGACTTAACAAGGCAAATGGCTTTAACAGCCAGGCTGAAATCCTCATAAATGTCCGCCTTGCAGCTAGCTTTGTAGGAGCAACACCTATGGATAGGCCTGAGTGGATAGCAGCTGATTTAAAGGGTGAATTTGTCTATGCTACCCTTACAAACAACACAAAAAGAGAGCAAATCGCCCCTGCTAATCCTAGGAAAAATAATATCTACGGACAAATTCTTAGTTTTAGCCCTCTTAATAAGGATCATACACAAAAGGATTTTAAATGGAGCATCTTTGCATTGATGGGAAATCCAAGGGTGTATCCTTCAAATGATCCAAGAAGTGGAAGCTCAAACATAAACGAGGATAATATGTTTAACTCACCTGATGGGCTTAAATTTGATAGCTTTGGCAGACTTTGGATACAAAGCGATGGGAAGTATTCAAATAGGGGTGATTATGAAAAAATGGGGAATAATCAAATGCTTTGTGCAAATGCTAAAACAGGAGAAATTAGAAGATTTTTAAGCGGACCCATAGCCTGTGAGGTAACAGGGCTTGCCTTTTCAAAGGATAGCAAGATAATGTTTGTAGGAATTCAACACCCAGGAGAAGATGGGGCAAAATCTCATTTTCCATATGGCAAAACCCCAAGAAGCACCATAATGCAGATCAAAAAGCTTGATGGGGGCATAATAGGCACTTAGTAACTTGCTAAATTTTAAATTCAATACTTTTGCAAAGAACTTTTTATAAAAGTGTTTAGCTTATGACAAGCTTATCCTTTGTAAAAAGTGGCTACAAACCGTAGCTACAATAAAAAGATCTTTGTCTAAAAAGCTAGGTTTGAATGAATAAGTGAGGCTTTGTAAGAGAAAGATCGTTTGCAAGAAAAGCTAGGCTTTGTAGGAAAAACTTTGTTTGCAAGAAAAGCTATGTTTTGTGCGAGACACTTCGTTTTCTTTAAACAGCTTCATTTGTGGGAGAAACTTCGTTTTATAAAGCAACTTCATTTGCAAAAGCCACTTCGTTCTACCAAAGAAGCTTCGTTTTGATATAACTTGGTATAAAAGAAGATAGATAAAATTCAATGACTCAATTAAACTTAAAATAAGTGGATATGTGGCTGATCGCAAAATGTATGTGTTTTTACTTCGTACTCTTGTAACTAAGTAGTAAAAATTTGTGAAAGCTCGTTTAGTCAAATTTCTTTGCAAATAGTAAAATCACATACATACAATTAAGAATTCTAGGGCTTTGCTAAGTTTATACTTGCTAAATTTCGTTGTATAAAAAAGAAAATTTTATCCTTCATTTAAAAGAAATAGAATTAAGACGAAAATTCAAGGTAAAGATTTGTATAAAATTTTACTCAAAATGATAAGAGAAAATCCGCTTAAGTTAAATTGAGCCAAAAATTAATAAGCCAAAATCCTATTTAAGTTTAATTGAGCCATCCAAATTTATCAAAATTGATAAGCCCAAATTTTATTAAAGCATATCGAGCCAAAAAACCTTGAATTTTTAAGATTTTAAAAAAAAGAATTTCAGAAGATAAAGCAGGGCTAAATTCAGATCAAAGATCTGAATTTAGCATAGATTAAGCATTGATGTTTACGGCATTTGCACCAAGTTCTTTGATCCTATTGCTAACCTTTTCAATGGCTTTATTTATGGTATCTTGACTAAGTTGAGGAAGCTTAGAGCCCCAAATCTTCTCAGCTTGTTCAAAGCCTCTTTTCATACCCTCAAAGCCCTTTTGAAGCTTGATAGCATCATTTCCAGCCCCACTTATGACAAAATCAGCTATTCTATTTGCTGTATTTTCCATACCAAAAAAGCCATCCTCGCTTATTAGCTGATTTAGCTCATCCTTATTCATAGACAGAATATTTTTTCCTGTATAGCCTATAGAGCTTAAATTTAGCTGGGCTAAGATACCACTTGCCTTGCTATTTGCACCAAGTAGATCCAAGATCCCACCTTGAGAGCCAAAGCTTGAAAGGCTCATGTTGAGGGCTTGTTGTTGGTACTGTGCTATGTAAAGATTTGACATACCCTTGCCACCTAGGGCTTTGAGCTGGTCTATGGTATCTTTACTTAGACTTGAAAGCTGGGCACTTTGAGTGTTGGCGCTTTGAGTGCTTTTTTCAGCTTCTTTTTTTTGTTGGCTATAAGCCTTAAACTGTCCTGTTGCCACGCTAGCAACTGTTGAATTTACTTGCATCCTTGCTCCTTTGTGAAGTATTATTCCTAAGCTAAATCGGCATAGATAAATTTATCTTTATAGTATTTTACAAATTTTTTATAAGTTTAAATTTAAGCTTATAAAAGCTACTTTTGAATTTTTTGTTGGCTTTGAAACTTTTATATAGGCTTTAAAAAACATAGTTTGTAAGCTAAAAATGCTTTTTTGTAAATTTGAAAGAAGTTAGAAAATCTGCCTTGCTTTTTGAAATGATTTGCTTATGCTCATAAAAACAAAGAATAGCACTTGAATTTATCTTAGGATATTTTTCAAATTTTTAAACCCCTAGCCTTTATAAAAAGGCTTAAATGTCCTATTCTAACTCCTTGATCTAGTGTATCTTAAAAAATCCCTTAATTTATCATACTCAGTTTGACTAAAATACCTAAATTTCCCCTCTTTTAAATTTCCAAGATCAATCACACCAAAGCCCACCCTTTTCAAATCCATCACCCTTAAATCAAAAAAGCCAAAAAACCTACGAAGCTCTCTATTTTGCCCCTCCTTAATAAGCACTCTAAGCTTGGTGTATCCCCCACTTTCTCCAAAGATCTCATAATTTAAAAAGGGTGCTATCTTCATAGTTTTTAACTTACTCTTAGGATGAGCTCCTTTTAAGCCCTGAATTTCAAGCCCATTTTGCATAGCCTCAAGCACCTTTTCATTGATTTTTCCCTTGATTTTTAGATAGTATTTTCTTTCTAAATCGCTCTTCATTAAGGATGATACTATCTTAGCACTGTCGCTTAAAATTAATAATCCAGTACTTGCATAATCAAGCCTTCCAACGCTTTGCCAGGTTTTAAACTCACACGGCAAACTCTCATAAATAGTTCTTCTACCCCTTTCATCCTTATGACTTACTAGCTCACCCTTTGGCTTATGATAGATTATCAAAGAAAACTTGGTCTTAATAAAGAGCCTTTTGCCCCTTATAAACACCAGATCATCCTTGCTAACTGTATCGCTAAGTTTGGCTATTTTGGGTGAATTTTTTGAATTTTTTTCTTTTGTTTTAAGCTCAACTAGGCCCTGTTTGATTAGCTCATCTGCTTGACGTCTTGAAAAATCGCTATTATGTGAGATGAATTGATTTATACGCATTGGTTTCCTTTTTAACTTGTATCTTTGATCTTTTATTTGAGATCCTAAACCTAAATTTGAGATTTTAAATAAAATTAAGCTCTTTTGTAAATAAAAACCTTGAATTTTAAGAGCTTTAAATAAGCTTGAAAGATAAAAACCAAGAAAAATTCACAAGGCTCGCGTCCTTGTGAATTTAAGAACATTTAGCTCTTTTATAAAAATCAAACCTTGTCTGTTTTAAATATAAGCAAAGCAACTCAAGAAAGCCTTTTTGCCTCGCAAATTCAAAGCGGCTGTGGATAATTAACTTTTTTTAAGGCTTAAAACGAAGTTTCTTTTGACAGCTAGCTTTTTTATCAAACGATCTTTCTTTGCTAAAATGACAAAAACTCACAGCAAAATCAACATTTTTTTGCAAAAGATTAAAAAATTTGCAAAGCTACATATAAAGTCAAATTTTTGCAAAAGATTAAAAAATTTGCAAGCCTACATATAAAGTCCGCCGTTAATCTTTAATGTCTCTCCTGTTATGTAGCTTGCATAATCACTTAGCAAAAAGGCAACAGCAGCTGCCACCTCTTCTGGCTCAGAAAATCTCTTCAAGGGTATATTGGCTAGATAAGCCTCTTTGATCTCAGCACTTAAAGCCTCTGTCATATCACTTTTTATAAAGCCAGGGGTTACACAGTTAAAGCGGATGTTTCTGCTTGCTCCTTCCTTGGCAAAGCTCTTGCTCATAGCTATCATAGCACCCTTTGAGGCTGAGTAATTGCTCTGTCCTGCATTGCCCATTTCTCCAACTATAGAGGCTATATTCACCACAGCTCCAAAACGAGCCTTGCTCATAATCTTTAAGGCCTCCCTGCATCCTAAAAAGGCTGAGTTTAAATTTGCATTGATAACAGCTGAAAAATCCTCCATCTTCATACGCAAGGCAAGCTTGTCGTTGGTTATACCTGCATTATTTACAAGATAAGAAAGTCCCCCATCTGCTTCTATGATAGCCCTTAGACCTGCTTCAAAGGCACCCTCATCGCTAGCGTCAAAATTTATGACAGCCGCACTTCCTCCTTTTTGCTCGATCTCATTTTTTAAGCTATCTGCAAGTTCTGGTTTTGATCTATAATTTATCCACACCTTCAAGCCAAAACCAGCTAAAAATCTAGCTATACTAGCTCCTATGCCCTTGCTTGATCCTGTAATTAGCACATTTTTTCCTGTAAATTTCATATTTATCCTTTTTGTGAATTTAGCTTTTTTAAAGCTTTGTTTGTCATTTTAAGCTTAAAGCCTTGTTTGAATTTAATCTTTGAATTTTTTTAAAATTCAAGCCTTCTTTATACGCTTAAAACCAACAAAGCCTTTTTAACTTAAACGCTCAATCATTATAGTTTAAAAAATAAAACAGTAGCCTACAAGCATTTTAAACGCACGCTAACAGCCCTTTTGTGTGCTTCTAAATGCTCGGCTTTGGCTAAAATTTCAACGCTAGGTGCTAGCTTTTTAAAGCCCTTTTTGCTTAATTCTTGCACTGTCATCTTCTTGCAAAAATCGCTTAAATTCAAGCTTGAATGTGTCTTTGTAAGAGCATAAGTTGGCAAAACATGATTTGTCCCACTTGCATAATCTCCCATCGACTCAGGTGAGTAAGCACCTAAAAAGATGGATCCTGCATTGTTTATGTGAGCTAAAAGCTCACGGGGGCTTTTGGTTTGGATGATTAAGTGTTCTGGTGCGTATTCATTTGAGATCTCAATGCACTGTTTTAGATCCTTTGCTATGATGATGCGTGAATTTGCTATTGATTTTTTAGCAATTTCCTTGCGAGGAAGCCTTTCAAGTTCTATTTGCACAGCCTTACTCACACGAAGGGCTAGATCCTCATTTACGCAAACTAAGATCACCTGAGAATCCACCCCATGCTCTGCTTGCGATAAGAGATCAAGTGCGATAAATTCAGCATTTGCCTTGGCATCAGCTATGATTAAAACCTCGCTTGGTCCTGCTTGCATATCAATGCTAGCACCATTTATATCAGCACTTACCTGCCTTTTTGCCTCTGTAACAAAGGCATTTCCTGGTCCATAAATCTTATCTACCTTGCAAACACTTTGCGTACCATAAGCCAAGGCTGCAATCGCCCCAGCTCCACCCATTTGATACACCTCATCTATCTCGCAAAGCCTTGCTACAAAGAGTATGGCTTCATTTATCTTGGCTGGGCTTGCTAAAACGATCTTTTTACAACCTGCTATCTTTGCAGGAAGTGCTAGCATCAAAGCAGTTGAAAAAAGAGGAGCTAGTCCTCCTGGTATGTAAAGTCCCACAGTTTCAATAGGACGAGAGATAAGCTCGCAATTAACCCCCCTCATGGTTTGTACTTTCAAGGGCTTAAAAAGCTGAGCCTCGTGGAATTTTTTGATGTTTTTATAAGCTACTTTTATGGCTTCTTTTAAATTGCTATCAAGTTCTTTGCTAGCCTTTTTTATCTCTCTTTCATCAACGCGAATGCTTGAAATCTCAGCCTTATCAAAGCTCAAAGCCTGTTTAATCAAGGCTTCATCTCCAAGCTCACGCACCTCTTTTATGATCTTTGCCACCACAGCTTGAATTTCAGTCCTAGCACTGATGGCAGGTCTTTTTAACGCCTCGCACCTTTCGTTTTTGCTTAATTTCTCATAAAATAAAATCTGCATTTTCAAGTCCTTTTTGCCTAAATTTTAGCATAATTTCATTAAAAAAGTTTTGCGTTTTAGCTCTTAAACTTAGCTTGAAAGGCTTTTAAAAGTTTTTTAAAAAGGGTTTTGAATTTTTAAAAAACTTATATTAAAATTAGCCGACAGCTTTTAATTTTAAGGCTATTTTTTAAAAAGTATTGATCTTAGACAAAATACCATATTTGTCATTGCAAGCGTGTGCCAATAATTCACGAAGCTATATGGAAATGCCTTGAATTTAATGGATTCTTCGCCCATAAGCTTAGAGTGAAAAATCAACACTTTTTTGCAAATTAGCCAAATTTAAATCTTTGCACCTTGCAATCTTCAAAGCCTTGCAAGAATTTTAAGTATTGGATAAAAATGAAAAAAAATCTTAAAAAGATCCTAGATAAACTTGTTAGCGAAAAAAACACTCACGAAGGACTTTTTAAAGAACCTGATCCCTTGCAAATAGCTAAAATTCACGCTAATAGTGAGGATGCAGAGTTTATTTGCTTACTTTGTGCCTTGTTTGCTTATGGCAATGCTAAAAACATAGTGAATTTTTTAAAAAAGCTAGATTTTTCCCTTTTAAAAGAGGATGAAAAGCTTATTAAAACAAGCCTTAAAGGGCTAAAATACCGCTTTCAAAGCACAAAAGATCTTATTGAAATTTTCATCACCTTGCGCCGTTTAAGACAAGAAGAAAGCTTAGAAGCTCTTTTTTTTAAACACTATGAAAAAAATCAATCCATCCTAGCTAGTATCAAAGCCTTTATTGATAAGGTTCAAGCTGTGAATTCTTACAGGAGTTTTGGCTATGATTTTTTCTTTGGCAAGCCCTTTGACAAACAGCCTAGCTCTCCTCTAAAAAGATATAATATGCTTTTGCGCTGGCTTGTTAGAAAGGATGAGCTTGATCTTGGGCTTTTTAGCCGTATAGATAAGGCTCATTTATTAATGCCCCTTGATACTCACACCCACAAGGTTTCTTTGAATTTGGGGCTTATGAGTAGGAAGGTTTATGATTTTAAGGCTGTTTTAGAGCTAACAAGCACTTTACAAAGCTTTGATCCAAAGGATCCTATAAAATATGACTTTGCCCTTTACCGCCTTGGACAAAGCAAGGAGTATTTAAGGCTTTCATAAGCTAGCAAATATCTGCTTGAATTTGCCAAAAAGCCAGAATCTGCTGAGATAGTATAGGCATTTAAGTAGCCAAAGATAAAGTTATAGGCTCAATTAAACTTAAACCACATTGAAAGATTTTTAAGTTAACGCCTATGAAAAATAAAAGTCCGTTTCCGAATTTCGCAGATATAATTTAGGAAAATTTTGCGTTATTTTTTACTTAGCCTTTTAGGCCCCTAACTTTTGGGGAATTGATTTAGAGGCGAAAAATCGCCAAACTTTGCAAAATAACTCGCGCTTGTGTGAAGGCAATTTTGCGTGAAATTCGCATTTTAACCCTTAAAGAGTGCGAGAAGTCAGCAAAACGAAGTTTCTTTATAAGATGAACGGTGAGCTTGAATAGAGTGAGAGTTATTTTTTACAAGGCTTTACTCGTAACTGCGTAGCACAAGGTGCAAAAAGAGTGCGTGGTAAGCGTGGACGTGGGGCTGGTCGCAAAACATCTGTGTTTTACTTTGTTAAGCCTCTTGTCCCTTTGCGAGAAAGGATATTTAAGCGAAATCGCACGAGTTTATACACTCAAACATTGCTCTGCAAAAGAATTGCTACCGATTATAAAGGACTTTTCAGAGCTTAACGAATGCGAGATTTACAGCGACAGCCTCAAAGCTTATGATGGCTTGGTGGATTTTTGCTTCGTTTTATCTTGCAATTTTAAGGAGCAAAGTTATGGGGGTAAAACACTCTAAAAACGAGTTTGCAAAGGGATGAAATCATATCAACAAAATTGTGGATTTTTTGCTTTGTTTTGTCTTACAACTGCAAACAGAAAGGGCTTTGCAAGGTTTAGTTTAGCTAAATTTAAAGGCTAAAAAAGAAAATTTTATCCTTCATTTAAAAGAAATTAAGACAAAAAATTTAAGGCAATATTCTAATCAAAATTTGCTTAAATTGATAAGATAAAATTCTGTTAGAGTATCTTTATCTTTTAAGAAAAAGACAAAAAATTCACATTGTGAATTTTATTTATAAAAAATAAGCCTTTTTAAAAAAGTTGATAGTAAAAGAGAACTGAATGGCATTGAGTATAAGCATTTTACACTTATAGATTTTGTTGAGGTGGCTGTTAGGGCTAGTTTGTAATGCAATTTGTGATAAAAAAGGCCTTTTTATAAAAAAGCAATCTTTTTAAAAAGGCTAAACACAAAAGAATTCTATGAAAGAAAAGGGCTTTTTTATAAAAAGAGATTTTTCAAAGGCAGTTTAAATCTGCCTTTTGAATTTAAACAAAGTTTAAAATGCCTACAAGCCGATCACTCCTACTCTTTGCTTGTTTATCTTGGCATCCTCAGCAAGATCAAGCATAGCAGCAGCGTAATCTGCATAGCTTACCCTACTTTGCCCCTTTGAGTTTGTCTCAAAGATCTCGCCTATAATCTTGTATTTATTTGTCTTTGGAGCATCAAAGACAAATTCAGCCGCAGGGCTTACATAGACCCAATTTAGTGTTTTTTGCTGCCTTAAAAAGTTTAAAACCTCACCTTGAGCACTTGCTGCTGGTTTATAAGCAGCTGGAAAATCAGGCGCATCCATAAGCCTTGTCTTCATAGCCTTATCCACATACAAGCTACCAGCACCGCCTACTACCAAAAGCTTGGCTGTGTTTGATCTTAGAATTTGCTCTAAGTGCTGAATATGCTTTATGAAAAGATCAAAATCCTTCCACACCCCAAAGGCATCAATGATGGCATCATAGCCTTGTAAATCCTTTGCCTCAAGCTTAAATATGTCCTTGGCAATCACAGTTAAACCCTTAAATTCACTCATCTTCTTGGCATCTCTAACAAAGGCTGTAACTGTGTGTCCTCTACTTAAGGCCTCAGAGGTGATTAATTTTCCTGACTTCCCACTAGCTGCTAGCACTGCTATCTTCAATTTTTCTCCTTTTTTTGTGCTTTTAGCCTGTAAAAGGCTTGGAACACCCAAGCCAACCGCTGTTAAAGTCAATAATGATGACTTTAAGAATGCTCGTCTTTTCATTAGTTTATCCTTTCTTTTTGAATTTTGCTCATTTAACGGCTCGTCTTGCGGACACTTTCGCGGGAGTTTGCGAAAATCACACGGCGGCAGGTTTCATTACCTAGCCTTGTGCGATTTTCGCGGCACAACCCACGAAATCGCCTCGAACTTGCCTTATCAAATGGCGTTCAAAACGCACTTTGTGCGTAAAAATTCACACTTTGCATGAATTTTTACTTTGATTTTAACGAATTTATGAATTTTAGCTTAAATTTGTGTAAAAATTCAAAGCACAAAAACACTTAAAATTCACAAAGCTTGCCATTTTAACACAAACAATCACCCCATAATGCCATCATCTGCATTCCACTGTGTGAGGCTATTTTCCTTCGCTTGAATGCATAAAAAGCGAAGCTTACTCTTTGCCCTTATCTTACGCATAACGCTTGGAGAAACCCTCACAGCCTCATTTGCCTTGATGGCAAGTATTTGCCCATCAAGTTCAAACTCACCCTCGCCCTCTAAGAAGACATAAAGCTCCTCATTTTGCTTGTGAGCGTGATAAAATGGCACTTCCTTGCCAGCTGCAAGTATGTTTTGCGATACCTCACAGCCTGTAAGTCCTAGTTTTTCTTTAAGTTCTATCCTTGGTGCTAAACCAAGATCAATTTGGCTAAATTTTGACATCTTTTCCTCCTTAAACTGTCAAATTTAATTAAAGCTTAAGCTCAACTCTTTTTGTTTTGATTTAAGCTTAAAAATTTATCATACTTACAATAATATAAAGTAAGTATTTAAAATATCCTAAGCTTGAGAGGCTTTTAAATTTTAGCTTTTTTAAGCATTTTGTGCTAAAATTGCTTTTTTAAAAATATTTTAAAAGCCAAAATTCACAAAAGGGACAAAGATGCAAAGACTTCGCATAGCAGTGCAAAAATCAGGCCGTTTAAGCAAGGAATGTATAGATTTATTAAAGGCTTGTGGTATAAAGATGCATATACACGAACACAATCTAATCGCCTTTGCAACGAATTTTCCTATTGATTTATTAAGGGTTAGAGATGATGATATACCTGGACTTGTTTTTGATGGGGTGGTGGATCTAGGCATAATAGGAGAAAATGTCCTTGAAGAAAATGCCTTGCAAAGACAAGAACTAGGACAAAGGGCTGAATTTCGCTTACTTAAAAAGCTTGACTTTGGAGGATGTCGTTTGAGTTTGGCTATGGATGCGGATTTTAACTACAAAGGACTTAATGATTTCAAGGGGCTTCGCATAGCCACCTCTTATCCTCAGCTTTTAAAAAAATTTATGAGCGAAAATAGCATTGAGTATAAGCATTTTACGCTTACAGGTTCTGTTGAGGTGGCTGTTAGGGCTGGTTTGGCTGATGCAATTTGTGATTTGGTTTCAAGTGGTGCCACCTTGCAAGCAAATGGGCTTAAAGAGGTAGAAACAATTTATAGATCAAAGGCTTGTTTGATACAAAAAAAAGCTAAGTTGTCAAAGGAATTACAAGAACTTACCGCAAGGCTACTTTTACGCATAGAAGGGCTTATGCAAGCAAGAGAGAGCAAATATATAATGCTACACGCTCCTAAAAATAGGCTTGAAAAGATAAAATCCTTGCTTCCTGGTATGGAAAAGCCTACGATCCTGTCTTTGGCAAATGATGAGGACAATGTAGCCTTGCATATGGTAAGCAAGGAAACTCTTTTTTGGGAGACTATGGAGAGGCTGAAAAAAGAAGGGGCAAGTTCTATTTTGGTGCTGCCCATTGAGAAGATGTTAAAATAGAACCTTATACAGATCATAGAGGACGGATTACAGAATACGGACTTTGTGGCAAAAGAAATTCACGCAAAATTAAATATATATTTAAGGCTCAAGACAACTTAAGCAGATTTTGTATTATCAACTTTCATAAATTTTGATAAATATTTTGTCTCAAAATTTTCGCATTAATTTTGTTTCTTTCAAATGAAGTATAAAATTTCTGATTCCTTTAAACTTGCTTAATCTATGCAAAGCCTCAGAAATTATCAATGTCATTTATATGATTTGTGCCTTTTGCAAACTCATTTTCTCTGTGTCTCACTCTATAACTTTGCTCCTTTTACTACGCAGTTGCAAGCCTAGCGTTGTAAAAAATCAACTAAACCATCATAAATAGCCAAGCACTAAAATTTCGTCTTGCTTATATCGCTTAAATCCCACAGAAAAGAGCTTCTTAGCCAAGCAAGCTTTTACAAGCTAAGTATAAACTTGCCCATTTCGTTTTAGTAAACCTTTTACTACGCAGTTGCAAGACGAAACGAAGTAAAAAATAACTCTTAGCTATTTCAATCTCTCCTTTTTGAAATTTTTTCACATTATTTGGAGATTAAAATTCTAATATTTTTGATTATTTTATTGATGCTTTGGCAAGAATTGTTGCTTAATTTTGCAAGTTTTGTGGCTTTAATATCAAGGCAAACATAACTATACAATTTCTTTAAATTTAGCCTCTGAAATTTTGAAACAATTGATATACTTGTTTTTCATCGCTGTAATCATAACTTAAAGCTTTTTTATTTGAGCTTAAGTTGTCTTGAGCCTATTTAAATATCCTTCTTCTGTTATCTATCTTCTGTGTTCTGTAATCTGAACGAACCAGCCTAGCTTGTGAATTTTAATCGGCCAAATTCAAAATCCTACAAAAATACTTAAATTCACAAAGATCCCCAACCCATTAAGTTGCAAGCTAAGGGTTGTAGGACCCGTCCGCAAGGAAGGAGTTTTTATTACACACTTCGTGCGTGAATTCAACAAATTCGCTCAAAATCACAGCGAAAATTCACGCTTGCGTGAATTTTCAGTAAATTTAAAATCAAGGTGCAGTATTTCGAGCGAGAAATTGATTTTAACGGACGAAAGCTAGACTAAAAGCGAACGCGGTCTGCCGAGTTCGCTAAAATCAATTTATCGCCAAAAGACAAACCAAGCCAAATTCAAAAAGCCTACAAAAAGGGCTAAAATTCACAAAAAAAGCCTAAAATTCACACCAAAATCAGCCCAACACCTTTTTAAGCTCCTTTAAAAGCTAACTTTATCAGCAAAATCCCTAGCCCTCATTCATTATAGACAAAAACTCTATGTTATTTTTCGTTTTAAGCATCTTTGAGAAAAGAAATTTCAAAGCCTCGGCATCATCCATTTGAGAAATTACCGAACGCATAGCCCAAATTTTAGGCAAGCTTTCAGCCCCTTGCAAGAGCTCTTCTTTGCGTGTGCCTGATTTTACTATATTTACAGCTGGATAAATTCTACGGTCTGATATGCTTCTATCAAGCACTATTTCGCTATTTCCCGTGCCTTTAAATTCCTCAAAAATCACATCATCCATACGCGAGCCTGTGTCTATGAGAGCGGTTGCGACTATGGTGAGCGAGCCTCCATTTTCTATGTTTCTAGCTGCTCCAAAAAAGCGTTTTGGCTTATGCAAGGCATTTGCATCAACGCCACCGCTTAAAACCTTGCCAGAACTTGGCGTAGCGGTGTTATAAGCCCTTGCAAGCCTTGTAATGCTATCAAGCAAAATGATGACATCGCTTCCCATTTCTACCATTCTTTTTGCCTTTTCTATGACTAGCTCTGCCACGCGCACGTGGTTGTAGGCAGGTAAATCAAAGGTAGAGCTAAACACTTCGCCTTTCACGCATCTTTGCATATCCGTTACTTCTTCTGGGCGTTCATCTACAAGCAAGACAATTAGGTGCATTTCTGGGTGATTTCTCGCAATGGCTGTGGCTAATTCTTTCATAAGCTCGGTTTTGCCTGTGCGAGGGGGTGCGACAATAAGTCCTCTTTGCCCCTTTCCTATGGGCGTAAAAAGGTCTAAAACCCTGCCTGTTAGCTTGTTTGGCTCGTATTCAAGCTTAATCTTTTCTGTGGGAAAGATGGGGGTTAGGTTGTCAAAAAGCGCCCTTTCTTTTGCCTCTTGCAAGGGGACATAGTTAATCGCCTCGATTTTCAAAAGTGCGTAATACTTCTCTTGATCCTTTGGCTCACGCACCTGCCCTGTAACAATGTCGCCCACACGTAGGGCAAATTTGCGAATTTGAGAGTTTGACACATAGGCATCATTTGCACTGTCGCTTAAATTTGCATCCATAGCCCTTAAAAAGCCATATCCCTCAGCTGTGATTTCTAAAATACCCGTGAAAAGTATGAAGCCACCGGCCTTGGTCTGAGTGCGCAGTATCTCAAAGATAAGCTCTTGGCGGCGAAATTCGCGTGGATTTTCTATGCCAAGCTCGTTTGCGATTTTGATTAGATTGTCTAAATCTAAGACCTTTAAATCTTCCATTTGATACCCCTCAACAGGAATATGCGTTCTTTGTTTTTTCTCCATAAAACCTCTTTTTTGTGGAATTTTTTTGATTGTAAAGTGTGACTGTGAATTATTTATCTTTTTTTTAAAGCCATTGATATATGCAGACAAAACTTTAAAAACAAAGCAAGTGTGGTTGAAAGCTAGAATTTTCTTGTAAGCTTCTTAACAAGATTTAAATTTTTAAAGAGTGGATTTCTAGCGTAGTGAAAAATCAACATTTTTATAAAAGAGATAAATTATTTTGAAATTATAATATGAAATTCTTAAAAAAGAACTAAAATTTAACAAATTTTTAAGATTTAAGCCTAGTTTCTTCGTCTATATTCCTCATAATCAAAGTCCCTTACCATTTCAAGCTCGCCATCAGCCCTTAAAAAAAGCAAATTTGGCAAGATTACCCCATTGAAGGTGGTGTTTTTTACTATGCTATAATGTGCTTGATCTAAAAAAACTACCTTATCTTTGCACTTTAAAGGCTTTTTAAAGGCATATGCTCCCATTATATCGCCAGCCAAACAGGTATTGCCACCCAAAAGATAAGCAAATTCGTCTTTTTGTAAGGCTGAAATCTTTTCACCATCCCTTGTAGCAAGGATTCTAGCATTTGCCACCTCACTAGTATATGGCATTATAATGGTATCAGGCATATGCGCCTCGCTTGAAGTATCTAAAATAGCGATGTTTTTTTCATTTTTTACCAAATCAATCACGCTAGCCACGAGCGTGCCAACCTCCCAGCCCACTGCTTCTCCGGGCTCTAAAAGCACCTGCACCCCATATTTATCCGCAAAGTCCTTACACAAGGCGATTAAAAGCTCTGTGTCATAGCCCTTTTTTGTTATGTGATGCCCTCCTCCAAAATTCACCCACTTCATCTTTGGCAAAAACTTGCCAAATTTCGCCTCAAACTCGCTCAAAACTAGTTTTAAGCTGTCTGCACTTTCCTCACAAAGTGCGTGAAAATGAAGTCCGCTCACTCCCTCTAACTCGCCTTTTTCAAAGGCTTTTTTTAAATCACTTGCCAAAATTCCAAGCCTTGAAAAGCGTCCGCAAGGATTGTAAAGCTCTTTTGGGGCTAGTGAAAATTCAACATTGCAGCGAAGCCCTATTTGACAATTTTTTTGCAAGGCTTTGTCCTTGAAACGCCCTAGTTGAGAGAGTGAGTTGAAAATTATATGATTTGAAAGCGTGGAAATTTCGTCAAATTCATCCTCCTTAAAAGCTGGGCTAAAGGTGTGAATTTCTTTATCCATAAATTCTTTTGCGAATTTCGCCTCCCAAAGCCCACTGCAAGTAGCTCCGTCCAAATACTCGCCTACTATTTTCAAAGCACGAGAAAAGGCAAAGCCCTTTAAGGCGAGTAGCACCTTTGCCCCACTTTTTTGGGCTATATGTGCTAGAATTTCGCAGTTTCTCCTTAAAGCCTCTTCTTCTATGACATAGGCTGGGGTTTTAATCTTAGATAAATGAGCTAGAACTTGCATCATAAAAACTCCCTTAGTTTATTTGCCGCACTCATCCAAGCTTTAAGTGCCTTTTCATCATCATCAGCTATCATTTTTTTGCAAAATTCAAGCTCTTTTTGAAAATGCTCTATGCTTGAGATTAAATTTGCCTTGTTTTGCTCGAAAATACTTTGCCACATTATAGGACTTGATCTTGCAATGCGGCTCATACCCTTAAAAGAACCCCCAGCCAAATGCACTATATTTTTCTTATCCTCTTCTTTCATCACAAAATTTGCCAAGGCAAAGCTAATGGCGTGAGGAAGGTGCGAGATGATGGCTGCGTGATGATCGTGTGCCTTGCTATCCATAAAGACGATTTTCATTCCAAGATGAGAAAAAATTTCAACCGCTCTTTTTTGATGTAAATCATCAGCCTCCTCGCTATCACACAAAACACACACAGCATTGCTATAAAGCTCCTTAAAAGCAGCCGCCGCACCGCTATTTTCAGTGCCACACATAGGATGGGCGTAGATTATGTGAGGTTTTAGTTTTTTGGGAGTGGCTTTTATGATCCTTGTTTTTGTGCTTCCAAGCTCTATTATGGTGGTGTTTTGAGGCAGATCTGCTAGTTTTTTAACAAGAGAAACTATGGCATCAACAGGGGTGGCAAGAACTACTATATCACACTTTGTAAGTGTTTCAAGACTAAATTTATCCATTAGCTCGTGGATCAAGCCTAGCTTTAAGGCTAAATTTGCATTTTTTTTATCTATATCATAACCAAAAACGCAAGAGATAAATTTGTTTTCTTTCAAGCAAAGCCCTAAGCTGCCGCCCATTAAGCCAAGTCCTAAAATGGCTACCTTCATACTATATATCCTAAAAATATAAAACTTGTTATTAAATTTTGTAAGCTATTATACAAGTTTATTTTTGAATTTTAGGTAAAAAATGTATGAAAAAATGCCTTATATTTGTTTTTATATGTAGTTTTTCCTTTGCTATAAAGATAACAGAGATAGAATTCATAGGACTTAGCCAGCTTTCAGATCAAAGTGCTCTTAATATCACCACCCTTGAAATAGGAGAGGAGCTTAGCGAAAAAAGAATAAACGAAGCCATTTTGAATTTATACAAGCAAAATTATTTTAGCGACATAGTTGTAGAACAAGAAGGTGGCAAAATAATCTTTAAGCTAAGTCAAAAGCAAAGCATAGCTCGCATTGAGATCACAGGGGTTGCTTCAAATGATAAAAAGCAGGTTGAAAGCATTTTAAACATAAAAAAAGGCTATCTTTACGATGAGGGTTCTGTTAAGGAAGCAGCCGAGAGGATAAGGATGTTTTACGATGCGAAGGGGTATTTTGATACCATAGTTGATGTAAGCACTGAGCCTTTGAGTAATTCTAGGGGCTTACAGCTAAATTTCACCATAAATAGAGGGGAAAACATCATCATAAAAAATGTGCTTTTAAGTGGAAGCAAAAGACTAAGATATGGCAAGGTAGAACCTGTCCTAGCTAACAAAGAAAGAGAATTTATGGGCTGGATGTGGGGGAGAAATGACGGAGCTTTGAAGATCTTTGAGCTTACAAATGACAGTGCTAGGATAGCTGATGAGTATATGAAGAGGGGGTATTTAGATGTTAAGGTATCTCCTGCTTATCTTAAAACAGATATGAAGGCATACACAGCAGATCTTAGCTATTTTATAAAAGAGGGTGGAAGGTATAAGATTACAGATCTAAGCATAGAAAATCCTGTTTTTGATGAAAAAACTAATGCAAAGAAGGCAAAAAAGCTTAAAACAAAAGTGGGCAAGATAGCAAACATAGAAAAAATAAGATCAGACATAGAAAGCATACAAACAGACACAGCAAATTTAGGCTATGCCTTTGCACAAGTTTATCCTGACATTCAAAAAAACGAATACGAGCTCACAGCTAGCATAGTTTTTAGGGTGCAGCCTAATGAAAAGGTTTATATAAGAAATGTTGTTATAACAGGAAATTCACGCACAGCAGATAGGGTAGTTCGTAGAGAGCTTTTTGTAACAGAGGGAAATTTATATCACAAAAGTGATCTTCAAGAATCAGAAAATGCCCTAAAAAGAACCTCATATTTTGACGAGGCAAACATAAAAGAAGAAAGGATAAATGAAACTCAAATAGATCTAAGAGTGGAGGTAAAAGAAGCTAGCACAGGCAGTATCTCAGGAGGGATTGGCTATGGCTCAACAGACGGACTCTTGCTTAATGCCTCTTTATCTGATACAAATATCTTTGGCACAGGCATTAGAAGCATTGTCAACATAGATAGAAGCGATACCTATCTTTCAGGTAGGATAGGGCTTACAAATCCTAGAATAAGAGATTCTTTATACAGTCTTGGAGCCACTGTTTATGCAAATGAATACTTTTGGGATACTTATAGCGAAAGAAATAGAGGCTTTGATCTTACCTTGGGACGATCTTTTTGGAGGTATTTTAGCACAGGTTTAACCTATAATCTAGAAAAAAGCAATATCTACTCTCTAACTCAAACACTTATTTTATCAGGCTATGAGCTTGGAGTAAGCACGAAAAGCTCTGTAACTCCCTTTATAAGCTTTAACAACACGGATGATTATTATTTGCCAAGAAGTGGGATCATAGCCTCAACAAGCTTAGAATATGCAGGACTTGGAGGGGATCAAAAATTCCTAGCATCTAGCTCAAATTTTAATTTTTATCAAGGATTAAGTGAATTTATAGGACTTGATCTGATTTATCGCTACAAGGCTAGATTTTATAAGATCTTTGATCGAGGCAAACTTCCCATAAATCAAAGAATTTACCTAGGAGGCATAAGCTCATTAAGGGGCTTTGCAAATAGAACTGTAAGCCCTAAGAATGCTTATGGCTTTGAAGAAGGAGGCACCATCGCCTTTTCAAATTCAGTTGAGCTAAGCTTTCCCATTATAGATAGAATCAAGCTAAGAGGAGCCTTATTCTTTGACTTTGGAGCCATAGGCAGAAAAGAACTGGGAAAGGGCAAAAGCAAGCAAAGATATAGCACAGGAGTAAATATAGAATGGATCACCCCCATAGGACCCTTGCAGCTCATCTTTGCAAGACCTCTTAATGCTAAGCCAAGGGATGATGTAAATCGCTTTGAATTTAGTATGGGAACTAGGTTTTGATGAAAAATTTGCGCAATTAAGCAAGATTAAATTTAAGCTTTGTTAAAATGTGAGATTTTTAAAGGCAAAAATGATGAATTTTTCAGATATTTTTTCAAGCGTTAGAAGAAAGCAAGCAAAGCCTCACGAGGCTCCTAATCACTGGATTAAATGCAGTAATTGTAGTGCTTTGATGTATTATAAAGAAATACAAATGCATTTTAATGTCTGTCCTAAGTGTGGCTTTCATATGCGAATTACCCCCTTTGAGAGATTAGAACTGCTTGTTGATGAGAATAGTTTTGTTGAATTTGATGCCAACCTAACAGCAATTGATCCCCTTAAATTCGTAGATAGCAAGTCTTATAAAAAAAGGCTTGAAGAAAGTGAGGCTAAGACGGGACGAAGATCTGCTGTTCTTAGTGGGGAGTGTTTGATAGAAAAAAGAAAGGTTCAGCTTGTCATTTTTGATTTCTCCTTTATGGGAGGATCCTTGGGCTCTGTGGAGGGAGAAAAGGTAGTTAGGGCTGCAAAAAGAGCCATTGAGGCCAGAAATCCTCTTGTAATAATCTCAGCCTCAGGAGGTGCAAGAATGCAAGAAAGCACCTTTTCTTTAATGCAAATGAGCAAAACAAGTGCAGCCTTAAAGCTCTTAGCTGAGGAAAAACTGCCCTTCATTAGCATTTTAAGCGATCCTACTATGGGCGGGGTTTCTGCTAGCTTTGCCTTTTTAGGAGATCTTATCATAGCTGAGCCCGGAGCGCTTGTGGGCTTTGCAGGTGCAAGGGTGATTAAGCAGACCATAGGAGCTGATTTGCCAGAGGGCTTTCAAAGGGCTGAGTTTTTGCTTGAGCACGGACTAATTGATGCCATAGTGCCAAGAAGTGAGCATAAAAAATTCCTAAGCCATTTTCTAGGGCTTTTTATGAAGGATTAAAATGAAGCTTTTTGTGTATAGCATTCAAAAAAACTCCCCTGAATTTAAGCCCCTAAACGAAAAATTCACAAAACTACTCTTAAATTTCACTAATTTTTATGATCTTTGCCTTTTTAACAAACAAATAAATTTAGCCCAAAAGCAGGGAAAAAAGGCAGCTCAAAAAGCTTACAGCGAAGCTTTAAAGCCTTATAAAAAAGGCTTTTGTGTAATTTTAGATGAGGGTGGAAAAGAATTCACAAGCTCTGAATTTGCCACGCTTTTAAAGGATAAAAACGAGCTTTGTTTTTTCATAGGAGGTGCTTATGGCTTTGAGAAGAGCTTTTTGAGTGAATTTGATTTGGTGCTTTCACTAAGTAGGCTAAGTTTGGCTCATCATTTGGCTAAAATTTTACTCTTAGAGCAGCTTTACAGAGGCTTTTGCATACTAAATAATCATCCCTATCACAAGGACTAAGAATGGACAAAAGATCATTGAATAATTTTCAAACTATCTTAGAACAAAGAAAGGATCTCATCATAAAACAGCTTGATGATGATCTTAAAGAGCTTGAAGGACTTCATAATAGTGAGCCTAATGATAGCATTGATTTTTCTTTAATCAACACAAGCTCTCAAATAGAAAACACCATAGATGATAATCTCAAACAAGAGCTTAAAGACATAGACCGTTCTTTAAGCAAGATCAAGCAAAAAAATTATGGAATTTGTGAGCTTTGTGCTGATGACATAGCCTTAAATAGACTTAAAATCAAGCCTCACGCAAGATACTGTGTGAGTTGCCGTGAAATCATAGAAAAGGAGAAAAAATGAAGATTAAGCTTTATATACTTGCTAGCATAATTTATATGGTATTGCTAGGTGCTCTTGTTTTTCATTTAAATTCAGATAATTACACAGTGGAGTTTGGCTCTTATATCATTAACTTACCTATTGTGATCTGGGTTTTAATCCCTGTATTTTTGCTATTTATTGCCTCTTTTGTGCATATGAGTTTTTATTCGCTTTTGCGTTTTATCAAGTATAAGCATTTTTTTGACGATGCAAGTAAATTTGAAGCCTTTGTTAAGGATTTACTCTTAGAAAAAACCCCAAAATTAAATTTTAAAACAAAGGAGTTTAAAAATGCTGCCGAGCTTACTCAAAGCCTTAAAATGCAAAGAAAGCTTAACGGCTTTGATAGCTTTAATGAGGGCATTGATCTGCTTAATGAGCTTAAAGAGGGCAAGGGTTTAAGCCTTAAAAAATTCAAGCTTGATGAGGATAATCCCATCTTTGTAGCAAATGAAAAAAATCTTATCAAAAACGATCTAAACTATGCCTACTCAAAGATCAGACACAAAAAAGAAGCCCATGATGAAATTGACGAGCTAGCCTTTGAGGAGGTGCTTAAAAAGGGCAATGAGGAGCAAATTAAAACCCTAAGATTTCCAAAAAGTGCTGCTCAAAGCTTAGAGCTTATACAAAGATTTGAAAATGACTCCTTAAAGCTTAGCCCTAGTGAGTATGAGCATATAATTAGCTCAACAAGCTTTGATGAAAAAGCCTATCTACAAATTGCAAAACTAAGCGTTAAAAAGCTTGATCCAGACGCACTCATAGCCATTTTTAGAAGGCTTAAAAGCACACATTTAGAAGCACTAAGAGGCTATCTTTTTATCTTGGCTGAACTTGCCTTGTTTGATGAATTAAGGCTTGAATTAAGCAATACCCAAAAGGGCTTTGATGATTTTAAAATAGTGCTAATGGCTAGAGAAAATAATATAAAAA
The DNA here is from genome assembly GCF_006864425.1 of Campylobacter troglodytis. Lineage (GTDB taxonomy): Bacteria > Campylobacterota > Campylobacteria > Campylobacterales > Campylobacteraceae > Campylobacter_D > Campylobacter_D troglodytis. The sequence goes on along the minus strand of NZ_QHLI01000030.1, from coordinate 1,308 downwards.
TAGATCTATACAAGATCATACAGTGATAGATTTTTCACAAAAGCCCTTGGTATTAGCTCCTATGGCAGGTTTTAGCGATCTGCCCTTTCGGGATGTGGTTAAAAAATTTGGAGCTGATCTTACCATAAGCGAGATGATAAGCTCAAATGCCTTGGTCTTTGAAAGTAAAAAAACCCTCAAAATGCTTCAAAAAAATGAAAGCGAAGCTCCTTACATAGTTCAGATCGCAGGAAGCAACGAAGAAATAATTAAAAAGGCTGTTTTAATCCTAAATGAGTTTGACTTTATAGACGGCATAGATCTTAACTGTGGCTGTCCTGTTTCAAAGGTGATCAAACAAAATGCAGGATCAGCCTTGCTTAATGATCTAGATCTGCTTAAAAGACTTGTTGACACCATAAAAAAACATAGCAAAAAAAGAACAGTTAGCGTTAAATTCAGGCTAGGCTTTAAGGATAAGTATCCAAAGCTCATAGCAAGGGCTTGCGAGGAGGCTGGGGCTGACTTTGTTAGCATACACGCAAGAACTGCCAAGCAGCTTTACAGCGGCAAGGCTGATTATGAGGCTATCTTAGAAGCAAAAGAGGCTGTTAAGATCCCTATCATAGCAAATGGGGACATAAACAAAGATAATTTCAAAGAGGTTCAAAAAAGCACAAAGGCAGATGCCTTTATGATAGGCAGGGCAAGTGTGGGTAAGCCTTGGATCTTTTATGAGCTAAAACACGAAAAAAGCATAAGCAAAGAACTAAAAAAAGAACTTATACTTTATCATTTTGAGGCTATGTTAAAACACTATGGCAAGGAAGCTGTGAAACTTTTTCGCAAACACCTACACGAATACTCCAAAACACTTGCAAATGCCGCACTGTTTAGAGCAACTATCAATCAAATAGAGGCTGAAAACATAATGATAAAAAATATAGAGGATTTTTTCTAAATACTTAAATTTCATAGCTTAGTTCATTCATAAAAAAGCTAAGTTAAATTTAGTAAGCTTTTAGCTTGGCCATTTTAATAAATTTTTAGCTCAAGATACTTTAATAGTATTTTGGCTTATCAACTTTAATAAAATTTTAGGCTCAATTAAACTTAAGCGAATTATTTCTTATCATTTTTAATAAGATTTTATACAAATCTTGACCTTGAATTTTAGCATTATATCTAAATTCTGTTTCCTTTAGATGAAGCATAAAATTCTCTTTTTTAATTCCTTTAAATTTAGCTAAGCTATGTTTAGTAAAACCTCAGAAATTCACAATTGCATTTATGTGATTCTTAGCTAAGCTAAACTCATTTTCCCTGTGT
>NZ_QHLI01000029.1 GCF_006864425.1 Campylobacter troglodytis | reverse complement strand
GGGGGGTTGGGGGGTTTGGGGGGTTTGTGGGGTTTGTGGGGTTTGTGGGGTTTGTGGGTGGCGGTGTTTGGGCTAAATTTAAAAGGTGTTTGTTTTAAATTTGATTTGAATGTGGCTTCAAATCGCTTAAATTCAGACTAAATTGCTGAATTTAAGGCTTTGAATTCATTTTTGCTTTGCGTAATTCAAAGCTTTGCTGAATTTAAAGCCAAAATTCGTGCAAAATTCAGTTTGGAATTTAAAAAAAATTCACTTAGAATTTTAAAAATTCAGCTAGAAGTTAAGAATTTCAATTAAAATTCAAACTTTTCAATTGAAATTCAAAAAATTCAATTAAAAATTCAAAAATTCAAGCTAGAATTCAAAAGTTCAAGCTTAAAGCTGAATTTAAGCTGAATTTTCGCCGTTATATTTTATTATTTCATCATAAACTTCATTGAAATTAGACCTTTGTGTTTTTGCAAATTTAAAGCCAAGAAAGGTAAATAAGATGCCACAACATACTCCAATTACAATAATAATTGTTTCGTAAAAAGACAATTTTTGCTCATCAAAGCCTATCAAAAAATCAAGTATAGAACTAGCTACAAGTGCTATCCAAGTAAGAAATCCCCAAAAACATATGCACAAAATGGCACTGAAAATGGGGTGGCTTGGAGCTTGGGGTGAGACTATGAAATTTCTTGAAGCATTTTTAAGGAATACCACCCTATAAAAGCCTTGATTTGTTTCATTTGCATAAAGCATTACCTCATCGCCATCTTCAAAATTATAATCGCCAGCACAACGAAACGAGGTCTTGTCTATATTAAAATTCGTGTAATGCTCGTGTGTGGTTGTTATTTTGCCACCACCTCCGCCACCCTTGCCCGTGGTGATGACCTTTTGCCATAAAAACGAGTATTTTGCATCTATCTTTATGTCCGATTTTTCAATCTCGCCACTTGTGTGCGTTAGCACCTCTTTTTTGACCTTGCTGATTTGCCCCTTAAAGGCTTGCATATCAAACAAATTTGCCATTGTGTGTCCTTTTAGAAAAAATTTCTAAATCCGCCCTTCGCAAAAAAGGCTAAAAAATTTAGACAAGCTAATAATTAAGCTAATAATACAATGCCCCCCCCCCCAACCGCGAGTAAATGAAAATGAAAAATTTTGAATTTTTTTAAAATTTTTTCGCTTTTTGGGGGGAAAACCTTGAATTTAAGCCACGCTTTGACTTGAATGCGAGCAAAAATTTGGGCAAAAAAGGCTAATTTTAGTGATTTTTGGTATAATGTCAGCTGTTTTTGTCAAAATTTAGCCCAAAAAGGACAAGGCGTGAAAATTTTACTAGCCACAAACAACGCTCACAAGCTAACTGAGCTTAAAGGCATATTAAAAGGCTATGAAATTTACGCCTTTAATGAGGTCTTAAAGCCCTTTGAGATTGAAGAAAACGGCACTAGCTTTAAGGAAAATGCTTTACTTAAAAGCAAGGCGGTGTTTGAGGCTTTAAATGAAGCACAAAGGCGTGAATTTGTGGTCTTAAGCGATGATAGTGGCATAAGCGTTGAGGCTTTAAATAATGCTCCAAACATTCACTCAGCTAGATTTTCACCGCAAAAAACCGACAAGGCAAACCGTGAGAAATTAATTAGCGAGCTAAAAGCCTTGAATTTAAGTGAAAGTAAGGCTTTTTATACAGCTTGCATTGCGATAAGCTCGGCTTTTGGAGACTACACCACACACGGCTTTATGCACGGACGGGTTATCACACAAGAAAAAGGCGAAAATGGCTTTGGCTATGACGCACTTTTTATCCCAAAGGGCTTTGAAAAGACACTTGGCGAGCTTGATGAGGATGTCAAGGCTAGAATTTCACATCGCTTTAAGGCTTTAAGCTTGATGGGCTTAATTTTAAATTTATTAAAAAAGGAGTTAGGATGAGTGGCTTTTTAAAATACATGGCCATTGTGATTATAGCCTTTGTGGCTTATATGTCTATTTATTATTATTCACAAGGAGCTCTTCCTTGAAAGCAAAAAGAGTAAGCTAGGAAGTAAGATCAGACTTCCTACAAGTAACAAAAGCATAACAAGCACAGTTAAAAAGGCAAAATAAATAGTAGGCATAAAATTACTGCTAATCATAGTGCTAAAGCCTAAGATTATAGCTACCTTGCTTTGAAAAAGTGCTTGTCCTATATAAAGATGAGAATGCCTTATAGCCTCACTTAGATCTAGCTTTGAGGCGAGTTCTTTTTTGAAGTTATAGATATAATGTATGCTATCATCAACACCTATGCCTATACAAATGGCTGCTATGATGACGGTCATTAGATCAAGTGGAAGATCACAAAAGCCCATCAAGGCAAAGACAAGACAAATGGGAACTACATTTGCTACAATTCCAACAAAGGCATATTTAATGCTACTAAACACAAAGATAAAGAGCAAGAAGATCGTGCCTACCACAAAGGCTAGGGTATTAAACTGCGAAGCAAAGAGGCTTTGAAGCATATTATTATACAAAAGCATTATGCCTGTTAGTTTTATTTGCACCCCATCGTTTTTAGTAAGCTCAGTAAGCTCGCTTTGAAGTTCTTTTATAAACTCATTTCTTTGTAATTTTGGATCAGAATCTCTTATACGCATTATAAATCTTAGCTCGTTTTTTTCTATATTAACATAGGGGCTAAGTAGGGTTTGTTTAAAGCTTTGTGGCAAGTTTTCATTTAAAAAGGCCAAAGCAAAGTCATCTAAATCCTTGCCCTCGTTAAGATCCTTGCCTAAGCTTAAAAGGCTATTTAGGCTTAAAACAGAGCCTACAAATTCTTTTGCTTGTAAATACTCGTGAATTTTTTTAGCCAAACTTGTTTTTTGGGCATTAAACCAATAAGTATCCTCCTTGCTTAGATCCTCAAATTCGCTCTCAAAGCTTGCAAATTCGCTATCTTTTGAAGTTAAGGCATTTTCATTGATAGTCTCGCTTTCTTCCTTTGAAATAGAATTTTCAAAGCTAAGCACTAATTCAAGGGGCAAGGTGCCTCCAAGCTCTTTATCTATGACAACAAGGCCTTGTTTAATGGCAGAGCTGTCCTTAAAATAGCTTACAAATGAATTTTCAACCCTTAATTTATTTATACCAAACAAAGAAACAAGCACAAAGATCAGGCTTAAAAAAATGATTTTTTTAGGATATTTCAAACTCAAGTTCGCACAAAAAGCTAAGAAATTTAGCTTAATTTCTTGCTTATCCTCAAAATGAAGATTTTTAAAAAAGGGAAAAATACTTGCAAAGAATAAAAAGCTTAAGATTAAGCTTATGCTAATTCCTACGCTCATCATCACACCAAGCTTAATTACAGGTTCGATCTTACTTAAAATAAGGCTTAAAAAGCCTATGGCTGTGGTTAAGATAGCATAATAACTAGGTCTTGATTTAGCTAAAAGCGTGGCGAGGATCTTGTGTTTTGTGCTAGCTTTTGGAAATTTCTTGCAAAGATTTATAAAATGAGTTAAAAGATGAATGATCAAAGAAATGGTTATAATAAGCATTAGGGCAAGATAGCTTGATGAAATGACTGTGATTTTAAAGCCAAGAAGCGTAAAAATACCACTCGCACTTGCTAGGGATGTAAGACAAACAAAGATAACAAAAAGCACAAGATAAATTTTGCGAAAAAAAAGCCACAAAACGAGGCTTAAAAGCAAGGCTAAGCTAAGCCCATAAACAAGCAAATCATCCTTAATATAAGCTATCATATCATCAGCTATCATACTAACACCGCTAAGATAAAGCCCACTTGTTTGTGCCTCATAGCCTTGTATAATGCTTTTGATTTTTTCTAATCTTTGTTTATTCTCCATTTTAAGCTTTTGTTTGTATTTATCAATGTGCTTTTGAATTTGAGCTTTTTTATTTGTGTCTTTTTCTAAATTCTTGCTTTCAAGCAAACTCATATACTCTAAATTCGTGCTTAGATAAATGATTAAAGCCGTGCTTTTGCCGTCTTTTGAGATGATGTTGTCTTTGTAAAAGGGGCTATTTGTGATTTCAGCTCTTGCCTTTGTAAGATTAATGTCCTTGCTTGTGAGGTTTGGGACATCTAAAAGCAGTTCTTTTAGCTCTTTATCATCGCTACTTTTAAGCAAAGGAGCGTTGATAAGGCTTAAAATTTTTTGCACCCCCCTTACACTTTCAAGTTCTATTTGTAAGGATTTAAGTAGGCTTAAACTTTGCGGTGAAAAAGGATCTTCGTCCTTTGGCTTAAAAGCAAGCATTAAAAAATCATCGCTTTTGTAGTTTTTATTTACCTCTCTAAAAAAGGCTAGATCCTTGTCATTTTCTAAGAGCAAACTCTCAGCACTAGCATCAACTGAAAGTTTGCTAGCAAAAAAGCTAAAAAACACACAAAAGGCAAGGCTTGTAAAAAAAACAAGTTTGTTGTGTTTTATGAGGCTTTTGTAGAGTAAAACAAGCATTATTTTAGATCAAAATTCGCACTTTTAAGTTTGGAAAGAAGGCTATTAAAATCTTCTTTTTCAAGTAGATCAGCAAATTGTGATCTGTAGGTTTGTATGATGCTAACTCCTAAAACATCGACATCATAAATGAGCCAACTGTCGTTTTTGTTGTAGAATTTAAAGACTAGGTTTTTAATTTCCCCATCTACTAGCATTTGCGCGTTTAAAAACACTCTTTGGTTTTTCTGCACTTGATCTTTAATTATGATCTTTTCATCAGTATAAAGTGAAAGCTTGTTTGTAAAGCTTGTTTTAAGTTGGGCTTCAAAGACCTTGTTAAATTCATCTTGTTGGGCTTGGCTTAACTTGTCGTAGTTCTTAGAAAGGCTTAATCTAGCCATTAAAGAATAATCAAATATAGGATCAAAGATCTTAAACATTTCATTAGCGACCTTGCTTTTGTCTTTAGGGGCTTTTTTAAGCAAACTAAGGCTTTTATCTATGTTTTCTTGCATGGTTTTTGAAAGCTCGTTGAGGGGTAAGGACATTAAATTTAGCACACAAAGGATTAAAAAGAGGGATATTTTTTTCATCATTTTTCCTTCATTTTGCCATTTCCATTCGCCTTTTTTCATACGCATCGCGTAAGAAAGGGTAAAGATTTGGCGTGTTATAGTAGATCTCATCAAGGGTTTGAATTTGAAAAGACACTTCGTTAATTATGCCTAAACTTGTTAAACCAATTCCATACCAACTAAGCCAGGTCTTTCTATTTGTATCTATATAATGAGTAGGGCTAGCATACCAATTTACAGGCATAGAAACTGTGTCGCGCAAATTTGAAGGTCCTAAGATGGGTAAAACAAAGTGAAAACCCCCACCCACACCCCAATGCGCTAAAACAAGTCCAAAATCAGCGTGATGAAGGGGGATCTGTACCTTAGTTGCAGCGTCAATTAGACCAAAAAAGCCAAAGACTGTGTTAAAGGCAAATCTTTTAAGCTCATCGCTTGAATTTTTAAATTTAAACTGCAAGAGATTACCTACTAGGCGAAGAGGCATAGAAATATAAGTAAAAATATTTTTAATGCCTATTTGCATAAAATCTGGCATAATATAATCATAGCCCACAACAACAGGACGCATCACATAGCTATAAAAGCCAACATTAAAGCTTGTCATCATTTTATTATAACTTGAAAGCGGGTCATTTACCTTAAAGCTTTCAAATTCAGCCTCAAAGTCATCAAATTCCACTTCGTCAGCACAAAGAAAAAAACCTATACACAAAAGGCAAATTATTTTTTTAACAAACAACATTTTCTCCAAATTTAGACACAAAATTAAATTTAAACCAAAGTTTTATTATAACAAATAAAATTTATGATACATCAAACCTACTTTTTCCACAAAGTATTTAAATTGTTGTATTAAGCATTGCAAAATATGACAAAGTGAAGTTTCTTTAAAAAATATTTTTTAGTCTAGCAAGCTACTAGTTCGCCTTTTTTCAAAAGCTTACAATAAAGTTTTTCTATGAAAAGATAAAATTATGTGATAAATCCTATATTTTTTTGCAAAAGGAGAAAAGATAAAAAGCTTGTTTTTAGTTGTTTTGTTAGGTTTGAGTTCTTTTGTTTTTGCAGAGCATATAGACCTTATATCTTTGGCAACAAAAAAGCAAACGAGCAAAGTGTTGGAGTTAAAATCCTTACACAAGATGAAATGAGTAAGGTTGTTGGAGGGTTAAGTATAGGCAAATTTATAGATACTGCTTAACAGTCAAGGGCAAAAAGCATATAGACTATTTTTAGATCTTTCTTTAACTCAAGAAGAAAAATGAGTAATCGCACTTGATATTCTAAATGGAAAAACAAGGTGGAATAATTATACGACTTTTAGTCTAATTTTGTTTAATCTTTTTGACGAAAGAATGCAAAATTCAAAGCCTGTCATCGACACTCAAAAGCTTTTGCAAGGCTTATAAAAGCACTACACCCTTTCCCAAAAAAACTCTATCCACTCAGTGGCTTCTTTGAGGGTGAAATCTGGCATAAAAATAGAATCTTTTTTGTAAAAAATAGTAGCCACTCTAAATTCACAGGACTTAAATTTAGCCTCAACCAAGCTTTTAATCTCCTTCATACTCTCTCCGCTATCAACCATATCATCAACGATTAAAACCCTTTTAAAGCCCTCTAAATTTGGCACATTAAAGATTTTAAGCTCATCAAGCTTTTTATTGCCCTCATAATGTATGCAGTTAAGCGTGAATAAATTGCGGTTATTAAAGCTCATAGCCAAAAAATGCCCAAGAGTAAGCCCACCTCTTGCCACAGCTAAGATAGCCTCAGGTATAAACCTAGCCTTAATCTTTGAGCTAAGCTCTTTAAGATCCTCGTTAAACTCCTCAAACAAATAAACTCTCATTTCAAGCCTCCAAGATAAAAAGCACAAAAGAGATAGCAGTAAGGCTTAAAATTCCAAGATTTAGCTTGTGAAACTGTCTTGTAAAAATGCTCATTAAGGTGTAAGCGACAAAGCCAAAGGCAAGTCCTGTGGTGATTGAGTAGGTAAAGGGCATCATAAGCACTATGAAAAAACTAGCCACAGCTATAGAGCTATCCTTAAAATCAATATGCACAAGCTCCATAAACATCAAAATTCCCACCATTACAAGCACAGGATAAATGGATCCAGCTGGGATAGCCTTAAACAAGGGAAGCAAAAACAAACAAAGCCCAAAGCAAAGAGCTACAACCAAGGCAGTAAGCCCTGTGCGTCCTCCGCTTTCAACCCCTGTTGAGCTTTCTACGAAGGCTGTTACTGTTGAGGTGCCCATAAAGGCACTAAGAAATGAGCTTGTAGCATCGCTTTGAAGTGTTCGTCCAAGCTTTTTTTCTCCTTTTTTATCCTCAAAGAGCTTGCCCCTTGCTCCAACTCCTGTGATGGTGCTTATGCTATCAAAAAGCTGAGTGATTAAAAGCGTTAAAATCACAGGTAGCATAGCAAGGCTTAAAGCCGCACCTATGTCAAGCTGCATAAAAATGGCCTTTAAACCCTCATCCTCGCTAAAATTTGGCAAAGAAACAAAGCTTTCAGGCAAGTTAGCCCCGTCTATGCCAAAAAGCCAAGCTATCAAGGATGAGCATAAAACTGCTAAGATAAAAGCAGCTTTTATCCTTAAAGCCCAAAAAAAGAGTATCAAAACAAGCCCAAAGAGAGAAAAAAGCACCCCCTCACTACCTAAATCTCCAAGTGCTACCAAGCTTGTCTCACTTTTTACTATAAGCCCCATTTGTTGCAAGCCTAAAAAGGCTATAAAGGCTCCTATGCCAGCACAAATAGCCCTTCTTAGATCAAGAGGAATGCTTTTGATTACCCAAAGCCTAAAATTTGTAAGGGCTAGGAGAAAAAAGATAAAGCCAGCTATGAAAACAGCACCCAAGGCCACCTTCCAAGGAACCTGCAAGGCTAGGCACACCCCAAAGGTGAAATAGGCATTAAGCCCCATTCCAACGCTCATCGCTATGGGTGTGTTGGCATAAAGGGCATTAAGGGCGCTTGCAAAAAGGGTGATGAGTATGGTGGCTACGATTAGAGCATCAAAGGGCATACCAGCATTTGACATTATGCTAGCATTTACAGGCACAATGTAGATCATAGTCAAAAAGGTGCTAAGCCCTGCTATGAACTCTGTTTTAACCGTGCTTTTGTTTTCTTTTAATTTAAACATCAAGGTCCTTTAAATTTGGATTTTCAAAGCTTTTTTGAGAAACACTCAAAACCCTTTTATAAAAAAGATTAAATTTATCACAGTTACAAAAGAGTTAAATTCAAAATCTAGGCTAAATTATAATAAAAATTTAGTTTATTTTCTAAAAAAGTACTTAACTTTATCTTAGTAAGAACCTAGTGTCTTAAAAACTTTTTATATCAAGCCTTGAAAAGCATACACTAAGAGTAAGAAATCTTTGAATTCTTAGCATTCTAAGTGTTTAGCATTAGTGGCTTGTAAGCTAAGTAAAAGTAAAAAGATCTTAAACCGTAGTTTCTTAGACAAGCGAAGTTTTTGTGGCAAAGCATAGCTGCTTTGATAAAGGAATTTTCTTTTGCAAAATTCAAAGCTGATATTAAGCTTCTTAGTGCCTAAATCAAAAAGGACACAGTTAAAGTAAAGCCCTAAATTCAGCCTGAATTTAAGTTGAGTTCAAATCAAGCCTAAATGCAAGTTAAATTCAAGCCTTAAATTTAGCCTTGAATTCAAGCAAATAAATTTAAATTTCAGCTAACTTCAAATCAAGCCTTAAATTCAAGGCTCAATTAAAATAAGGCATTAAATTCAACTTAAAATTCACACATTTAAACTCAAATTTCAGATAAATTCAAAACCTAGAATTCACATATGCTACTTAAATTTAAAGTAAAAATTCAAAACCCAGCCAAATTCAAGCCTTAAATTCAAGTTAAAATTCAACTTAAAATTCACGCATTTAAATTCACAGTTTAGTTAAATTCAAAGCTTATCTAAATTCAAAACCCAGCTAAACTCAAAACAAGCCTAAAATTCAAAGCTTAAATTCAGCCCTTAAAGATCTTTCATTAAATCTTTAAGGGCTTTTAAATGTGCTTTTCAAAGAAGGGCTAGTTTAAAAGTCAGCCCTTAAATTCAGCCAGTAGTTTCTGCCAGGTATCATTCTTTGATAGCTGTTTGAGTAAGACTGTGAGTTGCCACTTTGATAGGTGAAGTAATCAATAGTATTGAAATTTAAAAGATTATTTACCACAAAGCTTAGGCTGAGATTTTCTTTTGTTTTGTAGCTAAGTCCTAGATCCACAGTATGAACATCCTTATAATGCTTGCCAGGTCCTACATTTGCACTATGAACTCCAAAGGTTGGCGTTCTTAACTTGCCAATGTAGCGCAAATAGCTTCCCCAGCTTCCTTTCTCAAAGCTAAGTTTGGCAGAGGCATTGAATTTTGCTATGTTGTTTAGGGGCTTTCCGTTAAACTCCCCACTCTTTCTCTTTGTCTTTGTGTAAGCAAAGCTAGTATCAATCCCAAAGCCTCCTGTCATTTCCTTAAAGTCCCTCCCTGTGCCAAAAAGAACCTCAGCCCCATAAAGCACGGCCTTATCGACATTTTCAGGTATCCCGCAAGTAATTCCTTGCCCCTCGCAAGTTATGCCATTTGGCATAGCAGTATTTGGCTGATAACTTCTTGAAGTGATGGCATCCTTGAAATTTGTGTAATAACCTGTTAGGGTTAAATTCACAAGAGGGCTTGTTATCATAGTGCTAGCCTCGTAGTTTAGGTTGGTTTCAGGCTTTAAGTCCTTGTTTCCATAGCTTTTAACAGTTGTGCTTTCAAAATAAAGCCCATCATAATAATAAGAAAGCTCGGGTGCTTTAAGCCCACCAGCAACTCCAAATTTAAAGCTAAGCCACTCGGTAGGAAAGATATTTATGTAGCCTCTTGGTGTGAGATAGGTGCCAAAGATTTTAAGCTGATTGGCGCGAATTCCAGCTGTAACTGAGGCTATATCTCCTATGATATACTCACCCTCTCCAAAGATGGCTACTTGCCAAGAGCGGTTATCAAAGGCACTGTCTCTAAATATCATCCTCTCTGTCATAAAATAAGGTCCTAAATTTAAGATCAAGGCCCCAGCATCCCCAAAGTCAAAGCTAGTATTAAGGGTGCTTTGATAGGTTAAGATTGGATTATAACGAAGTGCTTCCCAGTTTCTTTTGCCACTGTCTGCTCCTATTTCTACATCTGTGTGAGATAGCCTTTGAGTGGTGGCATATTGAACGAAGCTATTTAGGTGGCCAAAGTCGTATTTTCCATCGTGATTTAAGATGAAATTTGTTTTGAAATAATCCCTTATTGCTGTTATTTGACGTCCTGAGGTATTTAAAGAACCAAGCCTTTGAAAGCCAAATTCTCCGTCAAAATAAAAGCTATTTTGCTCATCCATGGTCCAATTTAGCCTTCCTCCAAAGCCTGAGTTTATGTAGCCTGTGGGGGAGTGAGAGGTGTAAGGATTAGTAGTTGTGCCTGTGTAGCCTGGAACATCTTTTTTCCAAAAGGCATTTCTGCTTCCGTATTGATACTTACCTCGTAAATTTAGGCTAAAACTTTCGCCCAAAGGCAAGAAGATATTTCCATCTACACCTGAGGAATTACCCCACTGCCTTGTATCTTCTTGTAAGCGAGTGTTAAAGCCTACACTTGCGCTGATCTTATCTGTGCTTTTTTTGGTGATGATGTTTATAACCCCACCCATGGCATCAGAGCCATAAATTGTAGAAGCTGGACCACGAATAACCTCAACCCTTTCTATCATAGATAAAGGAGGCATAAAGCCTGTCGTTGAGTCAAAGCCATTCCCGTCAAAGCCTTTTGATAGATTTGCCCTTTTTCCGTCTATTAAAATGAGGGTGTAATCAGAGCTCATTCCACGGATGGAAATATTTTGAGCCCCTGTTTTTGCTACCTCTGTGCTAAGACCTGGAACCTCTTGAACTATGTCTCCTAGATCCCTAATGGGCTTGTTTAGAATTTCCTCCTTGGGTATGATGGAAATGCTAGCTGGGGCGTATTTGATCTCTTGCTCATAGCCTGAGGCTGAGATAACTGTGGATTCAAGGGTGTAGGTTTCATCGCCAAAGGCTAACCCCCCCCCCCCCCGCAACTATAAAAAATACAGCTGCTAATGAAAATTTATGCCCTTGCATAAGAACTCCTTGTTTTTTTTTTTTTTGAAAGGTTCTTAATTTAAATTCAGCTTTTAAAACAAGTTCCTTGCTTGTTTAACTTTCTATAAAAGTAGCTTGCAAGGCATAGTTTTTTATAAAAAAGCTAGGCTTTGCAAACGAAGCTTTGTTTTCCGTAGAAACTAAGCTTTACCAAAGAAACTTCGTTTTCTAAAGAAGCTGAACTTTGAGCTACTTCGAAAGGCTCAGCACGACAATTTTTGCTTTTATCGCCCTGAGCTTATTGCCAAAGGCAAAGAAACTCTTTTTTAAATTTGAGATACTTCGCAAGGCTCAGCACGAAAAGGATTTTGTCATTTTGAGCGGAGTGCAAAGCACAAAGCGAAAAATCTCTTTTTAGTTTTGAGCTACCTTTGCGAAAACTAGTCTTGCAATCCGCCGAGCATTAATGCTTAGGACAAGACTTTACGCTAATTTTGTCACCCCAAGCTTGTCGCAAGAAAAAAACTCTTTTTCTTGAGATATTTCGCAATGCTTAATATGACAAGGATTTTGAGCTACTTAGCAAAGCTTAGTATGACAAAATCAAGGCTTTCTTGCCCTTAGTGGATGCTTTGCTTATTGCGACACAGCCCCCACTAAAACACGCAAAGATCAACATTTTGCTTTAAAGCTTTTTTAAATTAAGGCAAGTATTGTATTGTTTTTTATCTTAAAAATTTATAAAATTATGATATTTAAGATTAAAGTTAAAGACTTAATTTGTGCTTTTTGAATTTTGGCTGAATTTTTAGTTTGATCTTATTTTAAGCCTATATTTTTAGCTGAATTTTAACTGTAATTTTGTATTAGCTTGATTTTAGAGCTTGAATTTTTATGGATGGCTTGTAAAGAGGATATTTTGTGGGCTTTAAGCTTTTAAAAATTTATCTTAAAATACTTGCTAAATTTAAGAAAGTTTGCTTGAAAATTTGACTTTGTTTTTGAGAGTTTTTGCATAAAAAGCTTTTACATTTTCATTTATAGTAGATATAGAAAAGCCATATCGTTTTTAAATTTAAAACTTTTAAACTTCTATAATAAAGCCTTTATTTTTTAAAAGATTCTTGTAATTTTAAAATAAACCTTCGCGAGAAAAGCTCGCATAAAATTATAAAGCCTTTATTTTAAAAACTATTGATTTTAGATAAAATGCCATATTTGTCATACTGAGCGTGTGCTAAGTATCTCAACTTATGTCTTGTCATACTGAGCTTTCGCAGAAAGCGAAGTATCTTAAAACCCAAAAGAGATTTTTCGCTTTATGCTTTGCACTTTGCTCAAAATGACAAAATTCTTGTCATACTGAGTCTGGCGAAGTATCTAAAAGCTCAGTTTCTTTGGAAAACATTGTCGTACTGAGCGTGTGCTAAGTATCTCATAGCTGAAGATATTTTTTACTTGGGTTTCGTCTAAAAGTTCTGCTTGGTAGCTAGGCTCAAAATGACAAAATTATTCTCATTTAAAGCAAAGCCAAGAATGAACGAATTTATGAAGAGACACCTTGAATTTAACGGCTTTTTCGCCCTTAGGCTAAAAATGACAAATCGGCAGTTTTTGAAAAAGAGCCATTATAAAATTCAAGCAAGGCTTTGAATTTTTGTTCTTTTTTGCCATAAAGGCTTTGCATTAAAGCACATTGCAAAACCCTTTTTTAAAACATCTTTTAACAAAAAAATTCAAAAAACTTTGAAAATGCCAAAAAAGCTAGATAAATTTTCACATCAAAGAGGCTAAATTCATAAAAAATAAGGTTAAAATTCATAGCTTGCTAGCAAATTCCTCTTTTAGGATCTTATATATTTCTTGTAGATCCCTTCCGCATACTCTAATTTGTCCTATGGTGGTTATGAAATTTGTATCCCCGCTCCAACGAGGCACTAGGTGGTAATGGCAGTGCTTAGCTATGCCAGCTCCTGCTTCTGCTCCTAAATTCATACCTATATTTACACCCCTTGCTTTTAGCCTTTTTTTAAGTATTTCTACCCCAAAGCGAACAAAAAGGCTCATTTCTTGCCAGATTTGAAGCTCTAAGTTTTGAATTTCTTCTTCGTGTTTATAAGGAATGATCATAAAATGTCCGGGCGAATAAGGATATAAATTCATAACCCCAAAACAAGTTCTAGCTCTAAAAATCACCCCCCTTTCCTCATCATTAACTGTGTCATCTAAACAAAAGGGGCAAGTGTTTTCTTTATTTTCAAAGTATTTTTGTCTCCAAGGTGCGTAAAGATAATCCATCTATATCCTTTCCACAAAGGCTTTCAAAGCCTTGCCCTCATCTTTTTGTCTCATAAAATGCTCTCCTATTAAAAAGGCATCTATGCCTAACTCGTCTAAGTCTAGTAAAAGCTTTTTTGTATCAAGCCCGCTTTCTGCTATGATGATGCTTTCTTTTGGAATTTGTGGCACAAGCTCATAACAAAGCCTCATATTCATAGAAAAATCATTTAGATCCCTGTGATTAATGCCTATGAATTTAGCATTTGCATAAAGTGCCTTTTGCAGATCCTTAGTGCTGTGAATTTCAAATAAAACCTCCAGCTTTAAGCTTCTTGCAAGATCGGCTAAATTTTTAAGCTCTTTTTCTTCAAAAAATCTTGCTATGAGTAAGATTAGATCGGCTTTAAAGACCAAGGACTCAAGTATTTGATAAGGATCAAATATAAAATCCTTTCTAAGCAAGGGAAGGCTTAGCTCCTTGCTAATTAGCTCTAAAAATTCAAGCTCTCCTTGAAAATAATTCCTCTCAGTTAAAACAGAAAGCACACAAGCCTTGTTTTGTGCGTAGTTTTTAGCTATTTCAAGGGGCTTAAAATCTTGTCTAATAAGGCCCTTGCTAGGACTTGCCTTTTTTATCTCGGCTATAATGTTAAATTTGTCTTTATTTTTTTTAAGTATGCTTACAAGATCCTTTGGCTTTTTGTCAAAGCAAAGTTTTTCAAGCTCTTTAAGGGGGGTTTTTTCTTTTTTTACAAGAAGATCCTTTTTGCTTTTGGCAAAAATTTCATCTAAGATCATCTTTTATCCTCGCTTAAACACTGCTTAATGGCATTAATATGATCCTTTGATTCTTGCATATTGGCAAAGTCCTTATCGTGCATAGTTGAAAGCATAAGATCCCAAGCCCTCTCACAGTCTCCTTGCTTATAATAGCCCCAAGACAAGGAATCAAGATAAAATAAATTATTTGGCTCCTCTTTCAATGCCCTTTGAACCAAGGACATACCCTTTTTTATGTCTAAGTTGTAATCAATTAGCAAATAACCATAATAATTCAAAAACAAGGCCTCGCTTTTCTCATCTATGCCCTCCTCAAATTTAGCAGCAACGGATTTTAAAGTAAGATCATCGATCTTTTTTTGCTTACTAGCCTCTTCAAATTCCATAACAGCAGCCGTTAAGAGGTATCTTTTCTCCCCTGTTTGCTTGTAAAGTTTTAGGGCGTATTCATATGCCTCTTTAAGCCTTTCTAAATTTTGATACAAAAATAATATAAACTCATCGTCCATATCATAAGAAAGGGCTATTTCTAAGGCTTCTTGATATTTTTTTTCATCGCTTAGAGTTTGAAGCAAGGCTCTTATGAAATTCTTATCATTTGTGCTTTCATAAAGCTTTATATAAAGTCCTTGTAGCTTTTTATGCTCGTTATTTTCACTGTAAATTTTACCAAGCAAAATGCAAATTCTAGGAGTGCAGTTAAGCTCATTTACAAAGCTTTCTAGCTCGTTTTTGGCTTCTTTTTGCTTATTTAACAAAAGGGCAAGTTCTGCTATCTTTAAAGAAATGATCTCGTTAGGGTAGTTATTTTCTGGCAAAAGAGTTTTGCTTGTTTTATAATGCTTAAAGGCTAGATTAAATTCTTTTTGCTGCACATATAAGTCTGCTAAAATCTCATAATTTCTAAAATCCTGATCCCATTTAATAAGCCCTTCAAGCAACTCTCTTGCTAGTTTTAACTCCCCTTCTTGCAAATGATAAATGGCACTTAGTCTAACAAGGGGCGCACTTTGGCTTAAAAAAGGCTTTGCAAGTTCTTTAAGCTCATTTTGTCTGTCAAGATTATTCATAAGGCTAAGAGTAAAGGCATTTTCAAGCAAGGAAGGCTCTTTGTGCCTTAAAAAAAGCTGCAAAAAGATCTCCCTTGCCTCCTTAAAAGCACCGATTTTTTCGTAGCTATATGCCCTCATTATCATTGAATCAAATTCTTGATACTCACCTTGCTTATAAGAAGGAGCATAAGCAAGGACATTGTTTTGTGGCACTACACAAGCACTAAGCACTAAGGCTATTAAAAGCAAACCCCTATACATTCTTTTTTCAACTCCTCTTTATGTTTTTTATAATAATCCCAAAAGGGAAACAAGCGGCACTGTTTTGGACGAAGATCATAAATTTGACACTGTTTTTTGTGCTGATCAAAAAACACGCAAGCAAAGCCATCCTCAAAATGAACCTCCTTAAAGCTATAACGAGCCCCAACCTTTCTTAAATATTTTTTAATAAACTCAGCCCTTTCTAACCTAAAATGAGAGCTTAATTTTTCAATATCCCATTCATTCACAAAAACATTACCAGGCTCGCCAATGCAACACTTTCCCCCACAGTCCTTGCAAGCTTCTTCATTAAAGCTAAAATCAAAGCCCTCCTTACAAATCAACGCTTCTTACCTTGATAGATTTATAAATATCTTGCATTTTCTTGCTAAGCCCTTCTTTTTCATACACAAAAATGGGGCTTAGAATTTCACAAGGGCTACGAGAGGATTTTTTAGCTTCAATTAAGGCAAGCCTTGCCTTTTTACTAGCATCTTTATGCACCAAAACAAGTTTAATAAGCTTGAATTTCTTTTCAAGCAAAAAAGCACAAAGTTCTTGCAAGGCTCCTGCTTCATAGCAAAAATAAAGCCTTCCTTGAGGTTTAAGCAAAGATGAGCTTGTTTTTATAAAATCTTGCAAGCTTAAAAAGCTTGATGATCTTGCCCTTTGTTTAAGCTCATTTTTAGCTTTTAGGGCTTCTTCTCTGTAAAATGGGGGATTTGAAATTATAGCGTCAAACTTAGTCTCGCTTTTAAAGCTAGAAAAATCCTCGCAAAGAATTTCGGCTTCAATCTTATTTTGACTTAGATTTAAACTAGCAAGCTCGCAGTTTTTCTTCATAAAATCAAGCAAGCTTAAAGCTATATTAGCATAACTAGCCTTTAATAAAATGCCTATGATACCACACCCACAGCCCACATCAAGCACCCTACCTTTGAGTTTAGCACCACGAACAAAGTCAAAGAGCAAGAAGCTATCTAGGTTATAACGGTAAGAGTTTTTTTCTTGGGTGAAGATCAATTCTTGCATAGATTTTTCCAAAACATTAAGATAAAAAATTCTAATCATTTTATCTTAATTTTAGGCAAACAGTCTTATAAAGCACTAAGGCTTTGTTTTAAAAAATTCACGCAGATAAATTCAAAGACTTTGAATTTTTTCATTTTTGTTTAAACTCTTTTTAAGGCTTTGATTTTTTTCACTTTTGTTTAAAATCTTTTTTTAAATTCAAGGTATTTTTTCATTTCTTTTTAAACTCTTTTAAGTTCAAGTTTCTTGAATTTTTAAGTTCTTATTTGAATTCTTTTTAAATTCAAAGCCTTGGAATTTTTTCATTTTTGTTTAAACTCTTTTGAAGGCTTTGATTTTTTTCACTGCTTTTTTTAAATTCAAAGCTTTTAAATTTGAAATTTAATTGCACTTAAAAGCTTGAATTTAAAAATCAAGGTTTTTTGAAAGGCTTTTTTGTAAAAAGATACAGTTGAAAGACATACAAATTGCTCTTCCCCCTATATT
Organism: Campylobacter troglodytis; assembly: GCF_006864425.1. Classification (GTDB taxonomy): domain Bacteria; phylum Campylobacterota; class Campylobacteria; order Campylobacterales; family Campylobacteraceae; genus Campylobacter_D; species Campylobacter_D troglodytis. Next base: position 16,903 of record NZ_QHLI01000029.1, on the reverse strand, counting down.
AAGGAATAGTAAAAATCTTAGGAAAATAAATTGATTTTTACTAAGGTAATTTTTTAATTACCAAGAAAAATTCAGTGCGACAAGGCATAAATTCACAAAAAAACTAAAATTAACTTAAAAAATCTGAAATTCTTATCAAGTAGCTATAAAATTGATAAAAGCTGAGTAAAACGACTTCATTTTTGACATTTTATAAGCTAAAAAAAGAAAACAAGGCTTAATTTTTGTTATAATTAGGACAGTTTTTAACACTTTTATTTTAAGGAGTTTTCAATGTCAAGCGATGCTACACAGACACAAAGAAAGTTGTCTTTGCCACAAAATCCTAAAATTCTCATAATAGGCGGTGGCTATGCAGGTCTAAGGGTTGCTATTAGCCTATCAAAACTTGTTGATTTTAGCTCTAATAAGCCTGAGATCACTTTAATTAGTAAGCACGATTACCACTACCAAACCACGCTTTTACACAAGGTAGCTGCTGGAACGCTTTCTGAGAGAAAGGCTAGAATTTATTATAGAAAGATTCTTGATCCTCAAAAAGTAAAATTCACAAGGGATAAGATCATAGAGCTAAAGCCAGAGCAAAATCAAGTTGTAGGCAACGGAGGAAGCTATGATTATGATCTTTTAATCATAGCCCTTGGTTTTAGGCCAAATTCTTTCAATGTCCCAGGAGTTGATGAGTATGCTTTCAGGCTTGCTTCTTTGAATACAGCCTTAGAGCTTAGAAGGGCTATTGAGGATAGATTTAAAAATTTCGTGCTTACTAAGAATGAGCTTGATTTAAACATAGCTGTTTGTGGGGCTGGGCTTGCTGGGATTGAATTTGCTGCTGAGATGGCAAATGAGCTTGATGAGCTTTGTGCTATTTCAGGAATTGATCGCTCTGTGCCTAAGCTTTACTGCATAGATATGGTTAAAAGAATTTTGCCAATGCTTAGCGACAATCTAAGCCAAAAAGCCACTCAAAAGCTAGAAAGTAGGGGAGTTACTTTGCTTCTTGAAAGCGTGATGAAAGAGGTGCAAAAAGACGGTGTCATCATAGAAAAAGACGGAGAAAGAAAAAAGATAGAAGCAAATACCGTGCTTTGGTGCGCTGGGGTTAAGGGCAGCGAGGTGGTAGAAAAATCAAGCCTTGCGAATAAGGGAGGCAGGATAGAGGTGGATTATCAACTAAGAGCAAATCAATTTGATAATATCTTTGTAGTTGGAGACAGTGCCTTTCCTACCACAAAAGAAGCCATGCATCCTCCAACAGCCCAGCTTGCAGCTCAAATGGGAGACTTTGTAGCCTTGCTTTTAAGCGAGGAATTGAAAGGAAATAGCTTTTCTCAGGGCTTTAAATTCAACAAAAGAGGCACAGTTTGCTCCCTAGGACACACAGATGCTGTTGGGTCTGTTTATGATAAGGACATCTCAGGAGAACTTGCTGCTTTGGTGAAAAATACCATTGAAAACAAATGGGTCTTTGGCATAGGAGGACTTCCTATGGTCTTTAAAAAGGGACAGTTTCGCTACCGCACGAGCAATTAATTTTGTGGCTTTATTAAAGCCACCTTGCTTTTTAAGCATTTTATAAAAGTATTTTAACTTAGATAAATTCAAAGCTTGAATTTGAGTACTTATTTTTAAAACTTAGTGTGATTTGTACTACTTAAATTCAAGCCTTAATATTTTCACACTACACTTCTTTAAACAATATTCTTATTCTTGGCGATTGATACTTTTAGCTAAAATGAGCTAGGATTTTTCCTAAGCCATTTCAACACAATTTTATACAAATTTTCGTTTTTAACCTTGACATTAGATCGAAATTCACTCTCTTTCAAATGCGTGAAAAATTCCCTTGCCGTGAAACTGAGTTAATCTAGCCTTTGTAAGGTCCTCAGAAATTCTCTATGCCGTTAATGTGATTTCGTCCATTTGCAAACTCGAATTTAACGTGTTTGACCCTGTAACTTTGCTCCTTCTTGCAAAGTTGCAAGACGAAACGAAGCAAAAAATCCACCAAGGCACCGTAGGATTTTAATCCATCGCTGTAAATTTCACTTTCTTTAAGCTCCGAAAAGTCCTAGGCAACAATTCTTTTGCAGAGCAAGTGCTTGAGCGTATAAACTCGTGCGATTGCGTTTTAGCATTCCTTCTCGTAGAGGGACGAGTGCGTAGCACGAAGTAAAAACACAGATGTCTTTTTACCAGCCCCGCGCCCACGCTTTACACGCACACCACCGAAGTAGCTCTCATCAACTTCGATTTCACCGCTCATTTTCTAAAGAAACTTCGTTTTGCTGATTTTTTCGCACTCTTTAAAGGTTAAAAGCTTACTGCACAATTGCATTCACGCAAGGGCGAGAAACCTTGCAAAGAAGGCGATTTTGCTCACAAAAATGTCAGCACAAAAGCACTCTAAAATTAATTAAATTTTCGCTTTCAAATGTAGGACAAAAATATATACTAAGATCGATTTTACCAAGCTTTTAGCTGTTATTATATCAGCTAAAAGTATCAATCGCCATATTCTTTGTGGTCTCTTTTTTAAAAACTTGCAAGCGATTTAAATTCAGGATCAATTAAGCTTAATTAAGTTTAAATTCAAGGCTTAAAGACAGTTATCTAAGCCCTTGTAACGGTGATGGATAAAAAATAGCCTTTTTGCCTTGTAAGTTACTAAAATCATATGTAAAAGCTTGTTTGATTTAAAGCTTTTGTGAATTTAAATTCAAGGGACTTGAATTACAAGCTTAATTTAAGAAAAATTAAATACGAGCTTTTAAAAATGAGTTCTTTTAAAGATGCTTAAAATCTTACACCCCTTAAACACTTAGTTAAAAGCAAGGAAAAAATTTAAAATAAACACAAAAACTGTGCTATAATTTTGAAATATTTTTTTAACACTTTGGCAATAAGGAGTTTTTGATGTCAAGCGATCAACTGAATAACAAAGTCGAAAGGAAGCTACCCTTACCCCCCAATCCTAGAATTCTCATCATAGGAGGTGGATATGGGGGGCTTAGGGTAGCTGTTGGACTAAGTGAGCTTTTGAATTTTAACTCCTCAAACAAGGCACAAATCACCCTCATTAGTAAGCACGATTACCACTACCAAACCACTCTTTTACACAAGGTCGCAGTTGGCACCCTATCAGCTAGAAAGGCAAGAATTTATTATAGAAAGATCCTTGATCCTCAAAAGGTAAGTTTCATCAAGGATAAGATCCTCACCCTAAAACCTGAGGAAAACTATGTGGTTGGAAATGGGGGCAGATATGATTATGACATCTTAGTAATAGCACTTGGCTTTAGACCTGATAGCTTTGATATACCTGGGGTTAGGGAATTTGCCTACAAGTTTTCTACTCTAAATGGAGCCTTAGCGCTTAGAAAAAACATAGAGGTAAAATTCAAAGACTTCGTCCATACAAAGAATTTGCTAGATCTTAGCTTTGCTGTGTGTGGGACGGGCTTTACTGGGGTTGAATTTGCTGCTGAGTTAGCAAGTGAGCTTGATGAGCTTTGTTTGATTTGCGGCATAGATAGAAGCTTACCTAAGATTTACTGCATAGGAAGAAGCAAGAATATCTTGCCTATTTTTAGCGATAATTTAAGCCAAAAAGCCACAAAGAAGCTTGAAAAAAAGGGTGTAAATCTTGTAAATGGTAGCACCATCATAGAGGTGCTTAAAGATGGGGTTTTGGTTGAAAAAAACGGAGAAAAACAAAAGATAGAAGCAAATACCGTGCTTTGGTGCGCTGGGGTTAAGGGCAATGATAGCATAGAAAAATCAAGCATTCCAAACAAAAAAGGCAGGATAGAAGTAGATCATCAAATGAGGTGTTTGGATTATGATAATATCTTTGTGGTAGGAGACAGTGCTCATCCTACCACAAAGGATGCCATACACGCTCCAACAGCCCAGCTTTCAGCTCAAATGGGAGACTTTGTAGCCTTGCTTTTAAGCGAGAATTTAAAGGGTAAGAAATTCACAAAGAGTTTTAAATTCAAGCATAGAGGCACAGTGTGTTCCATAGGACACACAGATGCTGTCGGTATAGTCTATGGTAAGGAGATAGTGGGCGAGCTTGCTGCCTTTATGAAAAATACCATTGAAAATAGATGGCTTTTTGGGCTTGGAGGCTTTTCTATGGTCTTTCAAAAGGGACAGTTCCGCTACCGCACAAGCAATTAAATTTGCTTTAGTATGTCTTGTAAAATTCAAAGCCTATCAAATTTTTCTATGCAAAACAAAGTAGGGCTTTTTTGTCAAAGGCAATTTTTTTGATAAAACTTAATTTGCTAGAAAAAACTCTTTTGCTGCTATTTTGCAAACATTTGATCTTTATTTAGCTTAAAGCTTATTTGTAAAATAAATATCAAGCTTGCAAGCTATGCAAGGTTTATTTTCAAACTACTTTTAATAACAAGACACTTTTAACAAATTGATTGTTGTATTTTATGAATTACAATCAAGCCTTAGTTTTGAATTTTATGCTATATTTGAATTTTCTTTCTAAATGAAACATAAATATCTGATTTTTAGCTTTTAAATTTAATCAAAGCAAACCAGCAAGAACTCTTTTTAAATTGCGACTATGTAGTTTTTTCCCACTGTGGCAATAAAGCAAAAAATTCACAAATTTTTAATTAATGTATTTTTGCTATAAATAGATAAAATTTTAGGAAGAAAAATGCAAGAGATAAACTACGCACTTGTCGAAGAAACAAGACCACCCATATACACAGCTATGAAGTATTGGGGCAAAAAGCCACATAATATTTGGAGTGAATATATAAAAACCTACACGCCTCAAAATGGTGTATTTTTGGACGCATTTTGCGGTAGCACAATGAGTGCGATTGAGAGTTTAAGAACAAAGAGAAAAACCATAGACTTTGACATAAACCCTTTAAGTGCATTTTTGCTTGAAATTTACACTAGCGAGTTTGATTTTGTAGTGTTTAAAAAGGAAGCGACAAGGGTTATTAAAGCAGTTTTTGAAAGCGAAATTTACCAAAAATTATGGCATTATGATGGGGAGTTTCATAACTTCAAATATGAAAATAAGGCCATTTATGAAATCTGTAAAAGCGACAAAACCATAATCAAAAAGGCTAGAAATATAGATCTTGAAGCCTTGAGCTTTGCTGATAATGTAGATTTAAGGGCTTTGGGTTTAAATTTTATTGATGAGCCTTTTTTAGATAGTCATTCTTTTAATGCAAATTTTATAAAAAATGTTGGAGGAAATAACTTTAAATATATTTGGACAAAACGAAATTTAACCATTCTTTCTTTGATTTTTGCTGAAATTTTAAAAACTCAAAATGAGCTTGTCAAAAAACAACTTTTGTTTGGCTTTATTATGATTACGCATTTGTGTTGCAAAATGAATATACCAAGAAGGGACAGTGCAAATAGAAATTTCAGCACGAGCTGGGGGCGAAGTGCCTATGTGTGTTCTAGCAGACAAATGGAGCAAAATCCACTCTTACTTTTTGAGCGAAATTGTTTTAAAAAGCAAAGTGTAAAAAGCTCTCTTATAGCTTCAAACACATATATTAACAAAAATATCAAAATAAAAATGGTAAGCAACGCAAATAAGCAAAAAGATAGCACTGCTTTTGATTTAAAATATGGGGTGGTAAATATCTTAAAACTTGATGATTATGTGGGTGAAAAAAGTGTAGATTTTATTATCACTGATCCGCCCTATGGTGGACTGGTGCAGTATTTGGATTTATCATATCTTTGGCTTTTATGGCTTAAAAAATTTGATAAAACTTACTCAAATATAGATTTTAATAGCGAAATTACCATAAATAAAAATTGCGATATTAAGACATATGAAACAAGATTTACTAGTGCTTTAAAACAGTTACATAGAGTGTTAAAAGATAATGGCAAAATGGTTATTACCTTTCATAACAAAGACATAGCCATTTGGAATAGCTTTATGCGTTCTTTAAGAAATGCAAATTTTATTATAGAAAAGGTTATTCATCAAAAAAATCGCAGAAGTGGAGAGAGTGTCGTAGCAAATCCTTATGGCACTTCTGGGACGGATTTTTATATAAGATGCGTTAAAAATTTGCAAAACAAGCAAGATAAGAATACACTAAGCTTGAATTTAGAGCAAACTATAATAGATATTGCCATTAAAGCCATTGCTGAAAGAAACGAGCCGACACCTTATGAAATTTTATTTGATGCTATTTTGGCTAAAATCACTTCACAAGGACTTATTTTTAGTGATGATTGTGATGGGGACATTAAAAACGCTTTAAATTCACAAATTGATAAAATCTTTACCATAAGCGAAAATAGTGGCTCAAAGGCTGGGAATTTGTGGTGGCTAAAAGAGCCTAAAAAGCACATAAATTTCGCTGATATACCCTTAAGTCAAAGGGTTGATAAACTTGTTTTGTTTATGTTAAGAAATGCTGCCTTACTTAGCCTTGATGATGTTTTGGCAAATGTTTATAAGAGTTTTCCTAATGGCTTAACACCTGATGAGAGTAGCATTTTAAAATCACTCAATAAATACGCCACAAAGTCTAGTAATGCTTGGGTTTATAATCCAAACACCAACTCATCAAAAGAAGCTACTACACATACTTTATATATAAGTTATCTTGCAAAAATAGGCAAAAAACTTGGTTTTGATATTTTTATAGGTAAAAGAGAACAACAAGAACCCATAGAAAATAAAAGGCTTGTTGATTTTGCTAGTATCAAAAAACTTGATTTTATAAAAGATGAATTTGAGAGAAAACGCATATCAATGATAGATATTTTGTTTATTAAAGATAGACAAATATGCTATGTCTTTGAGATTGAAAATTCTACGAGCATTATTTTGGCACTTCACAGGGCAAGTGTTTTAGATAAAGATTTACCAAAATTCATTGTCATTCCAAACGAAAGAGAAAAAGAGCTTTTGTCAAAACAAGAACCTTTAAGCAAGGAAGCATTTAGACAAAATAGCTGGAAATACCTTTTATACAGCGACATTGATAAGTTAAGTAATGCTAAAAATCCACAAATTCAAAATTTTGCAAAGGATATGGTATGAAAGCCTTGTTTGCAGACATTCAAAAAGAGCAAGAAAAGGGCAGATATGACAAAAGAAACACTCTAAATGATTTAACAGGCAAAGAATGGCTAAAACTTACTTCTAGTTTTTGGTTTAGTGAAAAATGCAAACTCGATAAAGATGCTTTAAAACACCCAGCACCTTTTTTGGTAAAAGACATTGAAAAACTAATTAGCTTATTTACCAAAAAAGATATGACGGTGCTAGATCCATTTTGTGGCAGTGGCACGACCTTGATTGCTAGTTTTTTGCAAGGGCGTTTTGGCATTGGCTATGATTTAAGCGATGAATTTCGCAAATTAGCATTAAGCCGTCTTGAGCAAATTTACGCCAAAGAAGGTAAAAATTTTATTTATGAAATGGGCAATAATCTTGATTTGATCAAGCACTTAAAAACTCAAAGTGTTGATTATATCGTTACTTCTCCACCATACTTTAACATACTTAAAAATAAAACCCAAGGCTTAAGGGCTGATAAATCTCACAAGGGCTTTAGAAACGGTGCAAGAAGTGGGGTAGTAGATTATGAGATAAACGCAAAAGAAAATTTAGAAAACTGCCAAAGCTATAAAGATTTTTTAAATGCCTTGCAAACACTGTTCGCCGAGTGTAAAAGGGTGCTAAAAGAGAAAAAATATCTATCTATAATTATTAGTGATTTTACGGTTAATAAAATAGAAACGAATGTAACAGGAAATATCATTGATTTAATGATTGAAACCGGCTATGAATTTGTAGGGAATATCGTTCTTTTGCAGCCAAACAAACCACTTTACCCATTTGGCTATCCTTTTGCTTACAAGATAAATCATCACAACCAAAACATTTTGAATTTTAGATTAAAAAATAATCATTCATAAACTAAATTCTTGTAAAATTCACATTACTTCAAAAATTTCAAAAACACAAAACTCACTAAGGACAGTTATGGACGAAAATAAGAAAAAATCCCTTGACGCAGCACTTAAATCCCTTGATAAAACCTTTGGCAAAGGCACGATTTTGCGGCTTGGCGACAAGGAGATAGAGCATATAGATGCCATTAGCACGGGTTCGGTTGGACTTGATCTAGCACTTGGGGTTGGCGGTGTGCCAAAGGGGCGCATTATAGAGATTTATGGACCTGAATCCTCAGGAAAGACCACTCTAACCCTTCATATAATAGCCCAGTGTCAAGAAACAGGGGGTGTGTGTGCCTTTATAGATGCCGAGCACGCCCTAGATGTGAAATACGCAGGAAATTTGGGCGTGGATACTGAAAATCTCTACATTTCTCAGCCTGATTTTGGCGAACAAGCCCTTGAAATCGTAGAAACAATAGCAAGAAGTGGGGCGATTGATTTAGTAGTCGTTGATAGCGTAGCCGCACTTACGCCAAAGGCTGAGATAGAGGGCGATATGGGGGATCAGCACGTTGGCTTACAAGCCCGCCTTATGAGCCAAGCTTTAAGGAAACTAACAGGCATAGTGCATAAGATGAACTGCACGGTGATTTTTATCAACCAAATTCGTATGAAAATCGGTGCTATGGGTTATGGCACACCTGAAACCACAACGGGCGGAAATGCCTTGAAATTTTATTCATCCGTGCGCCTTGATGTGCGTCGCATCGCTACCTTAAAGCAAAATGAAGAGCCCATAGGCAACCGCGTGAAGGTCAAGGTAGCCAAAAACAAGGTAGCACCGCCCTTTAAGCAGGCTGAATTTGATGTGATGTTTGGCGAGGGCATTAGTAGGGAAGGCGAGGTCATCGACTATGGCGTAAAGCTTGATATAATCGACAAAAGCGGGGCTTGGTTTTCTTACAAAGACAAGAAAATCGGACAAGGACGCGAGAATTCAAAGGTATTTTTGAAAGAAAATCCAAAGATTTGCGATGAGATAGTCAAAGCCATACAAGGCTCCATAGGCATTGAGGGCGTGATTGCTGCAAATAACGAAGAAGATGAAGACGAGGATTAAAAATGCTTATAATAGAAGATCTTAGGGCTTACGAGGTGCTTGATAGTCGTGGAAATCCCACAGTTAAGGCCGAGATTACTTTAAGCGATGGCTCTGTGGGCAAAGCCATAGTGCCAAGCGGAGCAAGCACAGGTTCAAAAGAGGCTTTGGAATTGCGAGACAAAGACGAAAGATTTGGTGGCAAGGGCGTTTTAAAGGCGATTAGCAATGTAAATGAGATAATCGCTGAAAATGTCATAGGGCTTGACGCCTTTAATCAAACCCAGCTTGATAGCGTTTTGCTCGAACTTGATGGCAGTAAAAACTACTCAAATTTAGGCGCAAACGCTACCTTGGGAGTGTCTATGGCGGTGTGTCGTGCAGCGGCAAATGCACTTAAAATCCCCTTGTATCGCTATTTGGGTGGTGCGAATGCAAGTGTGCTGCCCGTGCCTATGTGTAATGTCATCAACGGAGGTGCTCACGCAAACAACAATGTCGATTTTCAAGAATTTATGATAATGCCCTTTGGCTTTACAAGCTTTAAAGAGGCTTTGCGTGCGGTTTGCGAGGTTTATGCCTTACTTAAAAAAGAACTTGCAAACGCAGGACACTCCACAGCCCTTGGAGATGAGGGAGGCTTTGCTCCAAATTTAAAAAGCAATACCGAAGCCATCGAGCTTTTAATGAGGTGCATTAAAAAAGCGGGCTATGAAAAGGGCATTAAAATCGCTTTGGATGTGGCAAGTAGTGAATTTTACAAGAAGGGCAAGTATGAATTTGAGGGCAAATCCCTTTCAAGCGAGGATTTGATAGCCTTTTATGAGGAACTTTGCAAGAAATATCCCATAGTTAGCATTGAGGATGGCTTGGCTGAGAATGATTATGAGGGCTGGATAAGGCTAACTGAAAGGCTTGGCAAGAAAATTCAGCTTGTGGGCGATGATTTATTCGTTACAAATGAGGACATTTTGCGTGAGGGCATTGTCAAAAAAATGGCAAACGCGATTTTAATCAAGCCCAATCAAATAGGCACTATAACGCAGACTATGAGGACAGTTCGCCTTGCTACAAGGCATAATTACAAGTGCATTATGAGCCACCGCTCAGGTGAGAGCGAGGATGCCTTTATAGCGGACTTTGCGGTTGCACTCAACACAGGACAGATTAAAACAGGTGCCTTGGCAAGAGGTGAGCGAACCGCAAAATACAACAGATTGCTTGAAATAGAGCTTGAAAATGATGAGTTTTTAGGAGATAGGCTCTGAATGATTTATTAAAGGATTATGACGAAAGAACTAAAAAGAAATATTTTTATGTCGATATAACAAAGATGATAGCTTATGGCGTTTTTACTGTTTTAAGTGCTTATTATTTTGGAAATATGCTCTTTGGACGATCATCTTTGGAAACCTTGCTTTCCTTGGAGGCTACAAAAAAGGAGTTAAGCTCACGCATAGAATGGCTTAAAAGTCAAAACGCAAAGGCTCAAAAGGATTATTTTGAACTCAAAGGATTGCACCCCGATGAAAGGCCTTAGGATTTTTTTATTGTCTTTGTCTTTTTTGTTTGCAGCAAATGATAATCCCTTTGCACCCCCACAAGAGCTTAGCAAGGAATTGTATGAGGATCAGTTTGAAAGAAAAGAAGTGATCTTTAACTCAGATGCTAGAATACTCAAAAAAATAAATATCACCTACATAACCCTTGATGGTAGCGAAAAAAGCATAGACTTAGATATAAACGAGAGCATAGATTGGCACGATACCTACGCCTTTGTTAGAGCAAAATCCCCTCAAGCTACACCTATGCTTGATGCACCCATTACAACGCCTGAGCAGTTTAGCCTACTTACAGAAGAAAGCACCACCCTTGATGTAGAAATTCCAAGTGATAATGGCAAATTAGAAGATTTCATAAGCTTTGCTAGCTATAAAACCAAGATCAAGCTTTTAACCCAGGATGAAATGATAGGGAATTTTGTTGTTGGAAATCCTAGCAAGATAGTGCTTGATTTTAAAAATAGTGCAAATTTTATAAGCAAGAATTTAAGGCTAAAAATGGGTTCTCCTTTTAACCGTCTCGCACTTGGCTCACATAAGGGCTATTACCGCTTGGTTGTTTATTTAGACGGCAAGTATAATTATAATATAGAAAAAGATGCCAGTGGCTACATAGTGAATTTAAGATGAGTTTTTGAATTTAGCTTAAGATCTGCATAAACTTAGACAAGTTTTTGTGCTAATTGAAACTACAAAGCTGATCGGTTTTACTGTGTATTTTCTCACACAGATCAAGGCTAAAATTTAAGCAAATTTGATCTTGCCTTTGAATTTATATTAACAAAAATTTCTTTCTATCATAAACTTAGGCAGGCCTTTTGTTTCCCAATAAAATAGCAGAGCAAAAAACAAAAAAGTGTCACAAAATTTTTAAGTTAAAATTAATCAAAGCCTTTTTGTCTTGGCTTAATACAACTCAAGCGGATTAGAACTTATCATTATTCAATAAGATTTTATACAAATCTTGATCTTGAATTTTCGTATTATATTTACATTCTATTTCTTTTAGATGAAGCATAAAATTGCCCTTTTTGATTCCTTTAAATTTGCTTAATCTATGCTTGGCAAAGCCCTAGCAATTTTTGATTCCGTTAATGTGATTTTGCCATTTGCAAATTTATTTTTAGAGTATTTAGCCCTATAATGAGCCTTTACTCGTTCTTGCAAAGGGATGACCTAGCTAAGTAAAACATTAAGCAGTCCATCATATGTAGCAAAACAATCGCTATAAATTATAGATTCTTGTAAGTTGCTAGAATTGGCTAAAATAGGCAAAATCTAACTAGTAGAGCAATTTTTACCACTTGGGTATAAACGCGGCCGTTGTATTTAACATACATTCTCGCAGAGTTACGAGTGTGCAACACGAAGTAAAAACACAGATGTATTCTTGTCTGACTCTTTCATGTTTTCCTCTTACTATTTTTGCCTCTTCTACTACGCAGTTACGAGCCTAGCGTTGTAAAAAATAGCTTTCATCAGCTTCAATTTCGCCTTGAATTTTTGAAATATTTTCACATTCTATTGCAATTAATACTCTAATATTTTTGATTATTTTATTGATACTTTGGCAAGAATTGTTGCTTAATTTTGCAATTTTTATGGCTTTAATATCAAGGCAAAAATATTTAAGAATCTATTACAAATTTAGCCTCTGCAATTTTGAAACGATCAATATGCTTGTTTTTAGTCTTATAAATCATAACTTAAGGCTTTTTTATTAGAGCTTAAGTTGTCTTGAATCTAATTTTTAAGTTACAATTAATCAAAGCCTTTTGTATTTATATTAGCAACTTTGTAGTAGAAGGTGCAAGATGCGTATATGGTAAGCTTAGGCATGGGGGATATGCCTATGTTTTTACTTGACACTATAAACTTATCCCTTTGCAAGAAGTAGTAAAAGCTCATTATATGGTAACATACAGCAGAAACGAGTTTTTACACTCGCGAAATCATATCAATGCGATTGTGAATTTATAAGGATCTTGCTAGTTTGTTTAGCCAAATTTAAAGGCTACAAAAGAAAATTTTGTCCTTCATTTAAAGGAAACAAAATTAAGACGAAAGATTTAGGACAAAATCTATATCAAAATTTATTAAAATTGATAAGAGAAAATTCTATTAAAGTATCTTGAGTCTATTTTTTAAGGATTTCCTAAATGAAAAAAAGCATGTAAATTTCTCAACTATCTTAAAATATTGAGCATTATTATATTTTCTTTAATGCTCATATGGGCTTTCTTTTTGGTTGGGGACTGTTTGTGCCATATAATTTACAGCCTAGTTATTGGGAGTTTAAGAAATCTTGTGCGTTAAATATTGACATTTATGAAGCTAGTGGTGGTAAATTAGATGAGGAATATTACAATAAAGCATTGGCATTTTTTGATATGGATTTGAATAGTTTAGATTGGGATACGATTGGCAAGGAAAACAAATAGGCAAAAATATCTATACTACAATCCTAATGAGCCTAGATTACAATATGTATATGGCAAAAAAAAGACAAAATAGAGTATATTTATGGAATGTATTTTGAGGATAAAGCAGATAGAATACATTTAATAAAAATGTATTTTTCAATCTTTTGGAACACCAAGCATTATGAGTTGGAAGATAATGAAGGTAGTGGATTTTGGTGAAATGAATATACTTTGTATTGTGATAAGATATATTGCAAACACAAAAATGGTGTTAAAGTATGCAATTATGAATAAAATTAGGAGTTAAAATAGATAATAAAGAGAATGTTAAAAAATAAGAGCTTGTGCAGAACTATCTTAGGCTAGTTATGGGTATTGTGATTTGGTTGGTAACCAGTTAGAGAAAAATGCTACATAGTGTTAAAGATGTAAAATATAAATTATGTTTAAATTTTTCGTAGGTTTTATAATTGTAATATTACTAGTTAACGGTTATTTATCTAGCATAATACCATATTATATACTTTTTACATTACAACCTAGTTATTGGGAATTTAAGAGATTGTGCCAACTGAATGAATTGCCAAATAATGAGAAAAAATATAATAAGATTTTTGCATATTATGGGTTGAGTTTAGGTACAATTAACTATGATTTATTAAACAAAAATATGTTTAAATTACAAAAATAACTGAATATAGAATAGAACTTGATTGGGTTGTTATAAACTATCGCATAAAAGCATTTGCCATATTTTATACAAAAAATTCAATAATCAATAGGAGAAAATCAGTAGCGCAGAGATTGTCCTAGAATATAAAACATTTGTTTACTATTTGGATACAAAAAATTACGTTTCGTATAACTTGGGATGGCGTGAGCGTTCGCTTAATGGCAAGGAAGTATTGAATAAAGGAAAGCAATAATGACAAATAAAGAACAAATTGAAAAGTTAAAAGACTACGCAGAACTAGTTTGGGCAAGTTATGGATATTTTCATTTTGTAGGTAAAGCATTTGAAATAAAAGCTACAAAACAAGTTGGTAGAGAAAAAATCCGACAATAACATTAACTGACATATTGAATATGGATTATAATGGCTATGCAACCACAGAACATATCGCATTTATAAACCCTAAAAAACTAAAAGGAGATTTTACTAAAACTCAAGCCAAAAGATTCTTTGAAAAATATGACTTACTTATTCATTAACCTAAACACCAAATCAGGCTTCTCTGCGACACTGTTTCAAAATAAATTCACAAAAGAATTTATATTTAAGCTAAGAGAGGCAAAATGATACTATTGATAATACTTTATGCTTGCTGGATTGCTTTTTGGGTGTTTTTGTGGATTATATCGCCTATGGTTGCACATAATCCAAATAGAATTGAAGAGTTTTTTATAATGCTTGGACTAGATCTTATGCCATTGTTGATTTATAGTCTATTTTGTCTTATGATAAAAAGAAATAAGAAATATTTAATAATGTTTTGTGTATTGCTTTTATGTTATCCGTTAGGATATATTCTATTTGCAATTATTACTAGAATGAGTTTTGTGGGAGCTTAATATGCAACAAACAATCAACAACTTAAAAGACTATGCAGAGTTAGCCCATGCAAGTTATTTTTATTTTGATTTACTCAAAGATTCTAAGGGCAATTCTAGAAAAATCTATGAGCTAGATTCTGATAGAAAAAAGATAAAAGATAAAAATTATACAAGAGGATATAAGGAACTAATACTTAACTTAGAACACATAGTAAGTAGCAAATATAGTGGACAAGAGGTTTTAATAAATTTAAAGCAAGATGATACTTGGCAATCTAAGTTATTAAATTCGCTTGATGAAAAATGTAACCTTGATACAACAAACGGTGAATTTGGAGAAATTCAAGCAAAAAATTTCCTTGAACGATATATCTTACTCAAACACTGTCCTAACACAGAAACAGGATTTTCTGCCACTTTGTTTCAAAATAAATTCACAAAAACATTTATATTTGCAATTCGTGGCACAAAGGGCATTTTAAATAGAGACCTGTGGATAAGCGATATGCAATTATTAGATCAAAATGTGCCAAATCAATACAAAGATATGCTTCACTTTTATCAAGCTTGCCTTGATACATATCCACAAATGAAAGAAAAACAGTCTTTAACCCTCACAGGACATTCACTAGGTGGGACCTTGGCTCAATTATTAGCCCTAAGCCTTTGCACTGCCAATGATAGAGGCAACATAAAAGAAGTTTATACTTTTAATGCACCGGGTGCAAAGGATTTAAAGCCAGCTTATGATCTGATTATTTATGTATCTAAGCCTATAAAAGAGGATACGAAAGAAGGCTTATTGTCATTTTATAGAAAACAAGTGCAAGCTAAGGCAAAAGAATTAAAAATTAACGCCTTTGATTTAAATGCTAAAATTGATTTAACTTTACAAAAAATCCTTTATAATCAAAACAATGCTAATACATATTTTGGCATTTGTATATCAAGCAAAAGTAGCAATGCTAACACAGGATTAGAATATGCAAACATTACTTATGAAAAAATCCCAAATAATTTATTTAAGCCCTATCAAACTCTAAGTTATAATTACAACAACAAAGAAGGCTATAAATTAGCCATAAGCGACAAGGTATTTCACATAGAAACCAAGGATCAAGTAAGCAAAAAACACCATTCAAAAAAATCGCATAGCGATAATGCAATACAACACTTAGGAAAAGATATAGATGGAAATTATTTTATCTTAAATCTAAATTTTAATGGCTTTAAAACCCATAAGATTATAGAAACAATAAAAATCTTATATTTTTATCAATATATTTACCATACAAACAAAACACTCATTGACAAAGAAAGTGAAAATATACAAGTAGAATATAAAAAGCACAAAAAAGATTTTATGAAAACACATTCTGTTTTTGCTACTGATTTATACACAAAAGAACAAAAAGTGCTTGAATATTGCAATCTTATCACCTTGTCTATTTATAAAATTCTTTATAATATTGAAGCTAGAAAGGCAGCACAAGGCTACATCAATAATGATTTATATAGAAATGAAGCTAAAAATCCCTTATACGCCATAATAGAACAAAGACTATTTGAGGCTAGCTTAAAAACAAAAGAAAAGAAATTCAAGCTAAAAGAAGATTGTAGCAATATCATAGAAGCCATACTTTATTTACAAAATAACTTTGTTTTTATAAAAATCTTAGAAGAAGAGGCCATAAAAAAGATCAACAAAAAATCAGAGCTTGCCTTGCTTTTTGCCATACACGAAGAAAGTTTTTTTATCACAGTCAATGAACAAGCTAAGCCATTAATTACAAAAGAAAATGCCTCTTCATTGATGGGATATAAAACACCAAAGATGATAATCTTTTGTTTAAATGGGCTAAATGATGATGGCTTCTTGATTGAAGCCTTAAAAAAAGAAACCTTGAAATTTTATCCTAAGGTAAAAAGTAATGAAGAATCAATTCAAAGCCAATAGATTTAGAATTTTTAAAGATAAAAATAGAATTATTTTAGACATAGAAAAAAATAATTTTATACTTGACATAGAAAAGATCTTATTTACAATCAACGCCTTTACCGAAGAAAAAAAAGAAGACTTAGAAACTTATGATGTATATATTGTATTTATGGGATATATCCTCAAAGGCTCAAAGCAAGTTCCTAGCTTCTCCACTCTCACACAAAATGCTTTAAATTCACCCCTCTTCTTTTCAGAAGTAGATAAAGAAGGCAATTTCAAGGCAAATTCCCCCTTTTATCATTTCATCCCAGCTGATGAAACACTTAACAAGGGAAGGCTTACTGTTTATTTAAATAACTTCACCTTAAATTTGCTTAATTATTCTTTATTA
>NZ_QHLI01000028.1 GCF_006864425.1 Campylobacter troglodytis | reverse complement strand
TTGCAAATGGACATAACCACATAAACGAAATTGTGAATGTTTTTACTTCGTTAAGCCTTTTGTAACTGCGTAGTAGAAGTTTGCGAAATTTAGACTTGCTAAATTTATTTAGGTATAAAAAAAGACAATTTTGTGTTTCACTTAAAAGAAATAGAATTTAGACGAAAATTTTAGTACAAAATTCTCATCAAAATTTGCTAAAATTGATAAGCCAAAATCCTATTAAAGCATTTTGAGCCTTAATCAACAATTTTTAAATCAAATACAATGAGCAGTATGACAATGTCTCAAAAAATTCTCGCAAGCCTGCGGACTTTGTAGAGCTATCTCAACTCATAATGTCAAGGCTTGATATGATGTTTAACAACGATATTACCACATCTGTTGCAATTAACATCTTTAAAAGCCAAATTCAGCCTTTTTTAAACTCTTTTATATTTTCTTTGATACTGTCTTTATTAAGCATCAAAGCAGATGTTTCCTTTCTATTATCCTCTCCGCTATAACTTAGCCAGTTAAAGCTTCCCACTATCATAAAGGCTTCATCGCAAATTAGAATTTTTGAGTGATTGCTCGTCTCATCTTTTATAAGATGAAAATTTGGATAATCTTTGCTTAATATCTGGCAAATTGCTTTTGCCTCACTGTCAAGATCTAACTTATCTCTTTCATTTCTTGGTGTCATATTGTATTTAAAAAAAAGATCAACCCCTCTTTCAAGTGCCACTTTAAGATCTTTTTCATAGATCCTAAGCACCCTACCCCTTATCCAAGGACTATGTACGCATACCATTTTTTTAGCACTTTGCAAGGCGTATCTAAAAAATTTAGGATGTTCTTGATCATAAATAATTCTTTCTTTTAGATCAAGGCTTAATATTTCTTCAATTTTTTCCTTATTCATTTGCTTGAATTTTTCTTTGTGTTCTTCAAGGGCATTTTTGGGTGCTAGTTTGTTTATTGTTTCTTCGTCAAGTCCTAAGTAGTATTCAGGATCCACCTTTGCTAACTGCTCTTTTTGAGAATTAATATTTACCACACTTGCCTCAAAGAGACCTTGCTGCCTTAAAAGCTCGTCAAAAAGCCTTGTTGCATCTTGATCTATATCAAGCTTGGTATCTATGACAAGTATCCTTCTTTCATCCTCCTTGCTTTTATAAAAGAGGCAAAAATAAGGCTTGAAAAACTTTTTTACATCAATGATCTCATTTATATCGCAAGGCTCGCATTTATTACCCTCTGTATCATCAAGTCCTTGCAAGGCTGCTATTAGCACCTGATAGAGGGTTTTATTGTCTGAAAATTCATCAAAAAGCCTCTCGGTCTTTGGTCTTGCATTAATGCTTGGCTTTAATTCTAAGCCTTGCTTACCAGCCCTATCAGGCAAATACAAAGCCCTGCCATCTTTTGCCACCTGTGTAACCCTACCAAAGATACCATCTATTAGCACAAAGGCAAAGGTTTCTTCTTTTACCATCTCATTTTGTTCTTTAAGAAGCTGCTTGGCTCTAAGGCTTAGCGCTAAATTTCCCTCTTCTTCTACCAAAAACCCTCTTAGAAGTAGATCATTAAGGATGCTTTCATAAATCTCACTATCAAGCTGGGTTATTTCTTGCAGTTTTTCAATTATATTTATGTTTTTAATCCTTGATAGCTCATCAATTATCTTTAAAATCTGTTCTATCACAGGATGTAAGGGTCTTTGTATAGAAACTGTGTATTTTATCTTTGACTTATACATAGGATAAAAGATTTCAAGGGCATCATAAAGCACAAAATTATCTTGTGCCTCTTCTTCATTTAGTCCTTCTCTTAACTCGCTTTTTTGTTCTTTTTTAGCTGTATAAAAATCTGCATATTTATGTATTAAAAGTTCCTTTGGGGTAAATTCCTTTGAATTTTCTTGTTTTGATCTATTTGCATTTGATTTTTTCTTAGCCATTCTTTGCTCCTGAGTCTATGATTTGATAATCTTCTTTATGCTTGTTTATATAGCCTATGATCTCATAGAAAGGATTGTTTTTGCCCTCATCCACCCTAGCTGTAAAAAGAAAGTTCATATCCCCTACTATTATAAGCAAGCTCTTAGCCCTAGACAAGGACACATTAAGCCTTTTTTCATCGGCTATGAAGCTAATCTTCGCACCTCCTTTTTTATCTTTATTTGCCATGCCAGATCTAACACAGTCATAAATGATTATATCCCTATCAGATCCTTGAAAGCTATCCACAGTGCCTATATCAAAGCCACTTTTTAGATCCTTATCGTATGTTTTATCCTTGTAAATATCCTTAAATCTTTCCTTTAAGGCCTTTAACTCGCTTGTTAGCAAAGTTACTTGTGCCTTGTAAGGAGTGATTATGCCTATACTTAAAGCCCTATCTTCTTTTTGAAGTTTATCGTGTAAAATTTCAAGGGTGTTTTTGATTAAATTCTTATTGCATATATTAATCTTGCCAGTTCCAACTTGTGAATCCTCTCTATCAGCCCTTTTACTTGTATCAAGCCAAACAACGCTTGATTTAAATAGATTAAGCCCATGTTCTCTTTTATCCTTTATAGCCTCAGAAGTTTTTAGCTCGCCCTCATAAAAAGCAGTGCTATAAAGCCTACAAATTCTATCCTCAGCCCTGTAATTATAAATGAGACGGTGCTTGAAATTATTTAAATGAGGCGCATCTTTAGCCCCATCTTCAAGCCTTTGCCACAGTCTTTCAAAAAATGAGGTTTTCACCTCTTCTTTGCTGGCATTTTTTATATTATCAGCTATCTCATCATCCACCACAGGGGCAAGCTGTTTATGATCCCCTACTAGCACGATTTTGCGAGCCTTTATGCAAGGCACTAAGATCTCACTTAAAGTAGCCCTACCAGCCTCATCAACTATGGCTATATCAAAGCTAGTATCTTTAAAATTTGTCCAAGATGAAATTCCAAGCAAGGTGCCAAAAAAGCATCTAATATTTTTTAAAAAAAGATCTCCTAGCTCGCCATCCTTGCTCTTTGTATCGCTTGTGAGCTTATGCACTAGCTCACCTTCCTTGCTATCGCTTGTAAGCTTATGTATAAGCTGCAAGGACTTTTTAAAATCTTCTTGTAACTTGCGTAATTTTTCTTGAGTGTGTGAATTTTCATCACAGATCTTATTTTTTTCCAAACGGTCTAAATTATCTTTTATGATGCTATATAACACATTTTTTTGAGTAAATTGTCTTGCTATATCGCTCATTTTATCTTCATTTCCTCTTCTTAAAATCTTAGTTTCATCCTTATAAAGCTTTTCAAGCACATTATCCACAGCTTGATTACTTTGAGAGGCAAGTAAGATCTTTATATGTCTATGTCTTTTTAAAAACTTTCTTATAAGCTCGGTAATAACTGTTGTTTTGCCAGTTCCAGGGGGTCCTTGAATAAGTAAGATCTCACTCTCATTTTCAAGGCTTAATGCCTTTATAGTAGCTTCTTTTTGATTTTCATCTAAATTTTTATCAAAAAATGAAGCCTCATCAACTAGATCATTTTCTGCTAAGACTTTTGGATTATTTATTTTACGAAGCAAATTATTAATTAGCACATTGGCACTACCAAGGGCTTCTAAGGCTTTATTTTTCTTACTCCACAAGATCTCCTCTATCTGATAATCATAAGAAATTTTCCACTTTGCCTTTTTTAATAACTCCTCATCAACTGTATTTAGGCTATACCTTGCAAACTTAACTGTAAGCTCGTTTGTATTGGCATTTTCACCTATCACCTCGCCCCCACTTAAAACGCCCTTAAATTTCTCCTCCTCATCCTCTACAATCACCCTATCCTTTAACTTAAAGCCTCTGAATTTTTTATCACTTTTTAATGAGCCTTTTGCTTTTGCTAGATTTTCTTCCTTGCCTTGAAATTTATCTAAGAGCCTAGAAAAGGCCTCCTCATCATCTAAGCTTTCAACTTCTTTCTCATCAGCCTTTAAATTCAAGCCTTTATTATCTTTTGAATTCAAGTCCTCCTCGCTTTTACTTGAATTTAAGCCTTGTTGCGTCTTTGAATTTAAAGCTTCATCAGCCTTTGAATTCAAGCCTTTATTATCCTCGTTTTCACCTTCTTTAATGAGAGTAAAAACCATGCTATCTTTGTTCTTATTTAAGCTCTTAAATCTTGCATCTTGGGTTTGCTTTTTTGCATCTATACTTCTTTTTTCAGCAGCTAAAAGCTCCTCTTCTATTGCAATAGCCCTTTTATCCACCTCAAGGAATTTAGACTTCAAACTTGATAGCCTAAATTTTTCTTCTAAGACCTCTTTAAAGCTTTGCACATCGCTACATTTATCGCAGTGATTAAAGCCTTGAGTGATCTTAAATTCACAGCTAATTTTTACTCCGTTATTGTAAAGTGCATCAAGCATTTTGCCATTATTGTCGAAGATAGCAAAGCAAAAGAAGTATGTGGCTTCCTTTGCCGAGCAACAAAAGATTAGATCAGCACAAGCAATCCTAATCTCCTCTTTCTCCCCACTTTTATCTTTACTAAATTCAAAGAAGGCTTCTTGTCCGCTTAATCTCTCTTCTAGCTTAGCTGCTAGCTCATAAGGGTCTAGCTCTTTTAACGAACCGTATTTATTAGCTGCCTTTTCTGATAAGTTTAGCTCAAAGACATACTCCTTTGGCAAGGAAGTATAAATTTTTCTTAACTGCTCTCCTAAGTCCTGCAAACTAATGCGTTTTTGTGGCTCATAAGCACTCATCTTTTTAATGAGTAAAAAAAGCTCATTTTCAACCCCTTCAAGCTCATACTCTGCTACTATCTTCTCAAAAATGCCCTCTAAATCCTTTGGAGTTTTATACTCATCAAAATCAAACCTCTCAAAGCCAGCAAGTAAGAGATCAAGCATCACAAGTCCAAAGGCAAAAATATCCGCTCTTATGTCAATATCTTCTTTAAGCAAACCAAGCTGTTCTGGTGCGTGAAAGCGAGTATTGCCACTGCCAAACAAGCCATAATAATAGCTCTTGCCAAAGTCTAGTAAAAATACACGGTTATCCCTATCCACAAGGACAGTTTGAGTGCAGATATTTGCGTGATGTAAATTTTGTGAGTCTATGTATTTTAAGGCATCAAAGATTTGTACATAACAATTTATAAGCTTCTCGTAGTTAAGCTCCTCATCTTCAATGAATACATCTCGTTTTAAAGGGAAGTATTCCTCGCTTTCAAGCAAGGGTGTAATGGCGTAAAAATAAAAATCGTCCTCATCCACAGTTACGCATTTTATGTTTTTATGATCAAGTTCTAAGTGCAAACTTGCAGCCAAACTCATAAGATCTATGCTTTTTGTGCTATCTTTATCTTCATTCTTTGTTTGCTTGCCATTCTTTGCCACCCTTTTGAGGTAAAAGTGTCCCTTTGCAGTTTTAGCCTTAAACTCGTTCTCATCAAGCTCTTTGTCATCTTTTGGATCAATAATTTCATATTTTCCTAAAATTTTCTCACCCATCTTAGTCCTTTTTGTTATGAGGACTAATGATACCGTTTTTTTTTTTTTTTTTTTGCAAGTTGAAACTTTTTGAAGGCTTTGTTAGCTTAGTTGTGGTGTTAATTTTTTGTAAGAGCTATGAGAGTTAGAACTGCTCTTATCTTTATGATTTTAAACAAGATAACCTTAGATAAAATTCACAAATTCGCATTCAAGAGTTAAAAAATTTACAAAAATGCAAGGCAAAAACAAGTTTGCAAATGCAATTTAGGATAATAAATAGCAAACATGTCCTAGCAAAGTTAAAACAAAATTCACAAATTCAAGGTATTTTGTTTAGCACTTAAAACATTCTTTATTTAAAAAAGTGTTTATAGTATAAACTTGTCGTGTTACAAAAGAAATTTTCTTTGCTAAAAAAGCCAAGCCTTATCATACTTAGCAAGGCTTAGTAGATAAAGATAAGTATCTTTGACAAAAGAAGTAAATTCAACAGTTTGCAAGGCTATTTATTTAAAAAGCGTGAATTTTTATTAAAATTCAAGGCTTAAAAGCTAAAACCTAGACTAAAAAGCACGGCTTCCATCTTCACATTTCTACCATAAATGGTATTTGGGTTTTGGTATTGATACTCCACGCCCACAGTTAAAGGAAAGAGCATAGGCTTTGCTCTAAGCCCTGCATTAAAAGACACAGTGCTTTCATAATACTCATTAAAGCTTGAATAATTAGCCCCTAAATAAGGAGTTAAATAAAGCACGGCTAATTCTATATTAAGTCCTACTGAGACTCCGTACTGTTGGTTTTTAAGCTGTCTGTAACCATCATCTAGGCTTGAGTATTTAAACTGAGGAGCAATAACTAGATCATTAACACCAACCCATACCTTGCCATAAAGGCTGTATTCATAATGACTTTTGCCATTTATCATAAGCCTTTGAGCACCCCCTCCAAATTCAGGGCTTAATTCTAAGTCTCCAAGCCTAACAGCAAGGCTTAAAGAACAAAGAGTAAAAAGAAGTAAA
The DNA here is from genome assembly GCF_006864425.1 of Campylobacter troglodytis. Lineage (GTDB taxonomy): Bacteria > Campylobacterota > Campylobacteria > Campylobacterales > Campylobacteraceae > Campylobacter_D > Campylobacter_D troglodytis. The sequence continues at coordinate 28,359 of NZ_QHLI01000028.1, read as the reverse complement.
AATATTTTTTTCATGATCAACCTTTCACTAAGCTAACTTTATTTATTTTATTACAAAAAACATAACTTAAAACAGCCAAAAAAGAAGAAACACAAATTAGTAAGCCCAAGAAGACAGGAGAATTTGCATTTAAGATCCCAACAACAAAGCTTGATATGCCTGCAAAGCCAAACTGAGTGGTACCAAGCACAGCAGAGGCTGTGCCTGAGTTTTTACTCATAAAACGAGCCATTGCAAGGGTGGTGATATTTGGCAGTAAAAAGCCTAGCATTGCTATGGTAAAAAATAAGGCTAGCTCAAAAAACCAAAAACTCACAGTTAAAAAGGCACAAAGAACCAAGATTACACTCATTGCAAACATAAAGACAAAGGATACAGCTAAGATCTTATAAGGAGAATATCTTAAAACAAGCCTTGCATTGATATTTGCAAAGATCATAAAGCCAAGGGCATTTACCCCAAATAAAATTCCAAACTGTTGCTCGCTTAAACCAAAAGAGCCTATAAAAACAAAGCTTGATCCTGTTATATAAGCAAACATACCAGCCATAGCAAGTGCTCCTGCTAGGGTGTAAAGAAGAAAGATCTTATCTTTTAAAACTGTTTTGTAATTTGAAAGAATTTCCTTGAAGGAAAACTCAGAGGCTAAATTTGTGTTAGCACTTTCTTTGAGACTAAAAACAAGCAAGAAAAGCAGTAAGATCCCCACTCCAAAGAGGGTTATAAAAATACTATACCAAGAAAAAAACTCTAATAGTAAAGACCCAAAGGTAGGAGAGAGCATAGGAGCAAGAGAATGCACAACCATAAGCAGGGCAAAGATACTTGCAGCCTCTTTAAGCTCAAAGAGATCATTTACAATAGCCCTAGCTATGACAGCACCAGCACAACCTCCCAGAGCTTCAAAAAATCGTAAAACAATAAAAGCCTCAACTGAGTCAATTAAAACACAGCCCAAGGATGAGAGCATAAATAAGATCATACCCACATACAAGGGCTTTTTGCGTCCAAAAATATCACTCAAAGGTCCATAAATTAGCTGCCCCAAGGCAAAGGCTATAAAAAAGCTAGCTAGTGAAAGCTGAGTAAGAAAGGCTGAGGTTTGAAAGCTTTCTTGCACATGGTGTAAGGCTGGTAGATACATATCAGTAGCAAGGGGTGCTATGGCTGACATTAAGGCTAGAACTAAGATAAGCCTTAGCTTTTCAAAGCCTTTGATCTTGGTTTGCTTTTGCATTGTGTATCCTTCTTAGCATAAACTTAGCATTGTAAATATATAAATTGGCTTGAATTTGACCTAAAACTTTGTATTTTATATTATTTTTTTTATCCTTGTGTAAATGAAACTTAGGCTAGTTTGTTATTTTAATAACAAGAATTTTAGGGGCTTGAATTTTATGAGTTTGGCTTAAAATTTGTCTTTCTTAAATTCAAAAAATAGTTCTTTGTTAGCCTTGTTTAAATTTCTCTTTGTGAGCCTTGCTTGAATTTATAAAAGTTAAAATTTAAATTCAAGCCTTTGTGAATTTTAGCTTAGAGTTGGGCTAAAAATACAAAAGAAGGGGAATGGCTTATAAGATATTAAGCCTTGCTACACTTTATAGCTAAGGTTATATCCAAAGCCACAAAATATACAAAAACACCCGCAAAATGCAAAAATACAAGGCTTTAAAAACTGCTGATTTATCATTCCTAGCCTATGGACGCAAGGTCCATAAATTCAAGGCAGTTTTCTATAAATTAAGGCAGTTCTCTATAAGTTTGTGAATTCTTAGTTACTATTAAAATGACAAAACATCTGAGCTAAAAGCAATACTGTTTTAAACAAGAACCAAGCAAAAATTTAAATTTATCAAAGCCACTGTTAAAGCAACGCAAGATTAAGCTTTACTATCCATTTTCACTAGCTAAGAAACATTTAGCAAAATCCCATTTCCTAGCTAAGAAAAGTTTTGCAAAATCCCACCCAAAAAAGCAAAATCTACAAAATCCGCAAGGCAAGCACTTATTAAGCTAATAAATTCAAGGCTAGTAAAGAATCAAATGCACCCTTTGAGAACCATGCACCCCAAAAACAGTGATTAACTCTATATCTGCTGTTCTAGATGGACCTGCGATGAAGAGCACATTACTTGGCAATACACCTGCCCCACTTTGAGAATAAGCACTTAAAGCCTTATTTAAAGCAGGGCTTGAAACGCTTTTAGCAGCCTCGTTTTCATCAGCGAAAATACCTACTCTTGCAAATTTTGAGCTTAATTCATCTTCTAAAAGCCCTAAACTCTCAGCCTTGATTAAATTCAAAGCCTCGCTCATACTCTTAACTATGGCTTCTTTTTTAAGTAAGATTATACATAAAGTTGGTGCAAGGCTTAGCATTCTAGGCTGTTCTTTTGAGCTTAAAACACATACTACTCCGTGAGAACTAACCCCACATCTAGCGTTAATAATGGAAAATTCACTGTGAAAGATTTCTTTTCTTAAATTTTCAACAGTTTTATCAAAGCAGATCTTTTCTTTGGCATTAATCTTGGCTAGATCAAGTTGTAAATTTGAAGGATAAATCAGCTTTTCATAGCCATAGCTTGCTGATATTTCATTGATCTTAGCCTCTAAGCTAAAAGCATCGCTTTCCTCAACTATGAATTTATTATCACTCATCTTTTCTTTCATCTCTTCTAGCAACTGAGAACTAGTTTTTATGTGTAATACAGGATCTACACTAGGCTTTAAATTCAAGCTCTCATCCTTAAAGCCTGTTTTTAAAGCAGCCAAGATAGCCTCTTTGCTTCTTTTTGAGATCTCCACCCTACTCATATCTTACCCCCTCAATCTTTTGCACCTCCTTGTAAAGATCCATTTTAAGCTCTGGCAGATCCTTATAGGCATTCCATTTTTTAATCACAGGCAAAACCCCCTTGAAATTTTGCAAAAGAGGGTTAAAATAATGCGTCTTAGACAGAGCAAATCTCCAAAGTGCCCCATTTGTAGCCATCTTTTTAAAGCCCTTAAAGATCAGATTTTCAGTGGCACTGTGCTTTAATCTATGTGAATTTAAGGGATTATCCTCTCCTTGTCCTAGTTTGTTGCTTCTTAACATTCTAATTAGATCAGCCAAAGGAATTTCAACAGGACAAACCTCGCTACACCTACCGCACATAGAACAAAAGCTCAAAATATCCCCATTTTCATCCATACCAAAAAGCTGAGGGCTAATGACCTCTCCTATGGGTCCTGGATACACAGCCTGATAGGCATGCCCTCCTATCTTATCATACACAGGGCAGTAATTCATACAGGTTCCACATCTTATGCAACGAAGGGCTTCGTAATAGTTCTTGCTTTCTAGCATATTGCTTCTGTGATGATCAAAAAGCACCACATGCACTTCTTTTGGACCGTCAAGCTCATTTCTTCTTGGACCCATTATGATATTATTGTAAGTTGGTATGAACTGTCCTGTGGCTGAGGGAGTAAGCAAACAAACCATAGTTGCCGCATCTTCAAAGCTTTCAAGCACCTTTTCTATGCCACAAATTATAATGTGAATGTCAGGAGCTGTTGTGCACATGCGACCGTTGCCCTCGTTTTCAATAAGCCACACAGCACCCTCTCTTGAAATGGCAAAATTTGCCCCACTTAGCCCCATTTGAAGTCCTTCAAATTGATCTCTTAGATGCTTTCTAGCTATTAAATTCAGCTTTTCAGGCTCGTTTTCAAGGGGGGATCCTAAATTATCTTTAAAGATCTGTCCTATCTCATAGCGGTTTTTATGAATGGCAGGTGCTACTATGTGCACAGGTGGTTCGTTGTTTAGCTGGATTATTAGCTCGCCTAAATCTGTTTCAATAGCCCTTAAGCCCTTTTTTTCTAAGAAGTGATTAAGCCCTATTTCCTCGCTAGCCATTGACTTTCCCTTGAGTATTTTATTTACTCCTTTTTCAAGCATTAACTCATAAATGATCTCACAAGCATCAGTATCGCTACTAGCCCAGTGAATTTGCATGCCATTTTTTGTGGCATTTTTTTCAAACTCCAAAAGCCTTTCTTCAAGGCTCATTAAGGCTTTATTCTTAGCCTCTCTTGCCTTTTTGCGAAGTCCTTGCCAGTCATTGAATTTACCCTCTATCACCTTGCCTCTATTACTTTGCAAGGTATGCATAGCCTTTGAGACATTTTCACGCATTTGACTGTCTGCTAGTTTGATCTTAACTATTTCTTCGTGTGCTAGTTTTTTCATAGGGCTACTCCTTCTAAACGTTTTAACAAGAAATCATAAAGATGAACTCCTCTTATATCAAGCCCCATTCTACTCATGGTCCCACTTATGTTTAACAAGCAGCCCCCATCCCCGCTAATTACATACCTTGCACCGCTTTTTTGTATGTCTTCAACCTTAGCCCTTGCCATAGCATTTGAAATTTCAGGCTCTTTCACAGCAAAGGTACCTCCAAAGCCGCAGCATTCCTCCTCGTATTGAAGCTCTACTAGCTCGACATTTTTAAGCCTTCTTAGTAGATTCTTACTTGCCTTAATGCTTTTTTGCACCCTCAAAGCGTGGCAGTTACTATGCCAGGTGATCTTAATAGGCTCGCCCTTGTCCTCATAATTTACCTTCAAAACCTCATCTAAATACTGAGAAAGTTCTATTATGCGAGAGCTAAATCTAGCCATCTCCTCATAAGCTGCTTCGTTTTTGAAAAGTGCTAAATAATCATGCCCCATCATACCAGCACAAGAACCGCTTGGAACTACAATAGGATAATCTTCTTTAAAAAGCCTTGCATTATAAAGGGCTATTTCCTTGCTTTCCTTGAAATAGCCTGTGTTAAAAGAGGGCTGTCCGCAACAGGTTTGATCCTTCTTAAAGATAACCTCAACTCCTTCTTTGCGCAAGAGCTTAATGGCATTTAACACGGTTTCTTGCATAGCAGCAGTGCCTAAACAGGTGGCGTAAAAATACACAGTTTTACTCATAGTCTTCCTTTTTTGATTTTATACCTTCTTATGTAAATATGACAAAGTTCCTATCTAACCTTGCTATCTCACAAGCTACACTGTAAATTTAAAATTCAGTTTGTGAATTTAAACAGTTTTTATAAAATTTGCCCCTTAAACTTAGGCTTTAAATGCTTAAATTTAAAGGCTAAGGGCTAGTTTTTAAGCTTAAAATTCAAGCCTTTATCAATTATAGCAAATTTTCATTTAAAATCTTAATTTAGCTAAAAATTTCGTTACAATTTAGCTAAAAAAGGAGGCACTATGAAACTAAAACTTGACTACACAAGCTTTATAAGCAAAGCAAAAGCACTTTGCAAGGACAGGGTTTATACTAGCTATTTGATGCGTTATGCGTTAGGAACGGATGCAAGCTGTTATAATTACACCCCAAAGGTAGTTGTGAGGGCAAAAAGCGAGGGGGAGGTGATTACCCTTTTAAAACTAGCCACAACTTATCAAACCCCACTTACCTTTCGTGCAGCTGGCACAAGTTTAAGTGGACAGTGCTCTAGCGATAGCGTGCTAATCATAGCCAACGAGGGCTTTAAAGGCATTAAGATAATGCAAGATGGCGAGGTGATAGAATGTGAGTGTGGGGTAATAGGAGCTGATGCAAACTCTGCTTTAAAAGGGCTTAATAAAAAAATAGGACCCGATCCAGCCACCATAAATTCAGCCCTAATAGGCGGCATTTTTAACAATAACTCAAGCGGTATGTGCTGCGGGGTGGAGCAAAATAGCTACAACACCGTCCATTCTGTGCGTGCTGTGCTCTTAGATGGCACTGTCCTTGATACAGCAGATGAAAAAAGCATTGAGGATTTTAAGAAAAGCCAGCCTCAACTTTGCGAGGATTTGCTTAAAATTCACGCTCAAATTCAACAAGATAAAGAATTACTTGCCCTCATTGAAAGAAAATACAAAATAAAAAACACCACAGGCTATTCTATCAACGCTTTAGCGGATTTTTCAAGCATTAAAGACATCTTAAATCATATCTTTATAGGAAGCGAGGGAACGCTTGCTTTTATAAGCAAGGTTCGTTATTTCGTGGTAGATGATGCTAAATTCAAGGCTTGTGGCTTACTTTTTTTTGAGGATTTAAACGAGGCTAGCAAGGCTGTGGTAACGCTATCAAAACTAGGACGAGACTTTGTGGTAAGTGCTGAGTTAATGGACTATGCTTGTTTGATGGCAGTTAAAGACCTAAAGGGAGTGCCTAGCATAGTAAGCGAGTGTAAAGAGGGCTACTCTTGCATTTTATTTCAAAGCGAGGATAATGACAAGGGCATTTTAAATTCAAAGTTAGCACAAATTAAGGCTAGTTTAGAGCCTTTAAAAATGGCTTTTGAGCCACTTTACTCAGATGATGAGGCTATTTATAATGAGTGGTGGAAGATAAGAAAGGGTTTGCTTCCCTTTACTGCGAGCAACCGCCCCAAGGGAACTACTGTTATCACAGAGGATGTTTGCTTTGAGCTTGATAAATTCACAAATGGGGTGCGTTTCTTGCAAGAACTTTTTGCAAAATATGAATTTGAAGGCATTATCTTTGGACACGCGTTAGCTGGGAATTTGCATTTTATCATCACTCCAAATTTAGAGGATAAAAAGGAATTTCAAAACTTCGCCGCACTTGTGGAGGAAATGAGTAAAACAGTAGCTTTGATGGGAGGAAGTGCTAAAGCAGAACACGGCACAGGTAGGATGGTAGCACCCTTTGTCGAGCTTGAATGGGGCAAAAAGGCTTATGAGATAAATTTAAAAATCAAGCAAATTTTTGATGAAAAAAGGCTTTTAAACCCTGATGTCATCATCAGCGATGACAAGGAAATTTACAAGAAAAACCTCAAATCCTCACCAAAAAATTTGCTCAATTTACCAGAAAATGACGAGATGATAAATGCCTGTATGGAGTGTGGCTTTTGCGAGAAGGCTTGTCCTTCAAAGGAAATTACCCTTACTCCAAGGGGTAGGATTGCTGTTTTAAGGGAGGTTACAAGATTGCTTGAAAGCGGACAAAATGAAATGGCAAACGAGCTTTTAAGCGAGTATGAGTATGCAGGAAATGAAAGCTGTGCTGGGTGTTCTTCTTGTTTGCATCTTTGCCCTTTGGGCATTGACACGGCTCAGGTGGCTTACGAGCTTCGCAAACAAGTATCAAGCAAAACACAAAAAATAGCTGAAAAAATTTATGATAATTTTGAAACAGTAACAAGCTTAGCAAAAACAGGGCTAAAATTCTACGCCCTTTCAAGCTCACTTTTGGGCGAAAACACTGTAAGTAAAATCACAGGTGCTTTGCATAAACTAAGCTCAAAATTCCCATACACCCCGCCCTTTATGCCTTCGGCAAATTCATATAAGCTTACAAACAAGGGCGAGGATTTAGAGGAAAAGGTGGTGTATTTTAGCACTTGCACTAACCGTATTTTTGGTGCGTCAAAAAAACAAGGGGACAAAAGAAGCCTGCAAGAGGTCTTTGAAAGCATTTGTGCGAAGGCAAAAATAGGAGTGATTTATCCTGAAAATTTAAACAGGCTTTGTTGCGGAAAAATCTTTGAGGACTATGAGGCTATAAAGGAAAAAAATCTAATGCTTTTAGAAAATGAGTTAAATGCTGCCACAAGGGGTGGAAAATTGAGCGTTGTAATAGATCATTCAAGCTGTTTTTACTCGCTTTTAAAGGCTTTTGAGGGCAAATTTAAAATACTTGATATAAGCGAGTTTTTGCTTGAAATCGCCTCTAAACTAAGCTGGCAAAAAAGCTCACAAACCGTGCTAGTGCATAGGCTTTGCTTGCTTAAAAAGCTAGGCAAGGATAAGGCTTTATTAGCACTTGCTAGAAGATGTAGCGATGAGGTGAGGGTGATTGAGAGCTTTGAGTGTTGCGGCTTTGCTGGAAAGAAGGGCTTTTTTACCCCTGAGTTAAATAAATCAAGCACTTCGGGGCTTAAATTTGAAACAAGGGCTGAATTTATAGGCATTAGCACGAGTAGCACCTGTGAGATAGGGCTAAGTGCTTATGGCAATACTAGGTTTCAAAATGTGGCTTATTTGGTGGATCAGCTTACAGAGGAGTTTGTCTGAGTTTTTTTGGCATCTTAGATCCTTTGTATCAAAAAAGGCTTTTATCTTTGTATAAAAGAGACTTTTTGCATATAAAAGAGGTCCTTGTCTAGGTGCAAATAATTTTTGCAAGTAACTTTGAATTTAACTTTGAACTTTGTCTTTGCCTTTTCAAAGCAAAGATTTTCAAGTATTAAATCTTTGATTTTAAGCTTAGGTATTTTTTCAAAGTGGCTAAGCTTTGTTTTAAGCAAAGTATGGCTTTTAAATTCAAGCCTTCAATGATATTTATGTCAAGATGGCTGAATTTTAGCTTTCAGAATTTTTGGCTTGAATTTTAAAGGCTTGAGTGTGTTTATAGCTCTTTTCTAAAAAGATATTGATCTTATACAAAAGATTTGTCATTTTAAGTAAATAACTTAGGCATTTTTTCAAGAAAATTTCACAAGTAAAAAATGATGAAAATTCAAGCTGTGAATTTTTTAATCCTCTTTGCCTATTTTACAAAGGGCTAATAATGACAAATTCATACTTTGTTAAAAATAGGGTTTTAAGAACTGAGTTTTTACAGACTAATTGAATTTTAGGCAAATGCTAAGGCTTGAATTTAAAGGCTAGTTGAATTTAAAATAAATGTGTAAGCTTTAATTTCAAAGGCTAGTTGAATTTATGCAAATTTTTATCTAAAACTGTTAAATGTCCTTTAAATTCAGCCAAGCTTCAAACTTTTAGTAAGCTTAAATTCACAAAAAGCTTTTGTGAATTTAAAAGTTAATTCTGGGCTTGAATTTAAAGCTTTGAATTTAAAAAAGATAAACTTTGCAAAAAAATTAAGCATATTTTTAACAAAAAGTTTTATAATTAAGCAAGATATTTAATATCTAAAATTCACCGTAAGGAGAAAAAATGAAAAAAGTATTTATGTTGGCAGCTTTATTAGCCTTTAGCCTTGTAAATGCCAAGGAGATTGAGATCAAGCTTCTTAACAAGGGTGCTGATGGGGCTATGCCTTTTGAGCCTGGCTATGTTTATGCTCAACCAGGAGATACCATAACCTTCGTAGCTGTAGATGCAGGACATGATGCAAAAAGCGTTGTCATACCCGATGGGGCTCAGCATTTTGAGACCAAGATCATGAAAAAGGGATCAACGCTTAGTTTCAAGCTTGACAAAGAAGGCATTTATGTGTATCAATGCACACCTCATCTTCCTATGGGTATGGTTGGCATAGTGCAAGTTGGCAAGGCTGTAAATATGGATAAGATTAATGATTCTATCTTCAAGCCAGCTAAGGCAAAAGAGAGACTGGCAAAATACATCTCTCAAATTCAAAAATAATTTAAAGCCTACCAAGGTAGGCTTATCCTCACTCAAAGCATTTCATTAGGACAGTAATGTTTAGATCTTTTTTTGGTAGTAAGGAATGGTTTTTATGGGCTTATAGCGGACTTTTTTTACTGCTTTTTTTTCTTTATCTTCAAACAAGTTTAAATGTAGCCATCAATGAATGGTACAAAGACTTTTACGATCTTTTACAAAAGCCAAAGATCGAAAGCTTGCAAGATCAAACTCAAAGCCTACTGCAAACTGAGAACAAAGCCTTAGAGGCTCAGATCAAACAAGCAGAGGAAAAAATTCAAAACGCAAATTTTTTAAACAAAATCTCCTTGCATTTTTATCAATTTTTAATCAAAAATTTCTTCAACACCCCAAGCATTAGCGGACAAGAAAGCTATAATATAAATGATTTTTACGCATTAATTGGAGTTTTTTTGTGTATAGCCTTGCCCTATGTGGTAATTGCTACCATAAATATTTATTTTGCTAGCGTTTATGCCTTTAAATGGAGAGAGGCTATGACCTTTGAGTATTTGAATTTTTGGAAAAACAAGGATGATAATATAGAAGGAAGCTCTCAACGCATACAAGAGGATATTTATAATTTTTCTAAGATAGTTGAAAGCCTTGGACTTGCCTTCATTAGAGCCTTAATGACTCTAATTGCCTTCATACCCATACTTTGGCTTTTAAGTGGGGACATTTCAAAGAGCTTGTTTGAGGGCATTAGCGATGAGTCCATCTTTGCCGTGTTTAAACACATAGATGGTTTGCTCGTATATGTAGCCCTTTTTATTAGCCTTGGAGGGCTTGTTATATCTTGGTTTGTTGGCATAAAATTGCCCGGACTTGAATACAACAACCAAAAAGCAGAAGCTGCCTTTCGCAAAGAGCTTGTCTATGCCGAGGATGACAGGAGAAATTACGCAGCAACTGAGACCATGATCGAGCTTTTCACAGGGCTAAAATTCAACTACAAGAGGCTATTTTTGCATTATGGGTATTTTAATATTTGGCTTATTTTGTTTGAGCAAATTATCATCATAGTGCCTTTTTTAATAGTAGCCCCAGCCCTCTTTGCAGGAGCCATAGGACTTGGCATAGTTATGCAAATGAGCAATGCCTTTGCACAAGTAAGAAGTTCTTTTAGCGTTTTCATCACAAACTGGACCAAGATCACAGAACTTCGCAGCATCCACAAAAGGCTTAGTGAATTTGAGGAAAATATAGAGTATAAAAAAAAGCTTAAAGCTCGTATTTAAGCTTTAAAAACTGTCTAAATGCCTAAAATTCAAGGCTTTTAAAGGCTTAATCTTAGATCTTAGTTTTAATTTCGTTCATTACATTAAGGACAAGAATTTTATAAAAACTACAAGAAAAGTGCTATAATTTTTTCTTAATTTTGCAAAAAATTCACAAAAATTGCCTAAATTTTGTCATTATTAGCCTTTGAAAAAGGCGAAGAATCTCTTAAAATAGCCTTTGATTTAAGTTTTGTGCTTTCTTCGCTTACTATGCAAGCTTAAAATGACAAGCTAGGGTGTGAATTTTTGTGAATTTTAAAAAAAATTCACAAAACACCAAAAAAGAAAGAATGATGAAACAAACAAAATATATTTTCATAACAGGTGGGGTTTTAAGCTCACTAGGCAAGGGCATAGCCGCTGCTAGCATAGCCTCTTTGCTTAAAAATTCAGGGCTAAAAGTTAGCATACTAAAAGCAGATCCTTACATAAATGTAGATCCAGGCACTATGAGTCCTTTTGAGCACGGAGAAGTCTTTGTTACAAAGGACGGTGCCGAGACGGATTTGGATTTGGGGCATTATGAGCGTTTTTTGGACGAAAATTTAAGCCAAATCAATAATTTCACCACGGGCAGGGTTTATCAAACTGTGATTGAAAAGGAAAGGCGCGGGGATTATTTGGGAAAAACCATTCAGGTCATCCCTCACATAGTGGGCGAGATTAAAGAACGCATAATCAAAGCTGGCGAGGGCAAGGACATCTTGCTTGTAGAAATCGGAGGCACTGTGGGCGACATCGAGGGTTTGCCATTCTTAGAAGCCATTCGTGCCTTGCGTTTGCAAGTTGGCAAGGGCAATGCTATGAACATACACCTAACCCTTGTGCCTTTCATTAAAACCACAGGCGAGCTTAAAACAAAGCCCACTCAGCACAGCGTTGGCGAGCTTCGCCGCATAGGAATTAGCCCTGATATGATAATTTGCCGTTGCGAAAAGCCTTTGGACGAGGATTTAAAGGCAAAAATCGCCATTTCTTGTGGCGTTGAAAGGGCTTGTGTGATTGAAAGCGTGGATGCAAAGAGCATTTATCAAATCCCTTTGAATTTTTTAAGGCAAAACATACTTAACGCACTCGCACCCTTGCTGAATTTAAGGGCTTTAAAGCCTAATATGAAAGAATGGCAAAGCCTTGTAAATAGCATAATATCCCCAAAACACGAACTTCGCATAGCCTTTGTTGGAAAGTATATCAACCTAAAAGAAAGCTACAAAAGCCTTACAGAAGCCATCATCCACGCAGGTGCGGCTTTGAATTCAAAAATTGTGCTTAAATGGATAGATAGCGAAAAGCTTGAAAGCGAGGAAGCAAGCGAGATATTTAGCGATGTAAGTGGGGTTTTAGTAGCTGGAGGCTTTGGAAACAGGGGCATTGAGGGCAAGATAAAGGCTATAAAATATGCCCGTGAAAACAAGGTCCCATTTTTGGGAATTTGTCTTGGAATGCAGCTTGTTTTGGTCGAATTTGCAAGAAATATTTTGAGCTTAAAGGATGCTAATTCAACTGAGTTTAACCCCAAAACAAAAGAAGCAGTGGTGTTTTTAATAGATGAGTTTATGGATAGGACAGGACAAAGGCAAATTCGCACGCAAAAAAGCCCGCTTGGAGGCACTATGAGGCTTGGGGCGTATGAGTGTAAGATTAAAAAAGGCAGCCTTTTAAGTGAAATTTACAAGGGTAAAGCTAGCGTTACAGAAAGGCATCGCCACCGCTTTGAGGCAAATCCAAAGTATCAAAAAGATTACGAAAAAAATGGGCTTATAATAAGCGGACAAAGCGAGGGGCTAATTGAAGTTGTTGAGCTTAAAAATCACCCCTTTTTCATAGGAACGCAGTTTCACCCTGAATTTAGCTCTCACTTAGTGAGTGCAAATCCTGTGATTTTGGCATTCATAGAGGCTTCCTTGAAGCAAGGCAAGGTAAATTCAAGAGCAAGTTCAAAGACAGACTCGGGGCTAAATTCAAAGGCGAGTTTAAAATTAAAACAAGATGAGCTAAATTCAAAGCCAAATTCAAAGACAAGTTTAAAACAAAACAAGCCAAATTCAAGGCTAAATTCAAAGAAAAATTCAAGGGCATAAAATGCAAACCCTAAACAAAGAGGCTATCAAAGAACTTTTAAGCCAAAGATTTGCAAACGATGTGCATAAAAGCTTAAGCGAGCTTCCACGTCCTAGCATTTTAAAAGATAGCATCAAGGCAGCAAGGCGCATAAAAATGGCTATTGAAAGGGATGAGAAAATCGCCATCGTGGGTGATTATGATGTCGATGGCATAGTAGCTTGCGTGATAATGGCTGAGTTTTTAGATGAGGTGGGTGCAAATTATGTGGTGAAAATTCCAAATCGCTTCAAGGACGGCTACGGCATAAACGAGGACATAGTTAAAGAGCTAAACACCACTCTTATAATCACCGTTGATAACGGCATAGCAGCTTACGGCGCAGCAGCACTTTGCGAGGAAAGGGGCATTGATTTAATCATCACAGATCATCATCAGCCTCAAAGCACCCTGCCAAAAGCCTATGCCATCATAAATCCAAAGCAAGAAGATGATGAGTTTCCAAACATCGAAATTTGCGGAGCTCAGGTGGCTTGGTATTTGCTAGCAAGCGTAAAAGAAGTTTGCAAGTTAAATATCAATATGAGCGAATTTATAGAGCTTTTAGCCATAGCCATAATGGGCGATATGATGGAGCTGCGGGACTTAAACCGCCTTTTAATAAGAAAGGGACTTGAAAGGATAAATGCCTCCAAACGCCCAGCTTTTCGTGCCTTAAAGCTCTTTTATCAAAAAGAAAAATTCGACTTTGATAACATAGGCTTTTTAATCGCCCCGCTTATCAACAGCACAGGCAGGATGGATGATGCAAGGCTTTCTTTTGAGTTCTTATATACCAAAAGCTTAAACGAGGCACAAAATCTTTTAGAGCAAATCGTGTCCTTTAATAACAAACGCAAAAGCGAGGAAAAAAGGCTCTTTGATGAGAGTTTAAAGATGATTAGCGAGGATGACTTTGCCCTTGTGGTAGGTGGCAAAGACTGGCACGAGGGGGTTTTGGGCATAGTGGCAAGCCGCCTTGCAAGACATTTTAACAAGCCAGCCTTTGTTTTTAGCGACAAAGACGGTAGGGCAAAGGGAAGCGGACGAAGTGTAGGTAAAATCAACATTTTAGAGCTAATCGAAGCACACAAAGAGCTATTTTTGAGATATGGAGGACACAAGGGCGCAAGTGGTATGCTAATAGAAACTTCAAATTTCAATGCCTTAAAAACTGCCTTAAATGAAACTTGCAAGCAAATTCCAAAAGAAGATTTTTTAAACAAGGACGAGCTTTTGGGTATCTTGCCTTTGAGCGAGCTTGATTTTAAGCTACTGGCACTTTTGGAGTTTTTTGAGCCCTTTGGACACAAAAATCCCCGCCCCTTGTTTAAATTTGAAAACTTGCTAGTTAAAAATGTCCGAAAAATAGGCAAGGACGAGAGGCATTTGAAACTCATTTTAGCGGATAAAAATTCAAGCATTGAGGGGGTGTTTTTTGACTTTGACAAGGATCTTAAAGTAGGAGAAACCGTTTCTTTGATAGCAAGTGTTAGTAAGAATGATTTTAAGGGCTTAGTCCTGCCTCAGCTTTTAATAAAAGAATTGTCTTAGCCCTTAAATTTAAAGGTAATTGATACTTTTAGCTAAAATGACCTAGGATTTTTCCTAAGCCATTTTAACAAAATTTTATACAAATTTTCATTCTTAACTTTTACATTAGATCGAAATTCACTCTCTTTCAAATGAAGGTAGAAAAATTCCTTTTTAATGTCGTGAAACTGACTTAATCTAGCCTTTGTAAGGTCCCCAGAAATTCACAATTTCGTTGATATGATTTCGTCCGTTTGCAAACTCGTTTTTAGAGTGCTTTACCCTGTAACTTTGCTCCTTCTTGCAAAGTTGCAAGACAAAACGAAGCAAAAAATCCACCAAGGCACCGTAGGATTTTAGTCAATCGCTGTAAATTTCACTTTCTTCAAGCTCTGAAAAGTCCTTTATAATCGGTAATAATTCTTTTGCAGAGCAAGTGCTTGAGCGTATAAACTCGTGCGATTGCATTTTAACAAGCCTTTTGCTTGCAGTTACAAGACGAGTAGCACGAAGTAAAAACACAGGTGTCTTTTTTACAGCCCCACGCCCACGCTTTCCACGCACCCTTTTTGCCCCTTCTGCTAGCAGTTGCAAGACGAAACGAAGTAAAAAATAACTTTCACCCTCTTCGATTTCACCACTCATTTTAGAGATTTTTTCGCACTCTTTAAGGGTTAAAAGCTTGCTGCACTATCCTATTCACGCAAGGGCGAGAAACCTTACACAAAAATGGCGATTTTGCTTACGCAAATATCAGCACAAAAGCACTCTAAAATTGATTAAATTTTCGCTTTCAAATATAGGGCAAAAATACATATTTGTTTAAGATCGATTTTACCAAGCTTTTAGCTGTTATTACATCAGCTAAAAGTATCAATCGCCTTTTTAAAAACAAAATTCATAGTTTTTTAAGCCAACTTAGCTAAGTTTAGCCACAAAATAAACATTTTAAATCTATCAAATTTAAATTCACCCTATTGAAAAAATCATTTTAAATTAGGCCAAACTTGCACGGTTTAAAAAAGCCCCAAATTTTTTAAACACAAAGCCTAAAATTCAAAGTTTGCATAAAATTTAAACAGTTACAAAGCTAGGCTTGAATTTAGAAAAAATTCTATGTAATTTTAGCCAAAAGTATCAACCGTCATTTTAAAATTTGCAAAGCTAGGCTTGAATTTAACTTGATCTTTTTGAAATCAAGCCTTAGCTTAAAATTATAAACTTAGATTTAGCTTAAATTTAAAACTATAAATATCCTAGCTTGCTACTATTTTATACAAGCTTCCTTGCTTTTATAAAAAATTTAATTTTCTTGCCACAGTTTGAGAAAAAACTGCTATACTAAATACTTACAATTCATTTTGAAAGGAAGTGCGATGAAAAACTGTTTTAAGCCACATAAGAGCACACAAGCTAACACAAAATTCACAAAAAGCTTCACTCTGGTCCTTTGTGCCGTCTCTACTCTGATTTCACTGTAATTTCTTCTAGTTTTATTTTTGTTTTAATTTACTTGCCTTTTGGCATTTGAAAAGGATATTTTATGATTTTAAATGGTTCAGAAATTTTAATGGAGGTTCTCTTAGAACACAAGGTTGATCTTGTTTTTGGCTATCCTGGTGGGGCGGTTTTACACATCTATGATGCCCTTTATAAGTATCAAGATAAGATCAAACACATACTTCCTGTTGATGAGTGTGGGGCTTGTCATATGGCTGATGGCTATGCTAGGGCATCTGGCAAAACAGGGGTTGTCATAGCTACAAGCGGGCCTGGTGCTACGAATCTTGTTACCCCGTTAGCTACTGCTTATATGGACTCTGTGCCTCTTGTTGCCATTACAGGAAATGTTCCTACAAGCATTATGGGCAAGGATAGCTTTCAAGAGGTCTATATAGCAGGGATCACAATGCCAATTACCAAGCATAATTTCATAGTAAGAGACATTGATGATCTAGCAAAAACAGTGAGAAAGGCCTTTGCCATAGCAAATTCAGGCAGGAAGGGTCCTGTGCTTGTTGATATTCCAAAGGATATAAGTATGGCAAAAACTCGCTACTCAAAGCATTTTTTAAAGCCTAGCAGTGAAAAATATGGAAATTTTGACACAGAGCTTGAACTTATAGTAGATTTCATCAAAGAAAGCAAGAAGCCTTTGATCTATTTTGGAGGAGGTGCCAAGGATGCAAGCGAGAATTTAAGATCCTTTATGCAAAAGGCAAAAATCCCTTGCGTTCATACTACTATGTCTGCTGGAACTGTGGCTCATAATGATCCCTTAAATGTTGGGCTTTTGGGTATGCACGGCAAGGTAACTTGCAATACCATAGCGGCTGAGGCTGATCTCATCTTAGCCATAGGCACTAGATTTAGCGATAGGGTTGCCTTAAAGCCTTCTGAATTTGGCAAAAATGCAAAAAAGGTGCATATAGACATAGACAAAAGCGAGGTTGATAAGAATGTAGGCATTGATTGTAGCATTGTTGGGGATCTAAATAAGGTCCTAGCTAAGCTTTGTGATTTTGTTGAGCCTGCAAAAAGCACAGAATGGCTAGCCTATATACAAAAAATGCTTGATAAGGAAAATTCACAAAAGCACGATTTTAAAGCCTTTGAACCAAGAAATATCATTGAGTACGCAGTTAGTAAAACAAAAGAAGAAGCCATCTACACCACAGATGTAGGGCAGCATCAAATGTGGGCTGTGCAGTTTATCAAACACGCAAAGCCAAGAAGCTTTTTAATGAGCGGAGGGCTTGGTACTATGGGCTTTGGATACGGAGCAGCCATAGGTGCAAAGCTAGCTTATCCAAAAAGACCTGTGCTTCATATTACAGGAGACGGCTCATTTTTGATGAATTTAAACGAGGTTGCAACTGCTGTTGAGTATAAGATACCTGTAATTAGCATTATCTTAAACAATCAAACCCTAGGAATGGTTCGCCAGTGGCAGGCAAGCTTTTATGAGAAGAGGTATTCAAACACAGACATAAATAAAAAAGTTGATTACATAACAGTTGCAAAGGGCTTTGGGGCTGTGGGGTATTCTTGCAAGAATTTAGATGAATTTAAACAAGCCTTTGATGAGGCCTTGAATTTAGGCAAACCCGTATGGATAGAATGCCTTATACATAAGGACTTAAAGGTGCTTCCTATGATACCCTCAGGTGGCACTGTCAAAGACATCATAGTTAAGTAAAGGAGAGATGATGAAAAGAAGAATCTTGGTCTTAATCGTAGAAAATAATCCCAGCGTTTTAACCCGCATAACCTTGCTTTTTGGGCAAAGAGGCTTTAATATAGCTAGTTTAACCGTTTCTCCTACTTGCGCAAGTGATCTTTCAAGGATAACCATAGTTACTTATGCAGATAAGGATTTAATCACTCAGGTCATAAAGCAAACCTCAAAGCTTGTGGAGGTTCAAACTGTCGAGCTTTTAGATGAGGATAATGCCATAGAAAAGGATCTTTTATTGCTAAAAATAGGGACAAAAAACTATGATGAGAGGAAATTTTGCGACATAAGCAATGTCTATAATGCTAAGATCCTAGATCTATCTCCTAAAAGCCTTATAGCCGAGCTTTGTGCTGTGCCTCAGGTGATTGAGAGCTATTTGGCTGAGCTTAAAGGCTTTGAGATCTTAGAGCTTTCTCGCACAGGAATTACTGCTATGCAAAGAGGCTAACTACTCTTAAAGCCTTGTGTTATTTTTATGAATTTTACAAGATTTATTTGATGAGTTTACAAGGCTTAAAGGCAAGATCAAGTCTAAGCATAAATTAAATTCAATAAGGCTTTTAGAAGGAGAAATGATTTTGATAAAGAATGAATTTTTAAGGATTACTTTAATGCAGATCCTTTTAATAAGTATGGCTTTAATGAAAATCCTTTTAATATGGCACAGTAGAGTTTTTATCTTCTTAGCTAAGATTATTTTAAATTCACAGTTTCTTAAAACTCAAGCACCATCCTTGCAAGGCTTTAAAGATGTTTAAAAGCTTAGCTACCATAAAAGTTATCAGTGCATATTTAAGAGAAAAGGGACTTATAACAAATCATCTTAGTGGCATTAAAGATCTTTACGGTTTCTTTCAGCACCTGCAAAATCACAAAAACAAATTCTACGCACTTTACATTTATAATTACCTTTTCAACTTTATTAGCAGTGATGAAGTGGCTAAAAGAAAGACGAGTGCAAGGGTTTTTGAGGATTTACTTGCCATTATCTTTGATGGCGAGGTCGCAGATACCAAAATCCGCAAAAATTTAAATTAGGCCCCAAGTGATTATTTTATCAATGTCAAGGACAAAATCGCAAGTAACCGTAGAGAAAAAGCCGATCTTATCTTTGCTAACAACTACTCATTTAGCGTAAAAACCCTTTGTAGCGACAACAAAGAAATCAATATGGGTAGCTTTGAAAAAAAGGTGCTTTTTGATGGCTTAAAGGTTGATAATTATTTAAGCGAGAGAAAGTCTAAGGATGGAGCTGGACTTGGTAGCATACCGCAATTTTTAAAGCTTCTTAAACTCATAGAAACACTTTCAAGTTACGAAAAGCTCAAAGAAAAGTTTAATAAAATGGTTGAATTTATTTACAGCGATGATTTACTTTTGGGGGTTAAAAATAACGACAAAATGGAGCTTTATTTTTTTAATGGAGCTGAAATTATAGAAATTTTTAAAAAACACAGCCAAAATAAAGATGATTTTTTAAAGATTGTTAATCGCTTTGAGGGCAACTCTTTAAGGATTGATAGAACACCTTTAATTCAAAACTGCACCAAGAGCCTAAGCCTTGATTTTTCTTATCTTAAAAGCACAGTTATTGAACTTATAAACGAATTTGATTTAAAGCTCCATAAGAGCTATTTTGAGTATTTTACAGGTAAAAATTCAAAGGCTTTTGTTTTTAATGAATTAGACAAAATTTTTAATAAATTTGACGAAAATTACGAGGTTTTAGCGTGAAAAAAATTAGCGTTATTAGCCTTTTTAGTGGTTGTGGTGGGCTTGATTTAGGCTTTGTTAAAGCTGGTTTTAATGTTGTTTTTGCAAATGATATTGACAAAGAAGCTTGCGAAAGTTATGCCAAAAACATAGGCAAACACATAGTTTGCAAGGATATTTACACCTTAAAAGAAAATGAAGTGCCAAGCGGGGACATTTTAATAGACGGTTTTGCTGGTCTTGGTTTTACAATAGCAAACGGAAAAAATAGAAACTTAAATTCAAATTACAACACGCTTTATTTAGAGTATGCAAGGATTTTAAAGGCAAAACAGCCAAAGTATTTTTTCGTAGAAAATGTCGCAGGAATTCAAAGTGGCAAGGGTTTTAAAGAAAATTTCAACGAAAAAATTCTACCTAGCTTTGAAAAATGTGGCTATGATTTAAAATATACGATTTTAAATTCGAGCGATTTTGGAGTGCCACAAAATCGCAAAAGAGTAATCATTTTAGGCAAAAGAAAGGACAAGGCTGTGGAATTTCCGCCAAAGGCTTTTAAATCTGCAAAAACGCTTAAAGATGCCATTTATGATTTACCGCAGGATTATGACGAAAAAGTGCCAAATCATAGTGGCTCAAAGCATAAAATTCAAATTACAGGCTATGTGGGTAACCGCATTTTAGCTTGGGATAAGCCAGCCCCTACTATCACGGGGCGTGGTTCTCGCAGTGGTGGGGCTGTCATTCACCCACACCCAAATTTAAAAAGGCGTTTGAGTGTGCGTGAGTGTGCGAGGGTGCAAAGTTTTCCTGATGATTTCATATTTTGCGGTAGTAATGGGGCTTGTTTTGCTCAAATAGGCAACGCCGTGCCGCCCTTAATGAGCTTTTTTATCGCAAATGAATTTAGAAAGGCTTTTGATTTGCCTTTTAAAAAGCTAAATGCTAAAGAATGGGCTTTGCCTTATGTTTAAAAAGTGCTAGTTTATAAAAAGCGATTTAAAAAAACGAAAAACAAGGCTAATAGCTAAATTTCAAATGAGCCTTAGATTATAATTGATTTTGGCTCAATTAAACTTAAACCAAGCTGAAAGGTTCTTAAGTTATGGTTGTGCCTATGAAAAACAAATACATAATCCGTTTCCGAATTTCTGAAAAGAAATTTGATGAATTTTGAAGTATTTCTACCTTGATTTAGAAGCGAAAAAAATCGCTGAAATTTGTCAAATTCGTCATCAAAGTTTGTGTGAAATTTTCAGAGAAATTCGCATTTTAACCCTTAAAGAATGCGAGAAGCTTTCTAAAATGAGCGGTGAGATTGAATAGAATAAAAGTTACTTAGGTGGTGTACGTGGCAAACATGGGCGTGGGGCTGGAAAAAAGACACCTGTGTTTTTACTTCGTGCTACGCACTCGTTTCTTTACAAGAAGGTATGCTAAAACGCTAGGCTAGCGTTTATACACAGGTCGTCAAACATTGCTCTGCCAAAGAGTTGATGCCGATTATAAAGGACTTTTCAGAGCTTAAAGAAAGTGAAATTTACAGCTATGGATTAAAATCATATGGTGCCTTGGTGGATTTGTGTGCAAAGGCTCATTATAGGGTAAAGCACTCTAAAAACGAGTTTGCACACGCACGAAATCATATCAACGAAATTGTGAACTTTTTTGCTTCGTGCTACGCACTCGCAACTGTAAGCAGAAGGGGCTTTGCGAAGTTGACACTTGCTAAATTTCATGGCTAAAAAAGAAAATTTTGTGTTTCACTTAAAAGAAATAGAATTAAGACGAAAAATTTAAGGCGATATTCTCATCAAAATTTGCTGAAATTGATAAGAGAAAATCCTATTAGAGTATCTTGAGCATTTTAAAAAATTCTTTTGTGAATTTAAGCTTGAAAAAGCTTCTTGTGTGAATTTAAATTATTAAAAGCTCTTTTAAACAAGTATTAAACTTTCTTAGCATATGCTAATGCCTCAAAAAATTTTTGTTTGCTTTGTAAATTCGCAATGACAAAGTGGATAAAAATTCACAAAATACCCCCCCCCCACTTGTCATACTAAACAAAGAAACTTAACAAAGAAATCTTTTGGCTTTACCTTAATATGACAAAGAGTTATGTTAGTTTTTCAAAGCCTTAATATGATAAAAAGCTAGGGTTTTGTAATATTTAATATATGCTAAGAATGACGAAGTTTTTAAATCAAAAATTTATACGGTAAAATCAACACCTTTTGAAGTTAAAATTTGGCTAAATTCAACTTAATAAAATTTAAGGCTTAATACACTCTTAAGCAGATTTTCTCTTATCAACTTTGATAAATTTTGATAAAAATTTTGTCTTAAATTTTTATCTTAATATAAGCTCCTTTAAACATAACAAAGCTATATGTGCTTATTCAAAATCAACTCAAAATTTACACCTTTGATTTAAGTGCTAAATTTATGTGAAAATTCACACATTGGCTTTCAAAAAGCTTGGGAAAATCACTCAAATTTTATTACTTATTTTGCACCTAGCACAGGCAAGGTAAAAATTCATCCATTATGTCTTTTAAAGATCTAAACTATTTCAAATAACAAAATTTTTATTTATTAAATTTAAGTCTTAAAGTTTTTGTTTCAAGATCTTTTAAACTCAATATGCTTTAATCAGTTTGGCTCAATTTAACTTAAGCAGATTTTATCTTATCAATTTTGATAAATTTTGATAAAAATTCTATCCTAAATTTTTTGTCTTACTACAATTTCTTTTAAGTAAAGGATAAAATTTTCTTTATCCCACTAAATTTGGCTAAATTCAGCAAAAGCCCTTTTGCTTGTAGTTACAAGAGAAGAAAGTAAAAATATAGGTATTTTCTTATTAGTCGTCCCATTTTACAAACCCACCTATAAACGCACCATCTTATGCCTTACAGTTAGAAACTGCAAAAAACAGTAAAAATACGCCAACATCTCCCTAAATCACATTTAGAAAAATTTGCAAACAAAGCTTATTTTTCATAGGACTTAGCTTAAAAATCCTTTGGTCTAAGTTTAATTTAGCCAAATTTAATTAAGCTAAATCAATCTCTTAGTTAAAAATTCTATCAAGAAGACCATATTTTGAGGCTATACTAAGTAGGGTAGCACTAAGATATACAATAACAATACTTGCCTTTGCACCTATATTTGTAATCAGTGGTGGGCAAAGGTATTGAGAGTCTTGATCTCCATATTTTCTTGCATTTTGAAAGATTATGATAGGAAAAAAACTTAAAATAAGCGCACCAACAACCCCTGGCCAATAAAGTGCACTATCAATTCTCTCAACAACATTAAACAGCACCAACAAAAGTGGTGGTATGCTAACAAAAAGCAAGATGATAAATCTTATTTTGAGATTGTTATCAGCATCTTTGTTGATTTGATCGGCAACATTAGTAATAAACATACCGCCTAAGCCCCAATAAGAGGTAAGAATGGCAAACAAGCCAAATAAATTTGCAATCATAAAGGCCCAGTCTCCAATAGCCTTTCCCCAAGAGATAGTAACCACACTAGAAATATTTTGCAAGCCCTCCAAAATAATTGCTGAAAGTGGCACAAGGGCTAACATAGCAAAGGTGATAAAATTACCCAAAATAATCGCCTTTGGCAACATAGATGGCTTATGTGAAAAGCCACGAGCCATTTCAGGAACAATATACTGTGAAGAATACACAAATACAACAGTGTTAAAAATAGGGATAATTGCCACCCAATTCCAATGTGCTTCCAAAGCATTTTCAAAATTTATCTCGGCCTTAAAAAAGGTAGCAACAATCAAAGTAAGTAAGATACAAAACATAATGCCAACAACTTGCTTCTCACCGCGTCCAATAGCCTTTAATCCAAGCCACAATACACCAGCAGCAGGGATAAAAAACAAAATACTACCCCAATGCTTAGCAAGTCCAAAGATCTCATAAATTATATCCCCAGCTGCCTTTTCATACGCTATTAAGGCACCAATGGCAGTAACAGCAACAGAAATAAACATACAAATCTTTGCCACAGGTCCAATGTATCTTACAGATAGTCCTGTAAGCTGCAAATGAGCCTTTGTTCTTAGCGTTGCTTCTGCAATATAAAGCATGGTAATTGTAGAAAGAATACCGCCAATAACAAGCCAAAAAAACAAGGGAAGAAAGCCCACAGTTCTTGCAGTATAGGCTATGCTTAAAATGCCAATGCCAATGTTTGTTCCTACTAGCATTGCTGTTCCTTCTATAAAGGTAAGCTTTTTGGTTACAGGATGCCCTTTAAGCTCGGCAATAAATTCATCCTCTATCTCTTTGAGTTTCATTCTTCCTCCTTGTTTAAGATCTAAATTTAAATCACAAGCTAAAACTTAAAAATATACGGTTATAAAAACTACTTTGAATTTTAAGGTTTGCATTATCATTTATTATAAACAACTTAGAATTTCTAGTCTCTTAGATCTTGCAAAAATACGCAAAATTAAAAATTTACTTAGCTTACATAAGCTACTTTGATAGCCTTTGCAAGAGCTTAGAATTTCATTGATGTTTTATGAAAAAGCTTTTATATAATTAATTCTAAAAGTAATAAATTTAAAATTGTTATAAAGATTCAATGTCTTACTTGCAATAGAGCTACTGTAAATTCACACAAAGGTATTTAAGCTCTAAGTAATCATCAATCCCATATTTTGAACCCTCCCTACCAAGTCCGCTTTGTTTAACGCCTCCAAAGGGAGCAACCTCAGTAGAAATGATACCTGTATTAATCCCAACAATGCCATATTCTAAGGCCTCACCCAAGCGCCAAAGCCTTGCAGCGTCTTTTGTATAAAGATAGGCTGCTAGGCCAAATTCTGTATCATTTGCCATTGCGATCACCTCTTCCTCGCTTTCAAATTTAAAAAGTGCAGCCAAAGGACCGAAGGTTTCTTCTTTTGCAACAGCCATATTTTGACTAAGATTTGTTAAGATGGTAGGCTCAAAAAAGCTTAATCCCTTAGCATGCACCTTGCCACCTGTAAGAAGATTTGCACCCTTTAAGATCGCATCATTTATGTGTTCTTGCACCTTTGCTACTGCTTTTTTGTCTATTAAAGGACCTTGTGTGGTGCTAGCTTCTAAGCCATTGCCTACTTGTAGTTTTTCTACCTCAAGCTTTAAAGCCTTAGCTATTTTGTCATAGATTTTGCTTTGAAGGTAAATTCTATTTGCACACACGCAGGTTTGTCCGCTATTTCTAAACTTAGAGGCTAAAATTCCTTTCACAGCTAAGTTAAGATCAGCATCATCAAAGACAATGAAAGGAGCGTTTCCTCCTAATTCTAATGATAATTTCTTAATTGTATTAGCACTTTGTGCCATAAGGGCTCTTCCTACCTCTGTTGATCCTGTAAAGCTAATCTTTTTAACTATCTTGCTCTCACAAAGCACCTTACTAATCATAGAAGCCTTGCCTGTAACAACTTGCAATAGATCCTTTGGAAGTCCTGCCTTATAAGCAAGTGTCAATAAGGCATAAGCACTAAGTGGGGTTTGAGTAGCTGGTTTGACAATCATAGAACAGCCACTAGCAAGGGCTGGTGCTACCTTTCTTGTAATCATAGCAGAGGGAAAATTCCAAGGAGTAATAGCACCGCATACTCCTATTGGCTGCTTTAAGACAAGAAGTTTTTGTCCTTGTTGCACGGGTTGTAAAATATCTCCGTCAATTCTTCTACACTCTTCTGCAAACCAACGAATAAAGCTTGCTGCGTAGTTTATTTCGCCCATTGATTCACTTAGTGGCTTACCCATTTCTTGAGTAAGAATCACGGCTAAGTCTTGTTTATGCTCTTGTATCAACTCATACCATTTAAGCAAAAGATCAGCCCTTTCTAAGGCCAAAAGGGCTGACCATTTTTTTTGTGCTATTTGAGATCTTTGAATGAGATCTTCTAATTCCCCCTCAGTAATACCATACACATAGGCTATAATCTCATCTGTTGCAGGATTATTTACTGCGATAAAGCCCTCTTTTTTCTCCCTTGAAACAAATTCGTGTTGAAGTAGTGAAAAGTCTAAGTCTTTACTCATTTTACAGCCTTTGCAATAACCTTTTTAAGAATTTCAAGTGCCTTTTGAAATTGCTGATCTGGTATAGTAAGTGGATATAAGAAACGAATGACATTGCCATAGCTTCCACAAGTAAGTAGCAACAAGCCTTCTTCCATAGCAAGAGCTTGCACCTTTTTTGCTAACTCACTACTAGGCTGACCGTCTTTAAAAAACTCAACCGCTACCATAGAGCCTAAGGCACGAATTTCTGCAATTTCCTTGTGTTTTAAATTTTTAAGAAAGGCTTGCAAGGTATTTCCTAGCGTCTTTGCTCTTTGAAGTAGATTTTCTTCTTTGATTATCTTTAAGACCTCAAGGCCGGCCACAGTTGCAAGTGGGTTTCCAGCATAGGTTCCACCAAGTCCTCCAGGATTTACAGCATCCATAATCTTTGCCTTGCCACAAAGACCAGAAATAGGCAAACCCCCTCCTAAACTCTTTGCCATACAAAGAAGATCAGGTGTTACATCAAAATGCTCCATTGCAAAGAGCTTTCCCGTTCTAGCAAAGCCAGTTTGCACCTCATCGGCAATAAGAACTATCCCATACTGATCGGCAAACTCTCTTAAACCCTTTACAAAGTCCTTTGGTGCAGGATAAAAACCACCCTCACCTTGTACTGGCTCAAAGATAATAGCTGCTACATCATAAGGAGAAATAGAGCTTTTGCAAATATGATCTAAGCTTCTTAAAGCATCTTCTACGGTAATTTTATGCAAAGCATTAGGGTACAAGCCGTGATAAATTCCAATCATACCAGGTCCTAAATCTGCCTTATAAGGAACAACCTTTCCTGTCATACCAACAGCTGCTGCTGTTCTGCCGTGAAAGGATCCACCAAAGGCAATGACTGCGTATCTTTTTGTATGAGCCTTGGCAACCTTAATGGCATTTTCAGTAGCCTCGCCTCCTGTTGTAAAAAAACAAGTTTTTTTCTTGCCATCAATTGGTGCTAGTTTATTTATCTTTTCGGCTAATTCAATATAGCTTTCATAAGGACTTATTTGATAGGCTGTGTGGGTAAAGGCTTTAAGCTGTTTTTCAACTGCTTTTATAATCCTTGGATGTCTATGTCCTACATTTAAAACTGCTATGCCAGCAGCAAAGTCGATGAATTCTCTTTCTGTTGTATCCCAAATCGTTGAGTTTTGCGCCTTTGCAACAAACCAATCACAAAGCACATTTATGCCCCTTGGAGTAGCATCTTCTTTACGAGCCTTTAAATCTTTCATCTAAACCTCCCTCACTAAGAAATTCTATGCCTTTAAAATACCTTAAACACACGCAAAATCTAAATCTATCTTTTCGCAGATCCAAGATACTTGGTGATCTTATATCTTAAAAACACAGTATATAATAACACAAAAAAAAAAAAAAACGGATAAAAAAGAAATCAAAAAAAGATCCTTGTGTAATTTCAATACAGTATTTTTGAAATGATTAATGAAAGAATTAAATTTAGCTAAGCCAAAATGACGGTTAGCACAATCTTGACATAAAAATTCATAGCCTTTTAAAGGCAAAAGGCTACAAAAAAGTATTGATTTGTCATTCTAAGCCTACAAGCGAAGAATCCATAACTTCGTGGATTTTTCCCCTTCGTTTCGATTAGGATCAAAATGACAAGTGTAGTATTTGATATAGGCTCAAGATACTTTAATTTGATACAATATCATTTTAAAGTATGGAGAGCAAAATGAAAAATAAATATATGATTCATTCCCGAATTGTCTCAAAAGAAATTTAAGGAATTTTGAAGTATTTTTGCCTTGATTTAGAGGCGAAAAAAATCGCAGAAATTTGCAAAATTTCTCGTCCTTGTGTGAATAGAATTTTGCGTGAAATTCGCATTTTAATAGCCAAAGAATGCGAAAAAATCAGCAAAACGAAGTTTCTTTAGAAAATGAGTGGTGAGATAGAAGTCGATGAGAGTTATTTCGGTGGTGTGCGTGGAAAAAGGGGGCGTGGAGCTGGAAAAAAGACACCTGTGTTTTTACTTCGTGCTACGCACTCGTAACTGCTAGCAGAAGGTATGCTAAAACGCAATCGCACGAGTTTATACGCTCAAACACTTGCTCTGCCAAAGAATTGCTGCCTATCATAAAGGACTTTGCGGAGCTTAACGAATGCGAGATTTACAGCGATAGCTTCAAAGCCTATGATGGCTTGGTGGATTTTGGAGCAAAAGCTCATTACCGCGTAAAGTATAGCAAAAACGAGTTTGCAAAGGGACATAACCACATTAACGAAATTGTGAATTTCTGGAGCTATGCGAAGTTTCGTTTAGCGAAATTTAAGGGCTAAAAAAGAAAATTTTGTCCTCCACTTAAAAGAAACAGAATTAAGACGAAAAATTTGGGACAAAATTCTCATCAAAATTTGCTGAAATTGATAAGAGAAAATCCTATTAAAATATCTTGAGTCTTTATATAAAATCAATCGTCAAAATATAATTAAGCAAAGCTTTAAACTTGCGTGAATTTAATGCACAGTTTCACATTTTATGTAGCAAAAACGCATTTTGCATTTGCTTTGTCAAATTGTTTTTGCCTAAAATTCACAAGGCATTTTAAGCCTTAAATTCATCACGCAAAGTTTTGCACAAACGACTTCATTACTTTTCCAAAGAAAGCCAACACACAAGGTTTAAGACCTTGCAAAGAGCCTTGAATTTTTTGCCAAACCCTAATTTAATAACATTGAATGGAAAAAGATATTTATTAAGGCTTAATATGATAAATTCAACATTTTTGACAAAATACCTTTTTAAGATCTTGTGAATTTTTTATTGTAATATTTCTAAGAGCGTGAATTTATAAAGCTTCGCAAACTGTAAATGAGCTGATAAAATACAAAAAGCAAAAGCAAATTTAAACACAAGTGAATTTAAAGATTTTCAAAGCCCCTAAAAAGCTCCTTACAACACTTGTAAGCACTTTTAAATACTTTAAAAACACCTTCAAAA
>NZ_QHLI01000027.1 GCF_006864425.1 Campylobacter troglodytis | reverse complement strand
CACAAGGACGAGAAACCTTACACAAAACGGCGATTTTGCTCACGCAAATATCAGCACAAAAGCACTCCAAAATTTGCCGAAATTTTCGCTCCGAAATGTAGGGCAAAAATATATACTTATTTAACATCGATTTTACCAACCTTTCAGCCGTAATTATATCAGCTAAAAGTATCAATCGCCAAAATTTAAGACAAAATTCTCATCAAAATTGATTAAAATTGATAAGCCAAAATCCGATTAGGTTGTCTTGCAACTGAATTTATTAAAATTGATAAGAAAAATTCACTCCAAGCATATTAAGCCTTAAAAAATTAAAATTTAAAGCAAGGATGTGAAATCTGTCTTTTGCGGCTAAGATACACAAAGACATAGTAGATTTAAATTCAAAAATTCCATAAAATTTGCCCAGCCCTTGAGAATGCAAATTTGAATCTGGCAAATTTTACCTTGTAAAGGCCAAAATCAGAGCTAAAATAAGGGCTAAAATAAGGGCTAAAATCTATAATATGCCTGAAAGCGAACCGTGTGTTTAAGGCTTTTTATAGGCACTTCCTCGTGCTTTGTGCTAAGATAAGAATACCAGGCTAGGAATTCAAGATTTTTATTATACTTAAATTTGCCCTCCCCTACAAGCTCCATCTTCTTTCCTGCACCAACAGTTGCTTCATTTGGGATATTTTGCATCCTTGTATCTCCAAAAATAGCCTGAACTCCAAGTCTTAGATCAAGTGGCAAGGTATAGCCAAGCATAGCATAAGCATAGCTACTTTGTCCTTGTGAAACTGTGATAAAAGAGCCCTTTTGGTAGTAAATTTCCTTGCCAAAGTCAAGCTCGGCACTCCCTGCATCCTCTATGGTATTAATGCTTAATTTATCCTTTTTACCATAAGTAATGCCTCCAACCGTAGCATCAAGCCCATAAGCTTTCATAAAAAGCCTTGCGTCAAGTAGCTGACCGTTTGCGCCGTTTATATTGTTTTTAAAATAGCTATCTATGCTATTTGCTAGATAACTAGCCTTCACTCCAAGGCTTAGCTCATCATTTAAAGGCAGATTATATTTTAAATTCAAGGCCCAAAGATTAGCCGCATGTTGCCAATAAGCTCCCCAAAGCTCAGCCTTTAAGCCTTGAAAATCCCCAATTATAGCCCCTCCGTATAGATTATACTTATAAAGCCTTGTATTTGCTGTGCCTCTATTTTGATTTAAATCGCCAAGTTCTAAGATGGTAAAATCAATGGCATCGCCATCTGCTGGGCTAAAAACATTATTTGAAGTGCTTCCCTCAAAGCTATCAATGGCAAAGCCTAGCACTGTAAGTTCTGGTATAGGATTATAAATACCCTTTGCAGCCATACCGACAAAATCAGCCGTCCATATGGTTTTAAGCTCTTGTCGTCCTAAAATAGCCTTGTAGCCATAATCTGCTAGATGATACTCCAAATAAGCCTGTCTTAGGGTAATGGGTCTTGAAGTTTGCGCTCCTCTGCCGCTGTGCCCATCGTTTCTGTCATTGTGATAAAAAAGCTGAGAGTAGATCTTAAAATTATCGCTTACATCAAATTTAAGCCCAAGGGCTGCACGAAAGCGATGATCGTTTTTCGAGCTAATGCCGTTTGCTTCCAAGGGCAAGCTATTTTCACGCCAAGATATGGCCTCATATCTATACCTTGCATGTCCGCTTATATCGACATTTTTAATGGCTTCCTCCAAGGGCTTAGCAAGTAAAGGGTTAAAAGAACTAGTAGCCAAAAAGGCTAAGAGACTAAGTTTAAATGCCTTCATTGTTTTTCCTTTCCTTTTTGATTTTAAACGAGGAAAGTATAAGAGGAGACGAAAACATTTTGAAAACATTTTGAAATTTAAATTGCCTTGAATTTAAGGTCCTTTGAATTTAAGTTAAAAAATTTTAGAGTGGCTTTGAGTGGTTAAGATTTTGAATTTAAAGGCATTTGAATGTAAGTTAAAATTTGAGTATAGCTTTGAGTGATTGAGACCTTGAATTTTAAGATGAATTTAATTGCTAGGGGTGTGAATTTTTTAAGCTTGAAACTAGGGAGTTTTGCTTTGAGGCTGAATTTTAAACTGTTTTTTTGAATTTAGGCTGATTTTAAACTGTTTTTTGAACTAGGCTAAATTTTACATCGTTGTTTAAATTTAAACTGTCTTTTGAATTTAAAAGAGCTTTTTTGAACTGAGCTAAATTTCACACTGTCGCTTGAATTTAAAAAAGTCGCCAAATTCCACACCGTCTTTTGAATTTAAAGCAACTTTTTACATTTAGGCTGAATTTAAAACTATGAATTCAAAATATGAATTTAGAATGGGTGTTTTTGAATTTAAAGTATAAATTTAAAGTATAAATTTAAAGTATAAATTTACAGTATAAATTTAAACTCGGTGCTTTTGAATTTAAAGCTATGCCCACTCTTAATCTGCTTTCAAATTTAAAGAAGATTATCGAGCTTAGAATGCAAATTTTTCAAGGCTAGACAGTTGCAAACAAGACGGTTTTATAATTAAGGCTAAAAACAAGACTGTTTTAATGCTTAAGAAATTAAAAGCAAGACATTTTAAGTGCTTGGACTAGGAAACTAAAGGCAAGAAAGCTTTAGTGCTTAAAGAAAGCTAAAAGAAAAACAGTTTTAATGCTTATAAAAGCCAAAAACAAAACTGTTTTATGCTAGCAAGCTAAAAAACCACTTTAACGCCTTGTCAATGCCTTTTGAATGCCCTTTCAATACTTTTTAAATGCCCTTTCAAAGCTTTTCAAAAAATAGAAATTTAAAACTTTTAAAGTTGAATTTGACCAAAATTAAACAGTAACAAGAATTAAAAATTCACAAAGAAGGACATAAAAGGCTTTTTAATTTAAAAAGGCTTAAAATAAATTTTAAGGCTAAATTCTTGCAAGCAAAAATTCAAACAAGTTATATTTATTAACTAGGCTCAATTAAACTTAAACCAAAGGATTTTTAAGCTAAGTCCTATGAAAAACAAAGATCCATTTGTAAATTTCTCAAAAGAAATTTAAGGAATTTTGAAGCATTTTTTACTTCGCCGTATCCTCACTTTGCAAGAATTGATTTAAAGATAAAATACTCTGGGCTTTGTCAAATTTCATAACAAAGCTCGTGTAAAATTTTCAAAGAAATCTGCATTTTGATAACCAAAGAATGCGAGACAGTCTCTAAAATGAGTAGTGAAATCGAAGTTGATGAGAGTTATTTTTTGCTTCGTTACACTCGTAACTGCAAGCAGAAGGAGCTAAAAGAGTGCGTGGCAAGCGTGGGCGTGGGGCTGACAAGAAAACATCTGTGTTTTTACTTCGTTACCCCTCTTGTAACTGCGTAGTAAAAGGCTTGCTAAAACGCAATCGCACGAGTTTATACGCTCAAACACTTGCTCTGCCAAAGAGTTATTACTTATTATAAGGGATTTTGCAGATGTAAAAAATATCACAATTTCAGAAGAACTACAAAGCCTATGATGGTTTGGTGGATTTTTTGCTTCGTTACACTCGCAACTTTGCAAGAAGGTGCAAAGGCACAAGATTTTGTAAAACATAACAAAAACGAGTTTGCAAATGGACGAAACCATATCAACGAAATTGTGAATTTTTTTACTGCACTTCACTCGCAACTGCGTATTAGAAATTTGCAAAGTTTAGACTTGATAAATTTCGTTGGATAAAAAAAGACAATTTTATACTTCACTTAAAAGAAACTAAATTAAGACGAACAATTTGGGACAAAATTCTCATCAAAATTTATTAAAATTGATAAGGGAAAATCCTATTAGAGTATTTTGAGCCAAATTGATAAGGGGAAATCTTGTTAAATTTAATCTAATTTTAGCTCAAATTTAAGCGTTTGCTTCTTTAACAAGTCTTTCTCTGGTGTCAAAATAGATCTCACTTTTTGCAAAAATTTCTATCTTGCCCTGAGGTAAGCGCTCGCAAATGATAATGGGGCTAAGATTATAAGCACCAAAATGCTTTGTTCTAAGTTTAATTTCCTTTTCCACGCTTAAAGGCTTTTTTAAAAGCTCATTAAAGTCTTTGAATTTACGCCTAACAAGGCCATTAAAATACTCAAAATCCCAAAAAACAAGCTCATCTTTTAAGATCTTTAAAACCCCACCTTGCCCATCCTTTAAATTCACAGTAAAAGCACTTTTTTGTAGCTTAAAATGAGAGTAAAACATTATGTGGGCTTTTATTGGCTTTTTATCTGCTGTGATCTTGGCACTTAAAAGGCGGTAGTTTAAAAATTTCTCCCTTTCAAGCTTGAATTTAAGCCCCCTTTTTTCAAGCTTGCCCAACTCTTTAAAAAGCTTTGTTCTTTCCTCAATGCTATTTGGCAGGATCTGATGACTAAGAGGGCTCATTAGCTCATCCACAAAGCCTCTGCCTTGTCTTTGCTTAGCAAGGGCATAAAGACAGCCGCAGTAATTTTGATGATAAAGCATTTCCTTCTTTGCCAACTCAAACTGCCTTTGTGTGCCTCCATTTTTACGAAAATCAGGGGCTATAAATTCAACTCCAAAGGGCGAGCACTGTGCCCTTAGAGCATTTTCAAGCTGGGAAAAATCCTTCTTTGGACTTGTTAAAAGCGTGGTTGTAAGGCTTTTTTCTCCTATTTTAAGGGCAAATTTAGCAGCCTCTTCAAGCCTCATTTCAAAGCAATTCTCACATCTTGCCCCTCTTTCTGGCTCATCCTCTAAGCCTCGAACAGCTTGCATCCACAGAGTAAAATCATATTCACCCTTATGCAAACTAAGACCCAATTTATCGCAACTTCTCTTTACATCTAAGTAGCGAAGCTCGTATTCAGCATAAGGATGAATGTTTGGATCATAAAAAAAGCCAACCAACCTTTCTTTTGGATAAAGCTTTTTAAGCTCACTTATAAAAAAATGACTATCCACACTGCAACAAATATGAACAAGCATCTACAAGCTTTCTAAGACCTTGGCTGCGTGATCCTTGGCTACTACATTTGTATAAATTTGTGCGATCTTGCCATTCTCATCTATCACAAAGGTACTGCGAAGTATGCCCTCATACTCCTTGCCGTAATTTTTCTTTATACCCCAGGCCCCATAAGCCTTCGCAGCGATCTTTTCTGTATCGCACAAAAGACTGTGTTTTAGCTTAAATTTTTCTATGAATTTGCAGTGGCTTTTGCCATCATCCGGACTAAGCCCCAAAACAACAGCATTTTTAGCTAAAAATTTCTCATAAAGTGCGCTAAAATCATTAGCCTCAATGGTACATCCCGGAGTATCATCCTTTGGGTAAAAATACAAAACCACCCTCTTTCCAACAAAGTCTTTAAGTGAAATTTGCACCCCATCTTGATTTAAAAGGCTAAATTCAGGTGCCTTCTCCCCTACTTTTAACTCTTTCATTTTCCTTCCTTTTTTATCTTTTCAACAGTCTTTCCTGCAAAGCCTACATTGTAAGCTTCGATTGGCTCGATGATGACAACCACCCTCTCCCTTGCTTTTTTATATTTCGTGCTTAAAAGCTCGGTTATATCTTCTATTAGCTCCTCTCTTTGAGTTTCCTCAAGTTCTGGCTTGACAAGCTTTATTGTAACTATTGGCATTTTTTCTCCTTAAATTTTTTGTCAATTTTAGCATATAAGATCAAGCATTTTGCCTATTAAAATGAATTTTTGCTTAAATTTTTTGCTAAAATATTAGCTTTATTTAAAGGATAAATTATGGGTTTAAAGGCAGACAGCTGGATACGCGAGATGGCTACAAAGCACAAGATGATAGAGCCATTTTGCGAGGCAAATATTGGCAAGGGCGTTGTAAGTTACGGGCTTTCAAGCTATGGCTATGATATAAGAGTGGGGCAAGAGTTTAAGATCTTTACAAATGTGAATTCAACAGTCATTGATCCTAAAAATTTTGTGGAGCAAAATGTGGTTGATTTTGTGGGTGAGGTTTGCATAGTGCCTGCAAATTCCTTTGCTTTGGCACGCACTGTGGAGTATTTTAAGATGCCAGATGATGTTTTAGCCATTTGCCTTGGCAAAAGCACTTATGCAAGATGTGGCATAATAGTCAATGTAACCCCCTTTGAGCCAGGTTTTGAAGGACACATCACCATAGAAATCTCAAACACCACCCCCCTTCCTGCTAAAATTTACGCAAATGAGGGCATAGCCCAGGTCTTGTTTTTGCAAGGAGATACACCCTGCGACACGACTTACGCAGACAAAAAGGGCAAATATCAAAGGCAAGAAGGCATAACTCTGCCAAGAATTCTTAAATAATTTTTTGCACCCTTAAGGGCATTTAAAAAAATTCAAGGCAAATTTAAAGGCATTTAAAAAAGAATGTGAATTTAAACAAGCCTTTTTTTGCTTTAAGATAAAAAATTTAAAATCTTATAAAAAATGCAAGTCAAAGGCAAAGATAAGCCTTAAAAATTCACAAGGCTTAAACAGGAGCCAAAAGCAAAAAGATTTGATTATAACCCCTTTAATCAGCTTAGATCCCCACAAAAACAAGTTAAAATTCAAGCCTTTTGCTAAATTTTTAAACATCAATCTTAGTTTTAAACAAAATGTAAAATGCGACTTAGTTTTTAAAAATGGAACAGTTTTTGCTAACTCATTTTCAACTTAGATTGAAGGAAAATTAATGTTTAATGGCAAAAATGTTCTCATCACAGGTGGCACAGGCAGTTTTGGCAAGACTTATACAAGGATCTTGCTTGAAAAATTCAAGCCAAACAAGATCATCATTTATTCGCGTGATGAATTAAAACAGTATGAGATGTCTCAGCATTTCAATGCCCCTTGTATGCGTTATTTCATAGGTGATGTCAGGGACAAAGAAAGGCTCATTCGTGCTATGCGTGGGGTGGATTTTGTCATACACGCAGCAGCACTAAAACAAGTGCCAATAGCTGAGTATAATCCTATGGAGTGCATTAAAACCAACATAGAAGGTGCGCAAAATGTCATAGACGCTTGCCTTGAAAATAATGTCAAAGCCTGCATAGCCCTTTCCACCGACAAGGCTTGCAATCCAATCAATCTTTATGGTGCGACAAAGCTAGCAAGCGATAAGCTTTTCATCGCGGCTAATAACATAGTCGGTTTAGATAACACCAAATTCAGCGTTACAAGATATGGAAATGTAGTTGGTTCTCGTGGCTCTGTTGTGCCTCTTTTTAAAAGATTAATCGCAAATGGCACAAAGGAGTTACCCATCACAGATGAGAGGATGACAAGGTTTTGGATAAGCTTAGAGGACGGCGTGAAATTTGTGCTGGGTAATTTTAGCAGGATGCACGGGGGTGAAATTTTTATCCCTAAAATTCCCTCAATGAAGATCACTGATCTAGCCCACGCTCTTGCTCCAAAGGCAAAATTTAAAATCATAGGCATAAGGGCTGGCGAAAAGCTACACGAGATAATGATTTCAAGCGATGATAGTCATTTAACCTATGAATTTAAGGATTATTATATCATCGCTCCAAGTATAAAATTTGCAAATGTTGATAGGGATTTTAGTCAAAATGCACTTGGTGAAAAGGGCAAAAAAGTAAATGATGGCTTTTCATACAGCTCTGATAATAACACCCAGTGGGCGAGTGAAAAAGAGCTTTTGCAAATCATAGAAAAAGCAGATATGTGAAATGGATGAGAATTTTGTGAAACTTAGTGAATTTTTTAGAAAATTTGGGGAATTTGCTTGAATTTTTTTGGCTTTAAAATGATAAAAATTCAAAAAATTCGCTGAATTTTGTGAATTTTTGCGGTAGCATGTCATTGCGAGAGAAGTCAAGTCGTGGCAATCCACAGTCTTCTTGCTGTTAGCCTTAATTATTTTAAAAAGGCGTGAATTTATTTGGCATTTCTAAAAAAATCACGTCATAGCTTTTTTAAAGTATGGATTGCCACGCAAATCCTTGCGGATTTGCTCGCAATGACGATTTTTGTGAATTTTTTTGGTTTTAAATTTGCGAAAATTCGCTGAATTTTGTGAATTTTTTGGCAAATTTTAAAAAATAACTCGTCACCGTGAGCGAAGTGCGTAGCACGAGCGTGGCAATCCACAAATTCACAAAAAGTGTGAATTTTTGCGCTAGCGTGTCATTGCGAGAGAAGTCAAGTCGTGGCAATCCACAGTCTTCTTGCTGTTAGCCTTAATTATTTTAAAAAGGCGTGAATTTATTTGGCATTTCTAAAAAAATCACGTCATAGCTTTTTTAAAGTATGGATTGCCACGCAAATCCTTGCGGATTTGCTCGCAATGACGATTTTTGTGAATTTTTTTGGCTTTAAATTTGCGAAAATTCGCTGAATTTTGTGAATTTTTTACAAATTTTTAAAATAAATTTTAAAAAACAAAGCAAATTTTAAAGGGCAATTTTATGAAAAGCACAATTTTGAAAGGTGGTGCAAATGCTAAGCTACTCACACCAAAATATAGATGAAAGCGATATAAACGCCGTCATTTCAGCACTCAAAGATGAGTTTTTAACCGGCGGGGACAAGGTGCAAGCCTTTGAGAAAGCCTTGTGCGAGTATGTTGGAGTAAAAGCAGCTTGCGTTGTAAATTCAGCTACCTCTGCCTTACATCTAGCCTACTCTGTCTTAAATGTTAAAAATAAAAGGATTTTAACAAGTCCTATAAGCTTCATAGCCACAGCAAATGCAGCGGTGATGGCAGGTGCTTCGGTTGAATTTATTGACATAAAAGATGATGGCAATATCGATGAAAACAAGCTTGAAGCAAGATTAAAGCAAAAAAGCGATGATTTAGCAGCTATTGTGGTGGTTGATTTTGCAGGAAATAGCGTAGAAATTGACACTATCAAAGCTTTGGCTCAAAAATATCAAATCCCCCTCTTAGATGATGCTAGCCACGCACTGGGTGCTGAATTTAAAGGGCAAAAGGTAGGCTCACACGCCAATTTAACCGTCTTTTCCTTTCACCCTGTAAAGCCTATTACTACCTTTGAGGGTGGGGCCTTATTAAGCGATGATGAGGGCTTGATAGAAAGAGCAAAACTCCTTCGTAGCCACGGTATCTTTAAAAAAAGGCTATGGGATAGCGATAGCACAGAGCTTGGCTATAATTATAGATTAAGCGATGTAGCTTGTGCTTTGGGTATAAATCAGCTTAAAAAGCTTGATAATATGCTTGCAAAAAGGGAGCAAATAGCCGCCTTTTATGATAAAGAATTTGCTAAAAATCCTTATTTTTCAACCATAAACATAAAGCCTTACAAAAAAAGCTCGCGCCATCTTTATCCTATCTTGCTTTACCCTGAGTTTTACTGCAAAAAAGAGTTTATCTTCGAGGAGCTTTTAAGGCAAAATATAGGCGCTCAAGTGCATTATAAGCCAAGCTATGCCTTTTCTTTTTACAAAAATATGCCACATTTAAAGGACTTTTATCTTGAAAAGGCAGATAATTTTTACAAGGCAGAGCTTTCAATTCCTTGTCATCAAGAAATGAGCCTAAAAGATGCTAATTTTGTAAAAAACACCCTCTTTGAGCTGCTTGAAAGGGCGGAGTAACTGTGAGTAAAAAATTAAGCGCAAATTCACAAGACTCAAATTTGGCAAACAACGCACGCTCAAATGAGGGCGAGGCTATGTTTGCACTTTGCGAAAGGCTTTTTCCCATTTGTCGAAGCATTACGGGCGAGGGTTTTAGGCAGAGTTTAGAGCTTTTAAACGCCGAGCTTGGTGGCATTATGAAAATGCACTCCATTAAAAGCGGCACAAGGGTATTTGACTGGGTCGTGCCAAGTGAATGGAACTGCAAGGATGCCTACATCATCACGCCAAGTGGGGAGAAAATCTGTGATTTTAAGAAAAATAATTTGCATTTAATGAGCTATTCTGTGCCTGTGTGCCAAGAGTTGAGCCTTGATGAGCTGCAAGAGCATTTATACTCGCTTCAACATTTGCCAAATGCCATTCCCTATGTAACAAGCTACTACAAAAGGCGGTGGGGCTTTTGCATAGCCCACAATGAGAGAAAAGCCTTAAAAAAGGGAGTTTATAAGGTTGTAATAGACTCAAGCCTTGATGAAAAGGGCGTTTTAAACTATGCAGACTTTGTCATACCAGCTACGACAAAGAGCGAGGGCGAGATTTTATTTTCAAGCTATCTTTGTCATCCATCTATGGCAAACAATGAATTAAGCGGACCTGTGGTGGCTACATTTTTAGCCAAAGCCTTATTACAAGGGGGGGGGGGAACTCAACTCTAAAAAGCAAGGTTTAAAAAGCCAAGATAGCCAAAATCAAAATTTAAAAAAGCAAAACGGCGAAATTAAAAGGCAAATTTTAGAAAAGAAAAATGCCAAAGCCACAGAACAGATTGCAAAACAAATTTTAGCAAATGACACATTTAAAATCCTACCCAAATACCGCAGATACGACTACCGCTTTATTTTTATACCAGAAACCATAGGCAGCATAGTTTATCTTTGGCGGCATTTAAAGCACTTGCAAAGGCGTGTGAAAGCGGGCTTTGCCTTAAGTTGTTGTGCTGATGATAATGCTTACACCCTCTTACACAGTCCAAATGCTAACACCTTGGCTGATAAAGTTGCCCTGCATACACTAAAAGATAAGCCAAATTTTAAGGCTTGGGACTTTAAGTTTAGAGGTAGTGATGAAAGGCAGTTTTGCTCACCCTTGGTGAATTTACCCCTTGTTAGCATACAAAGAACTTGTTTTAGCGATGAAAACTATGTGAAAACTCGCTATCATACAAGCTTGGACGATTTATCTTATGTAAGTGTCGCTGGTTTTAGCAACACCTTAAACGCTCTTAAAGAACTCATCTTCAATTTAGAAATTAACGCTGTTTATAAAAACACCATCATTTGCGAGCCAAATCTTGGCAAAAGGGGGCTTTACCCTACTCTTTCGACAACAAAGAGCAAATTTTCAGCAAAAGAACTTATAGATGTCCTCGCCTTTTGCGATGGCAAAAATGATCTCATCGACATAG
This sequence comes from Campylobacter troglodytis, assembly GCF_006864425.1. Classification (GTDB taxonomy): domain Bacteria; phylum Campylobacterota; class Campylobacteria; order Campylobacterales; family Campylobacteraceae; genus Campylobacter_D; species Campylobacter_D troglodytis. Next base: position 24,199 of record NZ_QHLI01000027.1, on the reverse strand, counting down.
CTTCAAGGCTTGGGATTAAGGCTTACGAGCTTGAAAACAGCATTGAAGCCTTGCTAAAACATAAACTCATAAAAAGGGTGAAAAATGATAAAAAATGATTTTTTGAAAAAAGGTGGCAAGTTTTGTGAAGTTTTTGAAAAATGCATGAATTTTTTTAGCAAATTGTTAAAAAAATTCACACCAAAGTCAAAAAATTCAAAACATTTAAAAATAGCCAAAAAATTCACACAAACCGTGAATTTGTGGATTCTTCGCCTTTTTTACAAAAAGGCTAAAAATGACAAAGCTTGTGTGAATTTCTTAAAAAATTCACAGCGTATAAGGCTACACTTTGTAAGGCAATGCAAATTTTCACAAAAAATTCACAAAAAGGCTAAAAATGATTAGACACATTGATGATTTTTTGCAAAAGACCGTGCAAAAATTTCCAAATAAAACTGCCTTTGTAGAAAATGACAAAGGCATAAGCTACAAGGACTTTGACGAACTTTGCAAAAAATTAGCAAGCAAAATTTTAAGCATTCAAGCCACACTAAAAACACAAAGGCAAATGCCCGTTCTTATCATCTTGCCAAAGGGCATTTCTTGCCTTGTGAGTTTTTTGGGCGTGGCAAAAAGTGGGAATTTTTACACACTTTTGGACGAAAAAACGCCCTTTGAGCGAGTAGAAAAAATCATTAGCGTTTTAAAGCCTCAAATTCTCATCACCTCAAAAGAACTTAACTTTCATTTTAAGGCTATCCCTCACACCTTGCATTGCGAGGATTTTGAGAATTTTAACGTGAATTTAAAGGCACTTTTTAAGGCAAGACAAAGGCACATTGACACGAATTTACTCTATGTTTTCTTCACAAGCGGTAGCACAGGCACACCAAAGGGCGTAAGCATAGCGCATAAAAGCGTGATTGATTACAGCTTTTGGGTGTGTGAGGAATTTGCGTTAAACGAAAATGAGATTTTGGCAAATCAAGCACCCTTTTATTTTGACAACTCCATTTTGGATATTTTTTCAAGCATAAAGGTTGGTGCTACACTTCATATCCTGCCAAATGCCCTTTTTGCCTTTCCTAGCAAGATTTGCGAGTATTTGCAAAGGCATCAAATTTCTATGATTTTTTGGGTGCCATCTGTTTTGATTTATTTTGCAAACACAAAGGCTTTGGCAAATTTCACGCTAAAAAGTCTTAAAAAGGTGCTTTTTTGCGGGGAAATTATGCCTAACAAACAGCTAAATTACTAGAGAAAGCACCTTAAAAACACCCTTTTTGCAAATCTTTACGGACCTACTGAGATTACCGATGTGTGCTGTTTTTATAAGATTGACCGTGAATTTAAGGACGAAGATATTTTGCCCATAGGCAAGGCTTGTGCGAACACCGAGCTTTTGGTTTTTGATGAGAAGTTAAGGCTCATTGATGAGGGGCAAGTTGGCGTTAAGGGCGAGCTTTTCGTGCGTGGGGCTTCGCTTTCTTTGGGATATTATGCGGATAAAGAAAAAACAGAGTCTGCTTTTTTGCAAAATCCCTTGCATTCAAATTATCTTGATTTACTTTACAAAACGGGCGACATAGTCGCTTACAATGAATTCGGTGAGCTTTTGTGCTTTGGCAGAGTGGATAATCAAATCAAAATCAAGGGACACAGGGTAGAACTTGGTGAGCTAGAAAGCCTTTTAAATGCCCACGAAAAGGTGAAAAATTCAGCTTGTATCTTTAAAAATGAGATGATTATAGCCTTTTATGAAAGCGAGTTTGAGCTTGATTTAAAGGGCTATTTAAAAAGCAAGATTTTAGGCTATATGATGCCCTCTCTTTTTATTAGAATTGATAAATTCAAATTAAACGCAAATGGAAAAATCGACAGAAAGGCTTTGAGTGAAATTGTCTAAAAAAGCCCTAAATTCAGCAAAAAAGGACAAAAAATGAATTTTAGCAAATTTATAATCATCGGCAAAGGCAAGGTAGCAAAGACTTGCGAGGCTTTGCTAAACGAGCATTTTAAAACAAGGGCTGAATTTATGGAATTTGACACGCAAAAAAAGCCCTTTTTTGATGAATTTTTTGCAAATTTAAAAAACGCTCTCATCATTAGTGCAAACAATTTTTATCTTTTTTCGCCCAAAATTGTAGAACAAAACATCATTATAAACTATCACAACGCCCTTTTGCCAAAGCATAGAGGCGTAAATGCTCACATTTGGGCGATTTATGAGGGCGACTTGCAAAGTGGCATTTCTTGGCATTTGGTGGATAGTGACATAGACACAGGCGACATACTCGCACAAAAAGCCATAAAAATCGATGAAAACACCACAGCCAAAGCCTTGCTTATGTCCCAGCATAAACTCGCTATAAGTGCGTTTAAAGAGGCTTTGATAAATTTTGAAGCCAAAAAATTCACAAAACAAAAAGGCAAGGGCGAAATTCACAAAAGCACAGCCTTGCCAAACAACGCTATTTTAGAGTTATCTTGGAAAAAAGAAAAAATTTCACGCTTTTTAAGAGCCTTTGATATAGGGGCTTTTAGAGAGGGCGTGGCAGTGCCTAAAATCAAACTTTTTGGCAAGGAAATTGAGGTGCTTTTTTACGAAATCTCGCAAAAAGGCTTGAAAATAAGCCTACAAAATGGGCTTTATATCAACATAAAGGACACAAAATGAAAGAAATTACCGAGCTTTTCGCCAAAATCGAGCGAAGCGACATTAAGCCTGAGATGAGCGGACTTTTAAGTGGTGGCATCATCGACTCACTTGACATTATGGCTTTGGTGGCTGAGATAGAAAAGACCTACAAAAAGCCCTTGAGTGCTGAGTTTATCGAGGCTGAAAACTTTGAAAGCTTTGAGGCTATCAAAAAGATGATACAAAGGGCTATGAAATGAAAGCCTTGCTTGAATTTAAGGGCAAAATCTTTTATGATGAGGACTTAATCACCTGCCTTGACAACTGTGGCTTAAAACAAGGCGACACGGTTTGCGTGCATAGTGAGCTTTTTGGCTTTGGAGTGCCACTTTTGCCAAGGGCTGAGTTTTTAAGTGCTATTTTGCAGTGCTTTTGGCAGGTTTTGGGAGAAAGTGGCACGCTTTTAATGCCAACCTTTACTTACAGCTTTTGTAAAAACCTAGCCTTTGATAAGGCTAATTCAAAAAGCACTATGGGGGTTTTGAGCGAATTTTTTAGAAAGCAAAATGGGGTTTTTCGCACAAATGAGCCTATCTTTTCCTTTGGGGTGGCTGGTTTTAAGCAAGAAGCCTTTTCAAAAGACTATGCTTCTTGCTTTGGCAAGGGCTGTGTGTATGACATTTTGACAAAGGAAGATGGCAAGATAATGCTTTTTGGCACGCAGGATTTAGGCTACACCTTTACTCACTTTGTAGAAGAAGAAGCAAAAGTAAGTTACCGCTACTACAAGGACTTTTCAGGGCTTTTAATAAACGAAAAGGGCGAGAAATTCACAAAAAGCATAAGATATTTTGTGAGGAATTTAAACAAAAACTCGGTTTTAAGCATAGCAAAGCAAAGGAATTTGCTAAAAAGCACAAATAATTTTGTAACCGTGAATTTCGCAGGAAAAATCATAGTTTTAATCAAGGCAAAAGAGTATAAAAACGAGTTTTTAAGGGTGTTTGAAAAAGATGAGAATGCTTTGTTAGAAAATTCAAAATGAAGCCTTGCAAAGGGGTATTTAAAAGCTGTTTAAAGGCTTTTTAAAAAAGCTTTATCATTCTTTGCCTTTTTTGGCAAAAAAGTTTAAAAAATTCACAGGGTGAATTTTTATATTTGCCTTTAACTCGTGCTGTGAATTTTTATATTTATCTTTAACTTGTGGAATCTTTTGCAAAATACCCTTTAAACTCAAAAGAACAAAGCTTTTATAAACAGTGCTTTTTGATAAATTTTTAGGCTTAAAAAAAATTTATGCTCTTTTTGATTTGAAATGTAAAGTTGGTATGTTTTTTGCTATAATTGACAAAATTTAAGAAAGAAGTTTTATGATGCAAATTGACGAAGAAGCCCTTGAAAAAGGGCTTGATTTTTTACAAAAAAGAGATGATAAGAGCTACTGGAAGGCTTATTATAACACTCATTTAAAAGAAGAAGCTCCAAGCTTGTTTGCTAGATTTTGCAAAGAAGGCTTTTTAAAGCCTGAGTTTAGCCTTGTTGAGCTTGGTTGTGGAAATGGCAGAGACAGTTTGTATTTTGCAAAAAATGGCATTAAGGTTTTAGGCATAGATCAATGTGAAAATGTGATAGAGTTTTTAAAAAAGGGGTATGATTTAGAAAATTTAGCCTTTGAAAGTGGAGATTTTACGGCTTTAAAAGACTTTGATGAGGGTTTTGATGCTGTTTATTCACGCTTTACCTTGCACTCTATCAACGAAATGCAGCAAAAAAGGCTTTTTGAGTGGATAAAAAGAAATTTAAAGCCAAAGGGCATCTTAGCCATAGAATGCAGGGGATATAAAAACTCCTTGTATAAGCTTGGAGCAAGGGTTGAAGAGGATGCCTTTATCTACGAGGAGCATTACAGGAGATTTTTAAATTTTAAGGCTTTAAAAGAGGCTTTAAGCAAGGATTATGAGCTTCTTTTTGCCAAAGAAGACAGAGGCTTTGCACCCTTTAAGGCTGAGGATGATTTTTTTATTAGAATAATTGGCGCAAAACGAGAGAGAGAGAGAGAGTAAATCTTGAATTTATCATAATTCATTTTAAAAACACAAAAAATACTAAATTAACCCTTCACTTTACGCATTATTTTATAAGCACAGCTTTAAAAATCCCTAAATTGAGCATAAGCTATCATAATCTTACAAACACTACCGCACAAGCTGCTAGAATAGGATTAAGCTATGTTGCAGCTTGAATTTCACCGTTTCAAAAAAGGGGCAAAAAAATTTCACCGTCTTAAAGACAAAACCTTTTTTGAAATTCAAAACTTTTTTGGCAAAGATAGCTTAAAGCCTCATTTTACACAAAATTTTACGCAAAAATTCACACAAATTCATAGAAAAAAGTTGTGCCGTGAATTTTCTTTAAAAGAAAAAAGATATTTTTCTCAAATTCACGCACAAATTCACAAGCAAATTTTACAAGCTCTTTATTTTTTATTCACATTAAAAACAAAACGCATTTTTTCTCAAATTCACACAAAAATTCACAAAAATTTTAAAAAATTCAAAGCCTTGAATTTATTAGCCTCTTTTAAGGCAAAAAAGCCTTGCTTAAAATTTAAACACCCCTTTACAAAAGTGCCTTTGCAAGAAAGCAAATTCAAGCACCCTACTTTGCACCCTACTTTCAAGCACCGTAAAAATTCAATGAAATTATTTTCAAACAAGTGCTATCAAAGCTTAGTTAAATCATTTTCAAGCCAAATTTCAAAGGCCTTTTTCTTTTTTAAATTCACAGCTTCTTGTGAATTTAGCAAAGAAAAAATTCAAAGGAGTTTTTATGTTGGCAAGTGAGATTAAACAAACCTCCACCTCAGCAGGAAGGGTGGTGAATAATTCCAAAAAGGACATTGATGCTATTTTTGTGAAAAAATTTGGGCAAAAATGGCTTGATTACAGGGCAAAATGGGCGGCTGCTTCAAATCACATTATGCAAGATTTCCCGCTTTTTGTGCGCTTTGAAAATCAATTCAAATGCAATGCAAGATGCACTATGTGCGTTCATGGGCACGCTGATTTAAGGGCTGATTATGGCTATAAGGGCTATTTGCCCTTTGAGGTTTTTACCAAGCTTGTTGATGAGTGCGATGAGCACGGCTGCCCCTCAGTTGCACCTTCTCAAACCAACGAGCCTTTGCTTGATAAAGACATCATAGAAAGGCTTGAGTATATGAGCAAAAAGCCAAGCATTATGGACATACATTTTAACACAAACGCTTCCTTGCTGACAGAGGAAAAAAGCAAGAGAATACTTGATAATACCAATGTAACCAGAATGAATTTTAGCATAGACGCCATAAGCGAGGCTACTTATAAAACCATACGCATAGGGCTTGATTATAAAACGGTGATTAAAAACATAGATAATTTCTTAAATTTGCGTGCAAAAATGGGAAAAGAACTGCCCATAGTTCGTGTGAGCTTTTTATTACAGCATAAAAACAAGCACGAATTAGAAGCCTTTAAGAGCTTTTGGGTGGATAAGGTTGATTATGTAGCCGTTCAAAGATATGTGCCTATTTCTCCCTTTGATGATGAAAGAAGCTATGCCATCTCAGATGCGCCAATCTCAGGCAAACAAAGCTGTTCTTACCCCTTTGAGAGCATCTTCATACACGGAGATGGACTTGCTGTGCCTTGTGCTTCGCATAGAGCCAAGCACATAGCGGTTGGAAATATTTACAAAAACTCCATTTATGAAATTTGGCATTCAGAGGGTATGAACGCATTAAGACAGGCTCACAAAAGCGGGGATTTAAGCAAGACAAAGCTTTGTGATACTTGTTTATTTAAAGGATAAAAGATGAAAAAACTAGTCTATGTGCCTATGGCAGCTGATTTAATTCACCCCGGACACCTAAACATCATAAAAGAAGCCTCAAAGCTAGGACACGTTATGGTAGGACTTTACACAGATGAGGCCATAGCTAGCTATAAAAGGGTGCCTTTTATGAATTATGCGCAAAGAAAGATTATAGTTGAGGGCTTGAAAGGCGTTGATGAGGTGGTGCCTCAGCACGAAAAAGAATATGAGGTAAATCTTTTAAAGTATAAGCCCTCCTTTTTGGTTCACGGAGATGACTGGAAAGAAGGACCTTTGAGTAAGGGCAGGAAGCAAGCCATTGAAATGATGAAGGCTTGGGGCGGAGAGGTAATCGAGCCTCAATACACCAAGGATATTTCCTCAACAAAGCTTAACAAAAGCTTAAAAGAACTTGGCATCTTGCCTCAAATTCGCCTTGCATCTTTGCGAAAAATACTAAGAACAAAGCCCATAATAAGAGGCATAGAATCCCACAGCGGCCTCAGTGCTATGGCGGTTGAAAACGCAAATTTCAAAGATGATGAGGGCATAAATCAAAGCTTTGATTTTATGTGGCTAAGCTCCTTAACGGATAGTAGCTCAAAGGGCAAGCCAGACATTGAATTTGTGGATTTAACCTCAAGAATTAGCACGGTCAATGACATTTTAGAGGTCTCCACAAAGCCCATCATCTACGATGGAGACACAGGCTCACAAATTCCACATTTTGCGATGATGGTTAAAAGGCTAGAAAGGCTTGGAGTGAGTGCTGTGGTGATTGAAGATAAAATAGGCTTAAAGAAAAACTCTCTTTTAGAGGGCAAAAAGGCAAAGCATAGCCAAGATAGCATAGAAAATTTTTGCGAAAAGATAAGAGCTGGTAAGAGGTCTCAGCTTACTGATGATTTTATGATAATAGCTAGGATTGAAAGTCTTATTTTGGAAATGGGAATGGATGATGCCATAAATAGAGCCAAAGCATACATCAACGCAGGTGCTGATGGGATAATGATACATTCTCGTCAAAAGGACGGCAAGGAGATTTTAGAGTTTTGCAGGCTTTATAATAGCTTTGAAAAAAGAAGATTCTTAATGGTCGTGCCTACAAATTACCCCTCTTTAAGCGAGGATGATTTACAAAAAGCAGGGGTAAATATCATAGTCTATGCCAATCAGCTTTTAAGGGCTGCTTATAGTGCTATGCTTGAAACCGCACAAAGCATTTTAAAGCACAAAAGAAGCTTAGAAGCAGATAAAAACTATATCAAGGTGCTTGATTTAATATCCTTGATTAAGGAAAATTAGTGCCAAATTTAAATAAAAGGCTTAATCCTACACAATTTGCCCTCTTTTTAAAAGAACACATAGGGCTTTTTGCAGGAGTTCCAGATAGCCTTTTAAAGCCCTTAAATTCAGCACTAAATGAGCTTTCAAAGGATAATTTTTACACCACAGCCAATGAGGGAGAGGCTATTGCCTTTGCTTGTGCTTATCATTTGGCTACTAAAAATTTAGGGCTTGTTTATATGCAAAACTCAGGTCTGGGAAATGCCATAAATCCACTGTTGTCCTTAGCTGACAAGCTTGTGTATAAAATTCCACTTGTAATGATAATAGGGCTTAGAGGTGGGATTGATGATGAGCCTCAGCATAGAAAACAAGGACTTGTTACAAGAAGGCTTTTATCTGCTTGTGGGATAAAGCATTTTATCTTGTCAAAGAATTTTAAAACTGCAAAAAAGCAGTGTCTCAAAGCCTTTGAAGAATGCCTAAAAGATGAAAGCATAGTGGCTATCTTGGTAGAAAAAGATAGCTTTGCGCCCTTTGAAAAGGCTAGTTTGAGTGAATGTTTCTTTGAAAAGGCTAGTGTGAGAGAATGCCTCTTTGACAAGGCTGGTGTGAGTGAAAAAAGCCCTTTAAATGAAACAGTTGTTTTAAATGAAAAAATTTTATCTTTTGAAAAAGAAGGCTTGAAAGAAAGCTGTGATATAAATAAAACAGTTTTAGCCACAAAGCAGAAAAACTTTGATGAAGATCAAGAGGCTTTAAGTTTTAAGAATGAACAAGCACTCAGTGTAAATTTAGAAAATTTGAATTTAAAAAGAGAAAGGGCGATTGAGTTAATCTTAGCTCATTTTAAAGAGGCTAAATTCATTTGCTCCACGGGACACATAGGGCGTGAATGCTATGATTTGCGTGAGAAAAAGAAACAAGGACATAGCGATGATTTTTTGGTGGTTGGTTCTATGGGCTTTGCAAGCTCGATTGCCTTTGTGCTGTCTCAATTCACGCAAAAAAGGATTATTTGTTTGGATGGAGACGGGGCTTTTTTAATGCACCTTGGAGCCATTTCAAATTTCAAGGGTGCAAATTTTATTCATATAGTTTTAAACAACTTCGCCCACGAAAGCGTAGGAGGACAAGAAAGCTGTGCTAAGAATGTGAATTTTAACGCACTTGCCAAGGCTTGTGGCTATGAGTTAGCCCTTAGTGTCAGCGATGAATTTAGCCTTAAAAAAGCTTTAAATGAGCTTAAAGGCAAAGAGGGTCTAATCTTCATAGAAATCCTTGTCGCCAAAGGCGCAAGAAAGGACTTAGGACGACCCAAAGATATACTTGCTTTAAAAGAAGAATTTTGCAAAAATCTTCACTAAAACACCCTACCCTACCCCATTTTTTTCTCCCGCCCATTTTTTTCTCCCTACACCCCCATTTTTTTCTCCCACCCACCTTTTTCCCTCTCTCTCACTTCACTTTTTTCCTATCTTTCCACTTTTTCCCTCTATTCCTTCTATTCCTTTTTTCTCCCCACCACACTCTCCCTCACCTTTTTTCCTTCCCTCCACCCCAAATCCTCCCCCCTTCTCACTTTTTTCCCTATCTCCCCCTTTCCCCCTTTGTTTCCCTATCTCTCCTTTTTTTCCATATCTCCCTCCCCCCCACACACCCCACACGCACCCCTTCCCTCTCCCACTACACCAAAAATTACTAAGCCACACAAAACAGTGCTTAAATTTAAGAAATTTTAAGGGGGATAAAAATAGCTTTTAATTTTAGATTATAAAAATTTAAGTATAATTTTAGAATTGTTATAAAAAACCTTGAATTTAACTTTGTCGTTGTAGCTTAAAAAACATAGCTTTTTTCACAAAAAAGATAGAAAAAGTAAGCTTTTAAAAAATTCATCATTTTGCGTGAATTTATGAAATGTTTAGCCGCAAAGAAATTCAAGCAAATTTAAAAACAAAGGAAAAAAGTGGGCAAAACTCTTTGTGTAATCCCAGCAAGAGGTGGTAGCAAAAGAATTCCAAGAAAAAACATTGTTGAATTTGAGGGCAAGCCCCTCATCGCACACAGCATTGAAAATGCCTTAAATTCAAGCATTTTTGATGAGGTGATAGTTTCTACTGATGATGAGGAAATTGCTAGTATCTCGCGTAAATTTAAGGCAAAAATTCCCTTTATGCGTCCAAAAGAACTTAGCGATGATTATGCTCCAACAAATGCTGTAATATCCCACGCCATCAAAGAGTTAGCGAGTTTAGGGCAAGACTTTGAAACAGTTTGTTGTCTTTATGCCACAGCCCCACTCATTGATAGCGAAATTTTAAAGCAAGCTTATGCTGAATTTAAAGAAAAAGACTGTGAGTTTTTAAGCACAGCTTGTGAGTTTTCCTACCCCATACAAAGAGCCTTTATGCTAGATAAAGACAAAAGAATTACTATGTTTGATGAGAGCAGCTACTATGAAAGAAGTCAGGATCTTACCCCAGCCTTTCACGATGCAGGGGCTTTTTATTTTGGAAAAAGCCAAGCCTGGCTTGAGGGCAAGCAAGCCTTTAAGCCTCATTCAAGGGCTTTTTTACTTCCAAGACACTTAGTTTGTGATATAGATAGCTTAGAGGACTTAGAATTTGCTAGGCTTTTGTTTAAATTTAAGAATTTAGGATTAAGATGAAGGTATTATTTAGAGCTGATAGCTCCTCAAAGATGGGACACGGGCATATTAGAAGGGATTTACTTTTGGCTAAGAGCTATGATGAGGTGAGCTTTGCTTGCTTAGAGCTTCAAGGCTCAATCATTGATGAAATTCCTTACGAGGTCTTTTTGCTTGATAGCACGGATAGGCAAGAGCTTGTGGATCTCATTAGAGATGAGGGTTTTGAGCTACTTGTGATAGATCATTATGGCATAAGCTATGAGGATGAGCTTTTCATAAAAAAGGCAACTGGGGTTAAGATTTTAAGCTTTGATGATGATTTAAGAGAGCATTACTGTGATATTTTACTCAATGTCAATCCCTACGCCAAGCCTAGCCTTTATAAAAAGCTTGTGCCTAGCTTTTGCGAGCTAAGATGTGGCTTTGCCCATGCCTTATTTAGAGATGAATTTTACGAAGAGGTTAAGATAAAAAGGGATAAAATTTATGATTTTTTCATCTGTTTGGGTGCTACTGATTCTAGAAATTTATCAGCAAAGATAGCCTTAAATTTTGACGAGGGCAAGAAGATCTTCATAGCTACAACAAGTGCGAACACGAATTTAAAGCAGCTTAAAAGCATAGCTGATAAAAGTCCAAATATCACTCTTGGAGTGGATATAAAAGACTTTGCAAAGACTATGAATCAAAGCAAAAAGCTCATCATCTCAGCAAGTGGGCTTGTGAATGAGGCTATCTTTTTGAAGGCTGAATTTAAGGCAGTTTGCACGAATAAAAATCAAATCAAAATCGCCCAGTGGCTTAAAAACAGCGGCAAGGAGGTGGATTTTTATGATTATTTTTAAGGATTTTACCACGCTTAGTCAAGCTGAGTTAGAAATGATTTTAAAATGGCGTAATGATGAGAGCATTAACCGCTTTTTTAGAAAAAGATTTGTTGATAAGCACGAGCATTTTAGCTTTGTAGAAGGGCTTAAAAATGATAAGAGCAAAAAATACTTTTTGGCCTTGGATAATGAAAAGCCCTTGGGTGTGGTGAATTTTGTTGATATAAATGAAGAAGAATGCGAACTTGGACTTTACAGAGCCTTGGAGGTGAAAAACTGCGGCAAAATTCTACTTCAAGCTATGCTTGAATATGCCTTAAATACGCTTAAATTAAAGCGAGTAAAGGCCTGTGTGTATAATGAAAACAAAAGGGCTATGAATTTGTTTTTAGGCTTTGATTTTCGTGTATATCAGCAAGATGAGCTAATGACTTGTATGATTAAAAAGCTTTAAATTTCGCCAAAGTTCATACAAGCGGTAAAGCAGATCAAAGATATAAATTCCTCCTATAATGTAGCATATTAACTCAAAGATCTCAAACATTAATCCCAAGGAGATTAAAATCCCTAGCAAACTCGCATCAATGCCGAGCAAAAAGCCCCTATCTAAAAACCATTTTTTCAGTCCAAATCTCTTAATCTGTTTTAGCTGCTTTAATTTTTTGAGTATGTATAAAGAAGCAGTATAATTATGAATATTCATTGCTAATAAAACAAAAATGCAAGTTTGCAAAGATATAAGCTTTAATGCACAAAGCAATATAAACACACCATTAAATGCTAAAATATCTAAAACATCATCTAAAAATTTGCCAAATTTTGAATAAAGATTTTTATAGCGAGCAAGAATACCATCTGTGTGATCAAGTAAACTGTAAAGTATATAAAATAGCCCTGCTAAAATAAAATTATCAGAATATATACAGTAAAACGAATACATAGCACACAAGGAGCCACAAATTGTGATAAAATTTGGAGTTATAGGAGTTTTTGATAGTGGTATAAGTATTATTTTTTGCACAATAAGAACTCTAAATATATATTCTGTAATATAATAAGATTTAGCTTCTAACCTTTGGTCCTTTTTTAATTTCTCATCCAAATCCATTATTTCCCTTTTTTAAGTGTATAGAATATTATAAAAACTTTTTGTAATAAGATCTTGCAAACACACAGACCTAAAATAAATTTCTGAGCTTGCTCTTAACTTTAATCTTTTTTGAAAACTCATTTTGCTAAGCTCTAAGGCTATATTTTTAGGTGTTGCCACAACTAGATAGCCTTGATTTAAGCCAAAATTTGCGGGTAATTGTTGATTGGAGGCTAGTATAAGGGTTATAATTGGAATTCCTAAACTTAAAAGCTCATATGAGGTTTGTCCACAACCACAAATACCAAGATCGCAAGCAAGCATTAATTTTGACATTTGTGCATTTTCATAACAAATTATGTGCGTATTTTGCAGTTTTAAAAGCTCTTTTTTGTATTTAAAAGCCTTGCCTATAACTATGTGTAATTTTATATCTAGCTTATAAAGATAAGCTTCCAAATTCTTAGCTATTAAGTAGCTTAAATTTGTATCATCACTACCTCCTAGACTAAGAATGATATTTTTTACTTCTTTATTTATGGTAATTTTTTGCAAACCTTGAAATTCTGTTCTTAAAAGATTTGTGCCAAAAAGCGTTTTTGTTCGTTTATGCGTTTTGTATGATAAGTTTTTGGCATATGGATTTGGATTAATGATTAAATCAACATCATAAAAGCTTAATGCACCTTCATCATCAACAATAACAAGTTTTTTAAAAAAAAATTTAATATAAGTTAAAAACTCAGCTTCTATTTCATAGCTATCAACAATCAAAATGTCTGCTTTTAACGAGGAAAGAGCATTGCATCCTTGAATTTTATGTAATACAAAGCCAGCCTCTTCAACTAGAATATGTCCTATATTTAAATCTTTTTTATCATCACTTGCAAATACAATGTCATAATTATCAAGATATGAAGCCAAACACAAGCAACGGTATATGTGTCCAAGTCCTATATGTTCGCCTCCATTTGCATAAAATAAAACAAGCATTATTTTTGACAAATTATTGCAAAATCATCGTTTGCAAAGCTATCATTGTTAAAAGAAACCCTTAATCTATTTATAGTTATATTGTCAAATTTATAAAACACTCTTTTAACCTCTTCTTTGTCGAAAAAATACATAAACATCCCATTTTCCTTAAAAGCAGCCCTACTTGCATCTTCTTCTTGGATTATTGTCTGATATTTATCGATTTTCTTAGCTGTTGCATAGCGGTAATCATCTAAAGTTCTTACTACAATATATGCCTTGGAGCCTTTTTTTATCACTCTATATATTTCATCCGCTGCTTTTTCTACGGTATTTTTGTCGTTATAGCATAAAACTCCATAGCAAATTAAACCGTCAAAAAAATCATCTTCATAAGGTAGTTTATCCACACTTGCTACTTGCAAATCTCCTTTTAGTTTATATTCTAAGAGCAATGCCTTGCTTGCCTCTATACCACTTGATGAATAATCACACCCATAAGCATCAAAGCCATTTTCTGCTAGAAATTTCATGTTCCTACCAGCCCCACATCCTAGATCTAAAATCTTGCCATTCTTAGGGAAATTTCTAAAAACAAAAGAAACTGTATCTCCCATAGGATAACGAGGTTGATGTCTTTTTTCTGTATGAAGTTTAAGCCATTTTTTTTGATTTTGCATTGTTTTTACCTCATAATTTTTGATTTTTTTGACTGAATTCTAAAGAATTTTCAAGGGTTTTTTTGCTTTCCTTTGCTCCTTTTTTAAAGAGCATATCAAGCATACTGACATTACAAAGCCCCTTTGGCGGATAAATGGCATAGCGACAAAAATAGTGGTTTAAATTGTTTTTGTTAAGATAAGCTATATCCACATAATTTGCACTGCCCTCATTAGAAAGGTAAGCATCAGCCTTTAAAGCCTTGCAAATTTCTATGAGTAGGTCGTTCTTCTTGCCTTGTAAATTAAAATCCCTATCGTAAAAAATAGGCGTTTTAATCTCTAATTCCTTTATAAAAAATTCCATAATCGCATAGTCAATGTCCCTTAAAAACTCCCACTGCCTTTTATAAATGTCTTCAAAGAATTCACTATAAAGCTTAAAAAATGGGGTTTTTTTGTAGGCTAAGACTATGCTTTTAAAATGCTTGTGTCTCCAAGGCACATCGTTATTGATGCGAACCTTTTCTATGTTTTGATTGAATTTCGACTTTGTTAAAACAGGAACGCCTAAGGTTAAAACTCCATTGTTGGTGATGATTTTGTTGCGATTTTGCCAAGATTTTTTCTCAAACTGCACCTTCTCAATGAACATAAAGGCATCACTTGCCATAATCTTTGCGTAATATCCAGGATATGGTATGTAGTTGAGTTGATGAGCTGAGACAAGCATTATTTTGTAAGCACTATAATTAAATTATCTCTAGCATAAGTATTGTTTTCATAAGTAACCCTTATGCTATCACAAGTAAAATTTGAAAAACCTATATAAATTCTCCTAGCCTCATCCTCATCTATTTGATATACCCTCATTCCATTTTCCATAAATGCAGGTCTTGTTTCATCTTTTTCATCAATAATCACTTCATATTTACTTATATGCTTACCGTTGATATGACAATAATCCTTGGTGCTTCTTAAATTCAAATAAGCCTTTGCTCCTTTTTTAAGCACTCTGTGAATTTCTTTGGCATTTTGCTCGATTTGCTCCTTTGTGCCATACATTAGGCTACCTATACTAAACAGCCCATCAAAAAAATCGCTATCAAAGGGAATTATGCTTCCATTCGAGAGCGAGAGTTCCTCTGCTTTCATATCATACTCTTTGAGGAAATTTTTACAACGAAGTAAACCCTCCTCGCTCACATCGCAACCATAAGCCTTAAAGCCATTTTCTGCTAAAAATTTCATATGTCTGCCAGCACCACAATATAAATCTAATATTTTACCCCCACGAGGAAAATTTTTCATAGCAAATGTAACTAGTTGTTCATGTGGGTATCTAGCCAAAGAATTAGCATTCTTGTAAAGATCATCCCATTTTTGTGTATTGAAATCCATTTATTAACACTCCTTAAAAATTTAAAATCATTGTATTATAGTAATTTAAGTTTTTAAATATTTGTTAAATATATGTGTTGATATATCTCTAATTTTACATATTTGAATAAATTTTGCGTACTCCATAAAATAAATTTTAAAATGCTTTAATAAAATTTGATAAATATTTTATCTTAATTTGTTGCCTTACATACATTTCATTTGTTTTAAATAAAGGAGAAATTTTTCTTTTTTAGCCATTAATTTTATCTAAATAGAATTTCGCAAATACCCCTCCCTCACTTTGCCTTTGCATTTAAATACACACTAACTAAGATTAGCACAAAGGCTACAAGATCGCTTGCCTTAAAGCTAGTTCCTAAAAAAAACCAAGTCATCACAGCAGCAGCGACAGGCTCTATACAAGCTATCATACTAGCCCTAACCGCTCCAACATACTCAAGCCCTTTTAAATACAAGCAAAAGGCTCCTATTGTGCCTATTAAGACTATTCCGGCTTGCGCTAGATAAAGCTTTAAGCTAGGCTCATAGCTTGGCAATTTTGCTCCTAAAATAACAAAGAGCATCAAGGCTCCAATTAAACTTGCCACGCCCATTATGAAAAAAAGCCCATATCTTTGTATGATAGCCCTTGCACCCAAGGAATACCACACAACGCCCACAGCACCAAGTATGCCCCAAAAAATGCCCCAGGTATTAAGGCTTATGCCACCTACATCTCCCCCACTTGCTAGCAAGAAAATTCCCACACAAACAAGCACAAGGGCGATTAATTCTTTGATCTTTGGCATGATCTTGCCTACCAAACACACCCAAAGCATGATCATAACAGGGGCTGAGTATTGTATCATAGTAGCTGTGCCAGCATCAAGATAGTCAATAGCCTTAAAATAGCTAAACTGAGTAAGAAGTAATCCTATCAAACCAAATAAAAATAAGCTAATCACCTGTCTTAAATCCCTAAAAAGTTGAAATTTCCACCACTTAAGCCCAAGTGCTGTTAGTATAAGCCCGGTACAAAACAAGCGGTAAAAGCTAACCCACTCCACATCATAATTTGCCCGAAACAAAAACTCAGCCATCACCCCAGAAGCAGCCCAAAAAACAGCACCCACAAGCACAAGCAGCACCCCAAGTGTCATCTTACTCATCAAGCTCTCCTAAGCAGCAGTTTAAATTCAAAGCAAAATTGTAGCGAATTTTCATTGAAAAAATGTATAATATTATGAATTTTAACGCCTTTGTAAAAGATCTAAGTTTTGTCATTTTTAGTAGCTTGTTCCTTAAACAGTGGCTTTTTATCAAAGCAAATTTTAAAAAAGTCTTTACTTTTGAAATTCACAATGTGCCATCTTTTTTGAATTTTCTAAAAAGCAAGGTAAGCTATAAAGGCTTTTTGTGGCTCATTCTTGCAAGATGCTGAATTTTTAAGTCTATTCTTGCAAAATGCTAGATTTTTAAGCCTATTTTTCAAAGGTGCTGAATTTTAAGCCTATTTTTAAAAGGGCTAAAATTTGAAAATACTTAGTGCCACAATTCATAAAAAGATCAAGGCTTGGCTTAAATTTTATTTTGGGATTTTTCCAAGCCCCTTAAAAGCCTAAATAACTTTAAGGGCTTTGTAAGAAGAAGCGAGTATGAATTTTAAATTTAATCAAGTTTAATTAGCCCTAAATGCTTGAATTTAGCAACTTAAAGCCAAAGCTTAGCCTAATACATAAAAATTCACATAAAATTTTATGTATTTTAGAAAAAGTTCTTTAAAAGTGCTAAATTTAAGGCATCTTGTCGCCTTTAAAAGAGTGAGGCAAAACAAGGAACAAAAATATGAATTTATGTTTACAAAGACACTTTTTAAAACAGTTTTTGCCATTTTAAGCCTTAGCAAAAAAAGATCCTTTTTAAAAGAGGCTATATTTTAAGGCACTTAGGACAAGCTAGAATATACAAAAACAAGGTTTTTTTACAAAAGAACTTTTACAAAAACAAATCAAGGCATTCAAGCCAAATTAAGGATAAACAGTGAAATACCTAGAAATTCAAGGACAGCAAAGATTAAGCGGAGAGGTAGAAATCAGCGGGGCTAAAAATGCAGCCTTGCCACTTATCGTTTCAAGCATTTTGGCAAAAAACGAGGTGCAAATTACAAACATCCCAAGGGTTGCAGACATACAAACTCTTTTGAATTTACTCACAAATTTAGGAGCTAGGTGTGATTTTGAAAACAACACAGCCAAGATAAACACCGCTATGCTAAACAACACAAGGGCTATTTATGACATAGTTCGCAAGATGAGAGCCTCCATACTTGTTTTAGGTCCCCTACTTTCTCGCTTTCAAAAATGCGAGGTAAGCTTGCCAGGAGGATGTGCCATAGGGCAAAGACCCATAGATTTACACCTCTTAGCCCTTGAAAAAATGGGAGCTAAGATAGAGATCAAAGAAGGCTATGTGATGGCTAGGGGTGCATTAAATGGTGCTAGAATAGTCTTTGATAAGATTACAGTAACAGGAAGTGAAAATATCATAATGGCAGCCTCTTTGGCATCTGGTACCACAAGAATCTTAAATGTAGCAAAAGAGCCTGAGGTAGTGCAGCTTTGCGAGGTTTTAGCAAGGGCAGGAGTTGATATAAGAGGCATTGGCACAGAAGAGCTTGAAATTTATGGCACAGGTGGTGAGCTTTTAACCTTCAAGCCCTTTGATATCATACCTGATCGCATAGAGGCTGGAACCTACCTTTGTGCTGGGGCTATTACAAACTCCAAAATCACTATAAGCAAGGCAGATCCTTCTCATCTTAGTGCCGTTTTGGCTAAATTTGAGCAAATGGGCTTTGAAATTCAAACAAACAATGATAAAATCACCATATTTCCTGCAAAGGAGCTTAAACCCATCAAGCTTATCACAAGCGAATACCCCTCCTTCCCAACAGATATGCAAGCTCAGTTTATGGCTCTTGCCTTAATGGCAAAGGGTACTAGCATCATAGATGAAAGGCTCTTTGAAAACCGCTTTATGCACGCAAGTGAGCTTTTAAGAATGGGTGCTGATATAAAACTAAATGGACACATAGCCACCATAAACGGAGGAAAGCCCCTTAATGCTGCTGATTTGATGGCTACTGATCTAAGGGCTAGTTCGGCTTTGGTTCTTGCAGCACTTGCAGCAAATGGAGTTAGTAGGGTGCATAGAATTTATCATTTAGACAGAGGATATGAGAGGCTAGAAGAAAAATTACAAGGGCTTGGAGCTAAAATTCAAAGACTAGATGAGTAAGGGCTTGAATTTAATCCAGATAAATCGCAAAGGGCTGAATTTTAATGCTTTTTTGATTATTACCTGCTTTTAAAAGCAAGATTATAGAAAGCTTAAAATTTAGCCTATATAAATAACAAAGGCTTGAATTTTAATGCGACAGTTACTGCGCGGAGTGCTTGTAAGCCTTGATAAGCAAATATATCCATACAAATAAACCTTGTTTTTATAAACTTTGTTTTTAAAAAAGCCACTGTTTGAGGTGTTTTACTTAAAATGACTAGCTAGGTTTGTCATATTGAGGCTTTAAACCGGTTTGTCTGAGCCGCAGGCAAAAGATCTCTAAGCTTGTCAAAATTTATTAAAATTGCTAAGATAAAATTCTCTTAAATTTAATTGAGCCTAAATTTTTAATCAAGCAAATTTTAAGCAAAATAAAATTCAAAGGAAAGCTATGAAAAGGCTATATATCAACCACAAAAATGGGTGGGATGGTGTGATAAACAAAGATTTTTTGGACACAAAAGAACTTTTTGTAAAAGATGTGGAAAATGCCACAGTGCTGCCACTTCGAGTTTATTATGATAAATGGGATACATTTTATGAGGGCGGGGTTGTAGATGAAAATTTTAATTTTTTGGCTGGCTTAGAGCGTGGAAAAAAAGGCTCAAAATACAGCATTAGTTGCACTAGAAGCTATGTTTTGAGCGAACCAGAGAGAGAGAGAGAGAGAGAGAGTAAATGAAAGGGTAATTTTTGGGGGAATTTTATGCGCACATTTTGGGCACTTTATAATAGAAAGCTTGGCTAGAATTTGGTATGTTTTGCAAAATCCAAAGGATACAAGACGCATAGTATTTTTGCTAATGCCTTTTGGCGCTAATGAGCCAAAGCCTTGGTTTAGCGACTTTTTTAGGCTTTTGAAACTTGATGAAAAGCGTGTGTTTTTCGTCAAAAAGCCTACTCAGTTTTTACATCTTACATTGCGAATGCGTACACACTTGACATTCTTACAGCAAAGAATACGCCTTTATCTATGAGACACTTGCACAAAACGCACAAAAAGAATGTGTGGGGCAAGAAATTTATGAAAAAATCTACCTAACTACTACTCAATATAATGGTGGCATTAGAAGCCTTGGCGAAGAAAATTTTGAAAACTTTTTCGCAAATCTTGGCTTTAAAATCATAGCCCCAGAAAAATTTAGCATAGCCAGACAAATTCATTTGATTTTTAACGCCAAAGAAATAGCTTCAACGCTTGGCTCTATAGCACATTTAAGCCTTTTTGCCAAAGTTGGCACAAAGCAATACATATTAACCCGTGATTATGCAGGCACGTTGCCAGCACAAATTATCATTTCGCAGGCAAAAAAGCTTGATTATACAATCATCAATGCAAGTGCAAATTTTTTGCATTCTTCGCGTGCTTGGGGTCCCATAAATTTAGCTTTCACGTCTGAATTTTGCGAGTTTGCTAATGAGATTTTTGGGGTAAAAGTAGAACGAAATTTCGGCAATATCGAGCGATACATTGTCGCGTGGTGTGAGTATTTTTCAGCAAAATTTCTTAGAATGGCTACACTTGACGCCTTTGATTTTTTAAACCGTCTTTCGCGTGAATTTTGTGGCAAAACGCTTGATAGAAAGAATTTTGAAAAAATTTTAATCCCACTAAAAAACCCAAATTCAAACCAAAAATGCGTGGGTGAGTTTTTAAGCGAAACCTTAAGTGCAAAAGTAGCCAAACCCGCCCCAAACGCCCCCAAAATCGAGCTTCATTTTAGCGGTGTTGGCTGGATAAACACAAACGAAGCCCTTTTTAAGGACAAAGATCTTGAAGCCATCAAAATCACAGACGCCAAATACGACTGCTTTTTCTTGGTGGATGGGATTTTAAGCAGTGGCGAGCTTTGCGGCACGACAGGGCAAAACAAGGCCTTGCAAGCATTTAGCATAAAACTTTATGGGGACTTTGCCATAATTTACAAAATCCACTGTGGCAAGACGTGGAGCAGATGGTTTGTAAATGGCGAGCGCACAAGCAAATGCGAAAAAATCCGCGGTGTGAAAATCGCCGTTTTGCAAAGGGAGATTTTAGAGATGCTTGAAAAGGCTTTGGGGGATTTTAAGGGTGCTGGGAATTTTAAGAGCGTGAAAATGATGGGCGTGAATTTTATAAAGAAAATTAAGGCGAAACATTTAGCGAAAAATTTGCGTGAATTTTTTAAAAAAATTCAAATTCCGTGAATTTTTTGTGAATTTTTTGGGTGTTTTTTGAAATTTTGTGAATTTTTTGAAATCTTTAAAAAATTCACATAATTTTGTTAGAATTCTTAAAAAATTCATGTCACATAAAATAAACTTTCAAACGGAGCAAAAATGAGAAAATACCTAATTTCAAACCGCAAGGATGCAAACTGTGCTAGATTTTACAATATGTGTCTAGTTTTTTACGCAGCCAACAGAGTGGGTGCAAATTTTGGCTTTGGCTGGGAAAGCGTAGATGTGGGGGCGGATAATGACGAAGTTTATAAGGACTTTGACGGACAAAGGATGCTTGGCTGCAAGGTGGATGATAAGGAATGCTATTTTGATGAAGCCTTTTTAAAAGAGCATTACATAGATTTAAAGGCACAAGATGAGGGCAAAATTTGGGATTTTTCCAAGCCCTACTCCAAGCCTTTTAAAAGCCTAAATGACTTTAAGGATTTTGTAAGAAGAAGCGAGTATGAATTTTATGATTTATCGGATGCAAATACCATCGATGCAGAGGCTTTCACCGGCTTTCATCCACATTACATCTTTTTTTATGATTTTTTTAAATTTAGCCCAAATATAAATGCACTTCATCAAAAAGCAAATGAAGTTGCTACTTCCTTTGAAACGGGGGGGGGGGGGTTCGTAGCCTTTCATTTGAGATGTGGCGAGCTTTACCCTTATAATGCTGGCTTTCAACACCCTTGGAAAAACTACTATTTTTCTAACATACATTTTTTAATGCACTTCATTGAAAAAATCTCCCCAAAATATCCCATCATAGTCTTTGCAGATGATGTAGATACTAGCAATTTAATGATAAAAAAGCTAGGACTTAAAAATGTCTTTTCAGCAGATGAGTTTAGGGACTTTGACGCGCTTTCAGTGGGTGAGCTGCTTATGTTTGATCTAGCCTTGATGTCAAAGGCTAATGAAATTTATGGCTCAGGCTATTCATCTGTGTCAAATTTAGCCTCTTTAATTAACTGCGTAGCACAAAATCTAAAAGGCATTTATGATCTTGCAAACTCTAAAAAAGACTATCTTGATATAAAAGAAAAGATTGAAAAATATGAGTTTAACCCCTATCATCAAAGCTTTTCTTATTTGCATCTTTTTTTACTAGCTGAAAAATTAAGACTTGACACAAAAGAACAAAGGCTTTATTTGCAAAAGGCTATGAATTTATGCCCTAAAAATCTAAAATATAAAATTTATTACGCTTCCTATCTAGCAAGATATAATAAAACTTCGGATTTAGAGGATTTCTTGGCTAGTTTAGAGGATTTTGAGGGCTTTTTAGCCTTGCTTACTTTAAGTTTTAATCAAAGCTATGATAAAAACCCAGCCTTTAAGGCTACAAACAAGAGGCTTTTTGTGCCTTATTTTTTCCTTGCAAATAAAAAATACCCACACATTCAAAGAGCTTACGAGAAGCTAAAAGAAGTAGATTACAAAAACGGAGGCTTTTTGAATTTAAGCTTTAAAAGAAGGTTCTTTCGTCATTTTTTAAAAAAAATTTGCTCTCTTTTTACGCCCCTTAAAAAATTTGCTTTTTGAGCGTGGGTCTTTGTTTTTAATAGGTTTTTAAATGTGAGGCTTTTTAAAAACAGAGTTTTTACTTTACAACAAGCATTCCTACAAATTAAGATAAATTTGGCTCAAAATATTTTAATTTGCTACAAGATCATTTTGAAATATAAAGAATTAGATGAAAAATAAATACATGATACATTCTTTAATTGTCTCAAAAGAAATTTAAGAAATTACGAAGTATTTTTTTACTTCATTAAGCCTCTTGTCCCTTTGCAAGAATTGATTTAGAGGCTAAAAGACGCTGGGCTTTGCAAAATTTCTCGTGCTTGCGTGAATGCAATTTTTCAAGAAATTCGCATTTTAATAGCCAAAGAGTGCGAAAAATCAGCAAAACGAGGTTTCTTTAGAAAATGAGCACTGAGTTTGAATAGAGTGAGAGTTATTTTTTACAATGCTAGGCTCGTAACTGTTAGCAGAAGGTGCAAAAAGAGTGCGTGGAAAGCGTGGACGTGGGGCTGGTCGCAAAAGTTTTTACTTCGTGCTATGCACTAGTAATTGCAAGCAAAAGGAATGCTAAAGCGAAAACGCACGAGTTTATACGCTAAAACACTGCTCTGCAAAAGAGCTACTAGCTATCATAAGGGACTTTGCAAAGCTTAAGGAGTGTGAAATTTATGGTGATAGCTTCAAAGCCCACGGTGCCTTGGTGGATTTTTTACTTCGCTTTGTTCGTCCCTTTGCAAGAAAGAGCAAAGGCACATTACAGAGTAAAATACAACAAAAACGAGTTTGCAAATTAACGAAGCCACATTAACGGAATATAGAATTTCTGGAAACCTTACAAAGGCTAGATTAAGTCAGTTTCACGGCAAGAGAATTTCTCTATTTACATTTGAAAGAAACTGAATTTCGATCTAATGTCAAGATTAAAAACAAAAATTTGTATAAAATTTTGTTGGAATGGCTTAGGAAAAATCCTAGGTCATTTTAGCCAAAAGTATCAATCGCCTTTGCTTTTATCATTCTAAGCTTGTCGCAAGGAAGAATCTTTATTTGCTTGAGACATTTTTGCTTTGGCTACCCAATCCGCTGGATCACTTTGCTTATTATGAGAAGGATTTAGAGTTTCTTCACTTCGCTTAAAATGGCAAGATAGATTGTTATATTAAAGCTTTAAATCACCTTGTCATATCGAGCCATAGGCGAAATATCTATTCTTTGCTAAAGCGTTTGAGATACTTATAGCTTTATATTCAGTATGACAAGAAGTTAGAAATTCTTCGCTACATTCAATATAACAAATTATGTTTTGAAAATTTTATTGAACTTCTTTGTTTTAATGAGTATGACAATTTATTTGGGTTGCTTGGGTTTCACCTTGCATTGAGTAGGAAAATCCTTATTGACATTTCCCTAAATCCTTCCCACAATGGTAGGGAGTTTTTTAGATTCTCTAATCCATTTTGGAGGCTAACTTCAAAATTTCGCTAACGCGTGATAAATACACTAATCCCCCTCTCTTGAAAATCAAGAATTTGCCAATTCTTGCTCGTTAGCAGAATATTTTTCTTACCTTGCTGAGGGGGGTTTGGGGGGTGGGTGAAAAATCCACAATAAACAATGAAACCCAAAGTAAGCCTAAAAATTTACAAAACCCTTTAAATTCTTGTCATTCTGAGCGAAGCGAAGAATCCACTCTCGCCAAACTTGAAAATGAGTTTAAGCAAAATGGGGGCAAATGGGAGGAATTTAGAATAGGGGATTTGTTTGAATTATTTGAAC
>NZ_QHLI01000026.1 GCF_006864425.1 Campylobacter troglodytis | reverse complement strand
TCTTTTGAGACAATTCGGGAATGAATCATATACTTGTTTTTCATCTAACTCTTTATACCTTAAAGTGATATTGTATCAAATTAAAGTATCTTGAGCCAAGAAGTTATATATAAGATGAAAAATTTAGGACAAAATATTTATCAAATGCCTAAAAATTGATAAGATAAAATCTTGTTAAGTTTCATTGAGCTATTTTGTTATAAAAGGGTTTTTAGGGGGGGTGGGGTAAAGTTTGTAAGAACAAACTTTACTAAGATTTAAGAAAGCTGAGCCTTGATCTTTGATACCCAAGCTTCAATTCTTGATTCTGTTAGATCCTCTTGGTTGTCATTATCCAAAGCAAGTCCTACAAATTCACCGTCTACAACAGCATCGCTTGATTCAAAGGTATAGCCCTCAGTAGAGGTAGAGCCAATAAGATGTGCTCCGGCTTCTTTTAATTTTTCAGCAAGTTTTCCCATACCTCCGCAAAAACTATCTGAGTATGACTCACTATCGCCCATACCAAAGACAGCAACTGTTTTACCACTAAGCTTTAAGGAGCCAAAATCAAAGGCATCCCAGTCATCTTGTAGATCTCCACTGCCCCAGGTGGAGGTGCCTATGACAAGCTTGTCGTAAGAGTTGATCTTATCAGGATCAATATCTGCTATATTAAATACATCGCTAATGCCTAATTTTTCAGCGATTAGCTTTGCTGCACCTTCTGTGTTTCCCATAGCACTACCATAAACTACTGCTACTGACATTTTTTCCCCTTTTTGATTAAAAAATTTAAAGTTTTTGGATATAAAATTAGAGTTTTAAGACCCAAAATCTTGGTGCAATTTTATCACAAATTCAGTTAATATTGCCAAGATTATAAGATCAAGTGTGCAAGAAAGAAGTTTTAAGTTTCTTTTTGACACGCAAATTCTTTGTTTAGATTAAAAACCTTGCAATATTCGCTATAAACACAACTTACACTTCTTTTTGCACACACAAGAGGTATAGATCGTTTTTTTGCCTCTCCTTTGATCTTTTTCATAGTGTTGTGATTTAAAAAGCTTGTAAGCATAACCACACATTTTGTATCTTGCGGTATGGGTTTGCGGTTAACTCGGTTTTCATTCCTTGCATCCCAGTGTTCTACCTTTTTAGCCCCTAAATCATAAAGCACAGCCTTAATCGGCGTAATCTCATCAGCACCTATAACCAAAACAGACATAATTTATCCTTTTTTAAATAAATAATTTTTGCAAATCGATGTTGTTATTCTAACAAAATAAACTTAAGATATTTTGAAAGTAATTACTAAAATATAATTTTTTACTAAAAATTCTTGTTTGCATTAAAATTTATAAAAGCTCTTGATTCTTGAATCAATTAAACTAAATTTACGCTCTTTAAAGGCTAAAGCACCTCATAAACTCTCTTAAATTCAGCAAAGCATCAAGCCAACTTAAATTTAAGAGTGCCAAATCTTAGCCTTTTAACTCAAATTCAAGCTTCTTGTAAATTTTAAGCCTAAATTTTATGTGCTTTTGTTGCTGTGGCTAGACAAGCTTTATTATTGACTTCTAAGGAATTTTTGTGTATAATCGAGCTTTTATTTTGTTTTCGGGGCGTGGCGCAGTCTGGTTAGCGTATCTGGTTTGGGACCAGAGGGTCGAAAGTTCGAATCTTTTCGCCCCGACCATTTGGTGAGTGTAGCTCAGTCGGTTAGAGCATCAGATTGTGGTCCTGAGGGTCGTGGGTTCGATTCCCATCACTCACCCCATCAGCGTTCGTAGCTCAACTGGATAGAGCGACAGACTTCGGATCTGTAGGTTGTGGGTTCAAGTCCTACCGAGCGTACCATAAATTTACTGTTAAGGCCTTGAGTAAGGCACAAATCATAAGCGCTCATAGCTCAGCTGGATAGAGCAACGGCCTTCTAAGCCGTAGGTCAGAGGTTCGAATCCTCTTGGGCGTACCATTTTTAGTAAGCTTTGTTTTAAATTTATCTTCATTAAACAAACTTTACTAGAATTTTTCTTTCTTACAAAGCCAGCGGATGTGGTGAAATTGGCAGACACGCCAGACTTAGGATCTGGTGCAGCAATGCGTGAAGGTTCAAGTCCTTTCATCCGCACCATTTTCTTAGGAACTTCCATGAATTTTATCTTTCAACTCATAAAGGCTAACAAGCTTAGAGTGATCTTTTTTTTATTTTTTAGCATACTTACAAGCTTATTAGGGGTTGGCACCCTAGCTTATATAAATACTTATTTGCTAAAAAGCGGAAATGAAGATTATCTTTATATAGTTTATTTTATCATTCTCTTGCTTGTCTTTTTTGCCTCTTCTTTGTTTGTGGAGATCAAGCTTGCTAAATTTGGACAAAATTTCATCTTTAAAATGCAAAGAAGACTTGTCAAACAAATACTAGACACCCCATTTTTAAAGATAGAACAAATCTCAAAGGCAAAGCTCTTAGCTAGTCTAAATAACGATGTTCGCACCATTTCTTTTGGGCTTTTGCGCCTTCCTGATTTCATTCAGTCTTTAATCCTCATCATAGCAAGTTCTTTTTATTTATACTATCTATCTGCTAAGATCTTTTTGCTTTGCTCCATTTTTGTTCTTATAATACTTATTATTGATTACCGTTTTATGATAAAAACCTATGGATATTTTAGAAAATCAAGAGATAGTGATGATGCCTTGCAAAAAAACTATGAAAACATCATAGACGGTCGCAAGGAGCTTAGCCTAAATAGCTTTCGTGCCAAGCTTTATTATGAGGAGGAGTTTGAAAAAAATGCAGATGAGAAAAGACATAGCAATGTTATGAGCAATGTCTTTCAAAGCCTTTCAAGCAATTTTACAAATATAGGCTTTCTCGCCCTTGTTGGTTTGGAGTTTTATCTATCCTTACATTTTGGCTGGTCTAGCCTTGAAAATGCCACCACCATAGCAATAGCTATCTTATTTTTACGCACACCCTTGATGGTAGTAATGGGTGCTATCCCTACTCTGTTAATGGCAAAGGTAGCCCTTGATAAGATAGAAAATTTAGATTTAATCAATTATCAAGCAGGTTTTACGCTTATAAAGCATAAGCCTCAGTGGCAAAGCCTTCGCTTTGAAAATGTTAGCTTTCATTATGATGAAAAATTTTCCCTATCTCCAACCAGCCTTGAAATTCACAAGGGAGAACTTATCTTTTTAATAGGCAAAAACGGCTCTGGAAAATCCACCTTTTCTATGCTTTTGGCTGCTTTGATTAGCCCTGATGCTGGCTTTATTTACTTAGATCAAATGCAAATAAAAGAAGAAAATAAGCCCTTATACCGCTCTTTAATCACGGCTATTTTTAGTGATTTTCATCTTTTTACTCAAACCTTGGTGGATGAGAATTTAGCAAGGGATGAGAAAATTCACAGCTGGCTTGAAATTTTAGAGCTTCAAAACAAAACAAGGATTGAAAATGGCAAACTAGCCATAACAAAGCTTTCCACAGGGCAAAGAAAAAGACTTGCTATGCTTATAGCCTTGCTTGAGGAAAGGGATATTTTGATCTTGGATGAATTTGCAGCCGATCAGGATCCTATATTTAGAAGATTTTTCTACACCAAGCTCTTGCCACTGCTTAAAAAACAAGGAAAAACAGTCCTTGCCATAAGCCACGATGAAAGATATTTTGATCTAGCAGATAGAATCTTCTTGGCTCAAAACGGAGTAATTAGCGAATTAAAGGGAGAGGATAAAACCGAGTTAGCTAGGAATTTAGTAGATAAATTTTAAGGCGATTGATACTTTTAGCTAAAATTTTATACAAATTTTCGTTTTTAACTTTGACATTATATTGAAATTCACTCTCCTTCAAATGAAGGTAGAAAAATTCCCTTGCAGTGAAACCCCCTAATCTAGCCTTTGCAAAGCCCCTTCTGCTTGCAGTTACGAGTGTGTAGCACGAAGTAAAAAAGTTCTCTATGCCGTTTATGTGATTTCGCCCATTTGCAAACTCGTTTGCATTACCCTACAATGAGCCTTTGCTCCTTCTACTACGCAGTTGCAAGACGAAACGAAGTAAAAAATAACTCTCATCAACTTCGATTTCACCACTGAGATTTTTTCGCATTCTTTGGCTATCAAAAGCTTGCTACACAATTGCATTCACGCAAGGGCGAGAAACCTTGCAAAGAGGGCGATTTTGCTCACGCAAAGATCAGCACAAAAGCACTCTAAGAATTGCTAAAATTTTCGCTCAAAAATGTAGGGCAAAAATATATACTAAGATCGATTTTACCAAGCTTTTGAATGTAATTATCTCAGCTAAAAGTATCAATCGTCATCTTTAATGTATGCTAAGGCTTGTAGCTTAGAGCTTAAAAGACAAGTTTTAGATTGCAAGTTTTGATCTTCTAAGAATTGTTTAAATTTGAAACTGCTACAAAGAAAATATAAGAAATTTTTAGAATTTAGGCTAAAATTTAGCTAAACTTTGTAAAATTGATTTAGACTTTGAAAGATTATTGAATTTTTTAATCTTTAAAGGTTTTGGAATTTGGCTTTTTTAAAGATCTTTAAGGCTCTTTTTCAAAAAAGCATTGATTTGAGATAAAAGATCTCTTTGTCATTTTAAGTTAAGAAGCCGCGAAGTTAGGGTAAAAGCACCTCATAGTTTCTTGACGCAAGCTCAAAATGACAAAGCCACAGCTTAAAAAAGCCTTATCTTTTAATCAAAGCCTTTTAAGTTTAAATCTTTTAAAAATTCACAAAAAGGAGAACTTATGCTTAAAATTCTTTTGTTTTTATGTTTTTTCTGTGCTCTTAGCCTTGGTGCAACTCCAAAGGACACCATCATCATAGCAGTTGAAAATCAAATAGACAGGATCAACCCCATTTTCAGCGAGGATCATGATGCCTCTATAGGTTTGATCTTCTCAGGGCTTACCCGCTTTGATGAGGATTTAAGCTTAAAGCCTGATCTTGCAAGTTCTTGGAAGATAAGCAAGGACGCATTAGAATATGACTTTGAGTTAAGAGCTGATGTTTTTTGGCATGACGGGGTTAAATTTAGCGCAAAAGATGTGGAGTTTACCCTTAAAGCCATAAATAATTCTAAATTCAACTCACCCCTCAAAGCAAATTTTGATATGATAAAAGAGATAAAAATTATTGATGATACTCACATTAAAATAACCCTCACAAGCCCTTTTGCAGCCTTTTTGGATGCTTTAAGCGTTGGCATTTTACCAAGTCATCTTTTAGAAAAAGAGAATTTAAACACAACTAAGTTTAATCAAGCCCCCATAGGCACAGGTGCTTTTAAATTCAAAGCCTGGCAAAAAAATCAATATCTAAGCCTAGAAGCAAATGAAAACTATCATCTAGGCAAGGTGCAAAGCAAAAAGCTTATTTTAAAGCATATAAGCGATCCAAATTTAAGTGCGATCGAGCTTAAAAATGGCAGTGTTGATGTGGGCTTGATTAGCTTTGAGCTTTTTGAAAGCTTTAAGGATGATAAGAATTTCAAGATCTTAGTTGAAAAATCAGCAGATTATAGAGCCTTAATGTATAATTTTAAAAATGATCTTTTTAAGGATAAAGAGTTAAGAATAGCCTTAAATTACGCAGTAAATAAAGAGCTAATAGTAGAAAAACTCTTACACTCGCTAGGCAAAGTAGCCCATCATCCCTTGCAAAATTCATGGGCAAATGATAAAAATCACCCAAAAACCGTTTATGATCCACAAAAAGCAAGCGAGATCTTAGCCAGTGCTGGCTGGGTTAAAAACTCAAAAGGGGTGCTTGAAAAAAGGGGCAAGGAATTAGAATTTGATCTTTATACTATGAGTAATGATCCTTTAAGGGTGGCTTTGATTAAATTTCTTTCAAGCGAGTTTGCAAAGCTTGGCATAAAAACTAGAATCTTTGCTAAGCCTGCTGGTAGCTTTGATTACTCAAGGGTAGATAGCTTTTTGGTGGGCTGGGGCAGTCCGTATGATCCTGATTTGCATACCTTTCGTGTATTTGAAAGCAGTCAGTTTGAGGTGTGGAATTTTGGCTCTTATAGCAATGAAAAGGTAGATCTAGCCCTTAAAAAGGCAAGAAACGTTGTGGATAAAAAGAAAAGAAAGGAGCATTATAGCGAGTTTATAAGGGCTTTGAGCGAGGATCCTGCCTTTTTGTTTTTGGTGTATTTAGATTTTCCCTTGGTTTATAATAAAGAGATCAAGGGCATAAGACCTCAGCTCTTAGGACATCACGGGGTTGGCTTTACTCACAATGCTTGGCAGTGGCACAAGTAGCCTTACAGCAATGAATTTTAAAGATCTTTAAGCTTAGACAAAGATCCTTTGAAAGCATAAGGGACGACAAAACGACAAGTGCATTTTTGCAACTTAAATTTTTTATAAAAGAAGAGGCAAAAAGCTTGAATTTATCTTGCTTTTTTAAGTGTTTTAAATTTAAAGTGCTAAGGACTTTAAGAAAAGGGCTGAAAGTTTTATTTGTTAATTTTTTGTTATAATTTGTAAGCTCATAAGTAAAAAATTAAAAAAAAGGGGGGGTGGGGAAGTAGCAATGACTTCTAAAATTGATTACAGCAAGTACGAGGGTATGACGAAATACCAGCTTGCAAAAGCAGCTGAACGAGTTGAAAAATCCACCCAAGTCTTACAAGAAAGGTTTAATAAGCAGTTGAAAGAAAAAAACGAGCTTTTAAATTTTTTAAAAAGCAAACTAAGGGAAAGTTTTGCAGACAAAAACTTTAATCTAATAGCCTACAAAGATACCAAAAGCTATAAAAAAGCACTAGCTTACGAGGCAACACTGACACCAGAGCAAATTGCGGCAATAGACAAAGAGATTGAAAGCGATATTAACAGAGATTATGACGATGGCTTTTGAAATAATTATGCACAAAAAGTGTGAAAAAATTATGCAAAAGCTTGAAACAGCAAATCCAAAAGAGCATTATCAAATTTTAGGTTTATATCTCAAACACTATCTTGCGTTGATAATGTGCTAAAACTTCACAACTGCAAGGCTATTGTAGGCTCAAAATATCTTTATCGTTGGCGTTTGGGCGAATATAGAATTATCGGCGATGCTGAAAATATGGATAAAATCGTTATTGTGAAAGTGGAAAAGAAAGGCGATGCAACTTACAAGGGCTTATAATGGGCAATACTTCTAGTTTTCATATGAAAAAAAGCCAAATTAGATTTTAAATGATATTTGTGAAAAATTTAAAGAGTGAAAAAAGACAGTAAAAAAGGCACATTGATGAAAAACAAAGAAAGACAAAGAAAGACAAAGAAAGACAAAGAAAGACAAAGAAAGACAAAGAAAGACAAAGAAAGACAAAGAAAGACAAAGAAAGACAAAATTTACATCACCCAGCCCATCTTGCCTGATTTTGAGGCACTGCGAAAAGAGTTAAAAGAACTTTATGTCTCAAAATGGCTTACAAATATGGGGCAAAAGCATAACGCACTTGAAGCTGCTTTGAAAAAAGAGCTAAAAGTGGCAAATGTGTCCATCTTTAACAACGGCACCATAGCCTTGCTAACAGCGATTAAAGCCTTGAATTTACCACCAAATAGCGAGGTCATTACCACACCCTTTACCTTTGCAGCCACCCCGCACTGCATAAGCTGGAATGGCTTAAAGTCTGTATTTTGCGACATAGAGCCAAGGACTATGACCATAAATGCTGATAAAATCGAGGCTTTAATCACTCCCAAAACCTCTGCTATCCTAGCCGTTCATACTTACGGCTTTGTTTGCGATGTCAAAAAAATAGAAAAAATCGCCAAAAAGCATCATTTAAAGCTCATTTATGACGGCGCACACACCTTTAGCACGCAAATTAACGGAGTTGGCATAGGAAATTTTGGCGATATAACTATGTTTTCATTTCACGCAACCAAGCTTTTTAATAGCATTGAGGGAGGCTGTTTGACTTACAATGATGAAAATTTAAAAGAAAGAATTCACAATCTTCGCAATTTTGGCATAAAAAATGAGGAATTTGTCGAAGAAGTAGGCATCAATGGCAAGATGAATGAAGTTCAAGCTGCTTGGGGGCTTTTAAATCTAAGGCAGTATAAGGCAGAAAAAGCAAAAAGGGCAAGGATAAAAGCCTTTTATGATGACCGTTTAGCTAAGGTAAAGGGCATTAGAGTGCCACAAATGCCAAAAAACATCACAAATTCATATCAATACTACCCCATAGTTGTTGAGGATGAGTATCCACTCACGCGAGACGCTCTTTATGAAAAATTCAAAGACATAAACATAATGACAAGAAAATACTTCTATCCGGCTTGTCACGATTATGAGTGCTATAAAAATGACGGCGGTATTAAAAAGGGGGATTTGGCTGTAACTGATGATATAAAGATGAGGGTGCTTTGCTTGCCTTATTATGGAGACTTATCATTAGAAGTTTTAGAAATAATTTGTGAAAGGATAGAGAATGCTTTTAAATAAGCAGCAAAAAGAATTTGTTTTGATTGAGAAAAAATTCTTTCACCGTTTGTTTAAATTTATAATTAACCGTGAATTTGTCATCCTTTACATCCTTGGCATTCGCATAAAGATAAAGAGCAAAATTTTATCTAAGATGCTTTGTAAGGAAATATGGGCTGAGTATGATAAAATCATAAAGGCACAAAACAGTTATGATTTAAAAGAGCTTAAAAATGCTAAAAAAATCATCTTGTTTATAGCTGAGCTTGACGGCATAAGTGGGGGGATAATTAGCTTTTTTACCCTTCTTGAATGCTCTCGTAAGCTAAATCCTGATGCCTTTTGTTTAATGTCAACCGTGCCAAATACGCAAAACATTTTTAGTGCTTATAGCTATTATCCAAATGATGAGCAAATTTGGCGATTTGATCAAATCGTTAAGAATGCTAAAAACTGCAAGCACTTAATCTTACACATATCTGAGTATTATGTGTCTATCTTTTGCAAGGTGCTAACTGAAAAGGAGAAAAAATTCTTAAAAGAACTTCAAAATTTACACATAAATATACTCAATCAAAACATATGGCTAATGCCTGAACCAAAGGACATACAAGGACTTTTTGAGCTTAGTAAAAATGTAACGCAAACCCTAGCCTTTGATAAAAATGCAAATCAAGAAGTATGCGATAAATGGGGCATACCAAGCCATTTGTTTAGCACTAACATTGATATTAGCAGATTTAAATCTTATGACTTTGAGGAAAAGCAAAAGATTATAGTTTTATCACCTGATAAAAATCCATATAGAAAAAACATAGTCAATAAATTAGAAAAAGAGTTGCCGCAGTGGTCCTTGGTGGTGGTTGAGAATATGAAATTCACAGATTATATGGATTTAATTTCTAGGGCATTTTTTACCATCACCTTTGGTGAGGGCTTTGATGGGTATTTTATGCAGCCACATTATGTGAATTCTGTAGGCTTTGCTGTGTATAATGAGAATTTTTTTCCTAGCAAGGAATGGCTAAAATTTGAAAATGTATATGAAAGCTATGAGGATATGGAAGGTCAAATAGTAGCTGAGCTAAAAAGACTTTCACAAAATAAGACACAATATAATGAGCTTATAGCCACGAATTTAAAAGAACACAAAAAGCTTTATCAAGAAAATAAATTTGAGGATAATTTAGCAAGATTTTATGAGGGAAAATATGATTTTGTGCCAAGAATTTAAGAGCGGATTTGGTGCATTTTGATATACATTCATTTGAAAGTATGAAGTGTAAAAATAACTGTGTGTTTCCTTTAAATTTGAGTAATTGTAATTTAGCTAAAAACACTGAGTTGTTTTTATAATATTTTGTAAATTTTAAGAAGAATAATTAGCGAGTAAAACCTGGCAAAATTGAATTTAAAAATAAACTAAACTGTATCAAAGAATAAAAGCTTTTAAACTCTAAAAATTTACAAAATTAGCTATTCAAATGCCAAAACAAAAAATTCAAGCCTTTTTAAGCTTTGCAATTTTGCTTAAAAATCAAGGCTAAATTTAAGCAAGCTTAAATTTATTGCCTTTCCCAAAATTTCCTTTGTAAAAAGCAAGGAGGGGTTTTTTGAAATTAAGCCAACATTGGAGGTGAGCTTACAAATTTGAATTTGATAAAAACTGTGCTAAAAAGACAGCAAAGGCGACTTTGTTTTGAGTGTGTTTTGAGTGTGTTTTGAGTGTGTTTTGAGTGTGTTTTGAGTGTGTTTTGTGTGTTTAATGCTTTGTGCTTTTAACACAAATCCTTTAAAAGCTTTATAAGCTTATTAACCATGTCCTTTTGAAAAAGTATCTTAGACAATACACTATTTTTGTTATTTATGGTGAAATGAAGAATTTAGGCATTTTAGCAAGAAAAAAGATTAAAATTATAAAAATTCACGCAAAAGCTTGAATTTTTGAGTTTCTTTGCCATAAAAAGATCAAATACAAAGCAATATTTTTTGAAAAATAATCCATCAGCCTTATCTTTAAGAGCAAGCTCTTACAAGCTATGGTAAAAGTTCTAGGCTCAAAATACTTTAATTTGATATAAGATCATTTTAAAGCATAAAGAACAAAATGAAAAATAAATATATGATTCATTCCCTAATTGTCTCAGAAGAAATTTAAGGAATTGTGAAGTATTTTTTTACTTCGTTAAGCCTCTTGTCCCTTTTGGGGAATTGATTTAGAGGCTAAAAGACGCTAGGCTTTGCAAAATAACTCGTGCTTGTGTGAATAGAGTTTTACAAGAAATTCGCATTTTGATAGCCAAAGAGTGTGAAAAAATCAGCAAAACGAAGTTTCTTTAGAAAATGAGCGGTTGAAGGTGAGGAGAGTTATTTTTTACTTCGCTAGGCTCGCAACTGTGAGCAAAAGGTGCAAAAAGAGTGCGTGGCAAGCGTGGGCGTGGGGCCGGTCGCAAAAGTTTTTACTTCGCACTACGCGTCTTGCAACTGCGTAGTAGAAGAGGCTTTGCAAAGTTTCGTTTAGCTAAATTTAAAGGCTAAAAAAGAAAATTTTATCATTCATTTAAAAGAAACGTAATTAAGACGAAAAATTTAAGGCAATATTCTCATCAAAATTTACTTAACTTGATAAGAGAAAATCCTATTAGAGTATCTTAAGCCAAGAGCTATTTTGTAAGATCTTTTTTGATTATGGCAAGGATAGTTTTGTTGTTTTACTAAAAACTTCGTTTTGTAAAGAAGCTAGGCTTTGAATTCTAAAAAACAGCTTAGGTTGTAAGACTAGTTTAAATAAAAAGATCTTTGTTTTACAAAAATTCCTTTTCCCAAAAAGCTTTTTTTAAAATAAACCGTGTTTTAGTTAAGAATCACACTTTAAAGCACTTAGTAAAAGCTTAGAATGCCAACAAGCATTATAATTAAAATTTTTTGCTTATGATACGAATTTACTTTAAGTTGCTCAACAAAAATAAAAAATTCAAGCCACTAAGATCACACAAACTTAGATAAGCCCAGCAAAGATATAAGAAAGTCTAAGCCCTTAAATTTAGCAAATTTAAAACCCACTAATGCGTTGGAATTTTTATCCTTTTTTGAGGGCTTTCTTCTTTTTTGTTTGTTTGAAAGAATTTATCAAGTTCTTTTTCACTGTCAAGCCTTTCGCATTTGCAAGTTTCATTCATTGTTATTTTTTCGCATTTGCATTCTTCTTTTGCCAAAAGAAAACTTGCAAAAAGCATTAAGCAAGAGAAAATTTTAGACACTAATTTTCCTTAAAGAGCTTTGATACCAAGCGAACAGCCCTTCCTTGATCATCATCTTTTTTAAGGGTCTTGCTGATCTGATTAACATAATCTTCAAGTCTGTTTTGAGAATTTGTCAGCTTAGCCTTGCCCCTGTTTATCCTTGCGTATTCTCCGTCTTTTTGCAGTTTATAGGCAAGTTCGTTGTCTTCTATTTGAAGTTGTAAAATTTTAGCAAGCTTTGCTTTTAGCTTCTCATCAAAGATCGGAGTCATAAGCTCTAATCTTCTTTCTAAATTCCTTGGCATCCAATCCGCACTTGAGATGAAGTAATTTGGCAAACTATGCTTGAAATAAAAAATTCTAGCGTGTTCAAGGTATTTTCCAACTATACTTCTCACCGAAATATTCTTGCTATACTCCTCATCAACCCTTAAACAACAAATCCCTCTTATGATAAGATCAATCTTCACCCCAGCCTTTGAAGCCTCATACAGAGCCTTAATCACATCAGAATCCACAAGGGAGTTCATCTTAGCTATGATGACGCCTTCGTTTCCCTTGCTTTTCTCAACGGCTATCATTTCAAGCACTCTTTCTTTGATCTGATTTGGGCTCATTGAGAGCATTTCAAGCTTTCTTTTCTTGCTAAAGCCTGAGAGTATGTGAAAGAAGGTGGTTATATCGTTTGCAAAGTCATTTCTGCTTGTAAAATAGCTTACATCTGTGTAAATTTTGGCTGTATTTGCATTGTAATTTCCTGTGCCAAGATGCAGATAAAATTTAAGCCCACTTTGTTCCTTTCTAATGACCTGACAAACCTTCGCATGCACCTTAAAGCCAGTGATTCCATATACCACATGAGCTCCTACATTTTCAAGCTCCTTGGCCCAGTGTAAATTATTTTCCTCATCAAATCTTGCCTTTAACTCAACCATCACAGTAACTTGCTTGCCCTCATTTGCAGCATCAATTAAGGCTTGAACTATGTTTGAGTTCTTAGCCACCCTGTAAAGCGTCATTCTTATGGAGATGACATCAGGATCAATACTAGCTTCTTTTATGAAACGGTAAACAGGATCAAAGCTCTCATAGGGATGAAAAAGCAACATATCTTGCTTTGCTATGTGCTCAAACATTGAAGCACTATCATTGTAAGAAAAAGGAGGCAGCAGCTTTGGCACATGGGTTTGGTATAAAAGATGGGCAAAGGCCTTGTTGCCTACGATCTGCCACAAGGATGGCAAATTTAAGATGTGATTATACTCATAAATATCCTTGTGAAAGATCTTCATATGAGAGTTTAAAAACTCTATAATTTGCTTGTCTGTGTTCTTTTGCACCTGTAATCTCACAAAGGCTCCCTTTTTTCTAAGCTGTAAGCCTTGTTCAAGCATGATCATAAAATCATCCGCTTCCTCCTCTTCTATGGAAAGATCTGCATTTCTAGTTACCCTAAATGGTGCTGAATCAAGTAGCTTATAGCCTGGGAAGATGTCTTCTACATGGTGTTGTATAATGCTTTCGATGGGGACATAGATATTATTATCTGCTTCGTAAAATCTTGGCAAGACGGGTGGAATTTTTATCATACCAAATTTAACCGTGCTTGAATGTATGGGATCACAAAGCTTTACAGCCAAGGAAAAGGATAAATTTGCAAGATGAGGAAAGGGATGGGTTGAATCAACAGCTATTGGCACTATGACGGCTAGGATGTTTGAAAAAAAGAATTCATCGCATTTTTTTTGAAATTTTTCATCAAGATCTTGATAGGATTTTATGAATAAGCTTTCCTTTTCAAGCTCTTTAAGAGCTTGGGCGAAATACTTTTCTAAGGCGTATTTTTCTTTATGCAAATAAAGCCTTATTTCTTCAAGCTGCATCAAAGGCGTCATCTCATCAACGCTACCCATAGCAACCCCTGCTACAAAAAGCTGCTTTAAACCAGCCACACGAACCATATAAAACTCATCTAAATTCGTGCAGTAAATGGCTATAAATTTAAGCCTTTCAAGTAGAGGAAGATCCTTAGAGCACTGATCTAAGACCCTTGTGTTAAATCTCAGCCAAGAAAGCTCTCTGTTTAAAAAGGGGGTTGGGTTGTTTTGCATAGTTTATCCTTTGAATTTATATATCATATTTTAGCATTAAATTTTAAATATGCTAAAAACTTTTATAAAATTTAATTTAAAATGAATATTTTATAAACAAAAAACTGTGTTTTAAGCCAAGTAAAATTTAAACGATAGTTAATTAAAGCATTTTAAAAGTCTTTTATCTTCGCTTAAATGTATTTTAGCTATTTAATAGCAAAATAAATTAATGCCTTAGTCTTTAAGCTTAAAAAAGTAAATGAAAAAATGCCTTAAATTTAACAAGCCTAAGCTTTAATAAAGATTTTTTCTCTAAAAATCCTTAAATTAACATAGCATTTAAGTTCCCTTAAAAAAGATAGAGGATTAAATTTTGATATAAATTCACAGTTTATAGTTAAATTTAAGCTTAAATTCAAACTGAGTTTGGTGTGCTTTGAATTTAAAAAAGGCTTTTTACAAAACGTCTTAGTAAAATTCAAAGCCTAAAAATCCTTTAAATTTAATGAATTTTTAAGAAAAATATTTTTATATTTCATAGGCTAAAAAAGCCTTGCTTTGTCATTTTGAATTTTTTGTAAGCTTACAAAAGACAAAGAGGCTTTAAAATTCAAAGCCTAAGTTTTTATAATTTTAATTTGTAGCATTTGCTTGAAAACATATCTCTTGTATTCTAAAATGACAAGTAAGACATTTGTCTAAGTTCGATACCCTTTTAGCAAAGATTTTATAAACAAAAACCAAACAAAGCTTTTAAAAAACAAGATCTTAGTTGCTAAGGCTAGGTTCTATGGTACAATGCCCTATCTCAAATTTTTCATACAAAAGCCTTGAAATTTGATGCGAAATAAGCTCAAAGTCGCTAATTAAATCACTCTTTACTTGCAAGTGCATGGTGGCTATTAACATTTTGTTTGTAATTTGAGATATATGCAGATCCTCTATTTTAACAACC
Organism: Campylobacter troglodytis; assembly: GCF_006864425.1. Lineage (GTDB taxonomy): Bacteria > Campylobacterota > Campylobacteria > Campylobacterales > Campylobacteraceae > Campylobacter_D > Campylobacter_D troglodytis. Next base: position 24,424 of record NZ_QHLI01000026.1, on the reverse strand, counting down.
CCCTTAATGCCTAAAATTTGTGCCTTTACACTTTGTATGTCAATGGGAGAGCTTTCAAGCAAGATATTTACGCTTTGTTTTATAAGCACAAGAGCCCATCTTAAAAGCAAAAGGGCGATTAACAGTCCCAAAATGCTATCTATATAATAAAGTTGCGTAAAATAAACAACTATGCCTCCTATTATAACACCAATAGAGCTTAACAAATCGCTAATTATATGCAAAAAAGCCGATCTTATGTTGATATTTTCTAAATTGCCACTCCTAAACATCAAAAAGCCACTAAGAGCATTCACCAAAAGTCCTACAAAGGCTACTATTAGCATGGTCTTAGCGTCTATCTCGCTTGGATTTATAAGTCTTTGTATGGCTTCATAGCTTATATATATAACCGAGAGTATGAGAGCAAGGGCATTTATGAGGGCTACTAATATTTCAAGCCTAAAATAACCAAAGGTTTTTTGCTCGCTTTTAAGCCTTTGAGTAGCTAAAATGGCTAAAAAGCTTAAAATCAAAGCAAAGGCATCAGAAAACATATGCAAGGTGTCGCTTAAAAGGGCAAGGGAGTTTGTAGCTAGTGCGTAGATAAACTGCACCACCATCATAGACACACTCAGTCCAAAGGCTATAAGCAAAACCCTTTTGTCTGCACTTCTTGCATCAAAATGCCCCTCGTGGCTGTGTTCTTTGTGGGCTGAGTGTGAATTTACATTATATTTATTTTCGCTATGCTTGGACGAATTAGCCTTATGTAAAAACTCACTGTGGCTGTGTGAATTTTCTTCTTTATCTTCTAAGCCTTGCTTGTGAGTATGTGTTGAGTGAATGTTTAGTGTAGCTTTGTTAAGTAGTGGCTCGTGAAATAAAAACTTAGCTTTTTTCATATTAAAATCCTTTCTTTAAAATTGTAAATATACTATACCCTAGTATAGTTAAAATTATCTTAAAAGATTAAAGATTTTTCACATTTACTCAAATAAATATTAAATTAAGCTAAGTAAGGCTATAATACCATACCCTAGTATATCTTAAAAAGGAAGCTTATGAAACACAGCCCAGAAAATAAACACAAACTCCTTGTTCGCATTAAAAAGATCAGAGGTCAGTTAAATGCCCTAGAAAGAGTGCTTGTTGAAGAAAAAGACTGCTTTGAAATTTTACAGCAAGCAGTAGCCATTAGAGGCTCGATAAATTCTTTGATGAGTGGGGTTTTAGAAGAGCACATAAAACAGCATTTAATCCAAGCAGATACAAAATCAAAGAGAGAAAAAGAGGTGATCAATCTTCTTAGCATACTAAAAAGCTATTTTAAGTAAAAAGCTTCAGTTTTTTTGACTAAGGGGGTTATTTTTGGTTGAAAGATTAAATTTAATAACTTGAATTTAATCTCTGCCATCTTTGAATTTAAGTTTTAATGTTTGGCTCAATTAAACTCAAAGGGCTTTTAAGTTAATGTTTATAAAAAACAAGGCTTTGTTTGCGAATTTCGCCAAGTGAAATTTTGAAGTATTTTTTACTTCTTGCAAACTTGCAAGAAGGAGTAAGGGCACAAGATTTTGTAAAGCACTCTAAATTTGAGTTTGCAAAAAGACGCAATCATATCAATGAAACTGTGAATTTTTTACTTCTTGCCACTCGTCTTGCAACTCAGTAACACAAGGGCTATGCGAGGTTGACACTTGCCAAATTTAAAGGCATAAAGAAAATTTTATCCCTCATTTAAAGCAAACTCCTTAACTTAAAGCAAACAAAATAAATGCGAAAAATTTAGGACAAGATTCTCATCAAAATTTGCTGAAATTGATAAGCTAAAATCCTATTAAAGTATCTTGAGCTAAATTTAATTGAGCCTAAATTTAATAATAATGTTTTTTAAACAAATATTGCCTGATAGTGTTTTACTTTGCAAGGTTTTAAAAAGCTTCAAAAGGCAAAGAGGCTTTAAAATTCTTTTATAAGCTTCTTGTAAAATTTCTTACAAAAATACCTAGTTTTTTAAAATGACAAGGAGGGCATTTGCTTAAAACTTGTTTGCCAAGAGAATTTGCTTTTTAAAAATACCTTAGTAGCTTAAATTTTTTAAAAATTACAAGCCCATTTGCTAAGATTTTGTCTAAAAAGATGCTAGATCTTAAAACTGTGTAGGGGATTTTTAGATTTTACAAAGGCTACTTAAATTACTTGCAAAAATTATCTAGTGTCTTTAAAAAGAAGCTTTGTAAGCTTAGCCCATAAAAGAGAGAAAAACCCAGCCTTGGTGCTTTTAGCAAGTGCATTAAAGACTATATCATCAAGGTCCTTTTTTTCTTGGACTGTTAAATTCTTCATTCTTTGCCTTAAAGTAAAAATAGGCTCAAATTCTAGCATAAAATTCATCCTTTCTTATAAGAAATATTAAAATTTTTAAATGCTTACTGAATTCAAGCTAAGTTTCTTTTATAAACTTAGTTTTAAAGCCTTGCTTTTGTGAATTTAAGCTGACAAAGCTTGTTTTAGACTTAAAAAATTTGGCTATAATTAAGGGCTAATTAGCTATAAAATTTCACAAAACAAGTTCGCTTACAATAACGTTATATCTTAAAAGACAAAAGGATGGCAAATGCTTACAGGCAGGGTGCAAGATTATTACAAAGAGCTTTTAGCTCGCTTTCCTAAAAGCTATTACGCAGAGGATGAAAGCAAGGTCATCATAGGCATAGATGGGGAGTGTTTGGATGCTAAGGATATGGATTTTAGCGAGTTTAAGGCTAGATTTTATGAAAGGGCTGCAAAGGTTTCACTTTGCGAATATGCTGGCTTTTTTGGGGTTTTGGCAGCTGATTTCATCACACTTTATGAGGACATAAAAACGCCTACTAAAAAAAGCTATGATTTTCCGCTTTTTTTCTTTTTAGACGCAAGGGCTTATTTGATTTATCACAAGCATTCAAAGCTTTATGAGAGCTTTGGGGATGAGGCATATTTTGAATTTTTGGACGAAAATTCAGCGAGTTTCGCAAAAAATTCACAAGAATGTGTGAATTTAAATTCAAAGGAAGACTTAGCAAAGACTGTGAATTTAAGCTCAAATTCAAAGGAAAATTCAACAAATTCACAAGAATGCGTGAATTTAAATTCAAAGAAAAATTCAGCAAAGACCTTGAATTTATCTTTAAAGCAAGACACAAAAAGCTCTGAAAATTCAAATGAAAACTCAAAAACCCTCACAACACACTCAAAAAATTCAAGCCCTGCCACAAAAAACTCAAAAATTTCAAGCACCCACGCAAACAACACGGTAAACTCAAAAGACTTTAAAATAACAAGCGATTTAAACAAAGAAAAACAAGGCTTTCTAGCTATGGTTCAAAGGGCAAAGGAATATCTTTTAAGTGGGGACATCTTTCAAGTGGTGCTATCCTCTCAGCTTTGTGTGGCTACAAGCGTTGATAGCTTTGAATTTTATGAGGAATTAGCCTTGCAAAATCCAAGCCCATATATGTTTCACCTTCCCACGCCTTATGGGGTAGTGGTTGGCTCATCGCCTGAGCTGGTTTTAAGCATTAAAAACAAAGAGCTTTTTGTAGCCCCCATAGCAGGCACTAGAAATTTAAGCGATAACACCGATAAAATAGCACTTCAAAAGGATTTACTAAGTGATGAGAAAGAATTAAGCGAACACAGAATGCTTGTTGATTTGGCAAGAAACGATGTGTCAAAGTTTGGAGTAAATACAAGGGTGGCAAATCCCTTTTCTGTGGTAAGCTATCAATATGTAATGCACATAGTAAGCGAGGTTTATGCGAATTTACGCGAGGATGCTAGCATTTTTGATGCTATAAATGCGGTATTTCCAGCAGGGACCTTAAGCGGAGCACCTAAAATTAGAGCCTTAGAGCTTATCAGCGAGTTAGAGGGCTTAAACAGAGGCATTTACGGAGGGGCAATCGGCTTTTTGAAATTCAGCGAGGATGTCCTACTTGCCATACTCATTCGCTCACTCATTTTCACAGAAAATAAAGCCTATATCGCAAGCGGGGCTGGCATAGTAGCACATTCACAGCCTAAAAAAGAATATGAAGAAATTTGTGCCAAACGTCGCTCGCTACTTAGTGCCTTTGAGAGCTTAAAGGACAAAAGATGATCTTGCTAATAGATAATTATGATAGCTTCGTTTTTAACATAAAAACAATGCTTTTAAAGCTCACAAACGATGAAATAGCCGTTTATAGAAACGATAAAATCACCCTTGATGAGATAAAAAGGCTTGCACCCTCGCTCATCATTTTAAGCCCTGGTCCAAAACACCCCAAAGATAGTGGGGTTTGCCTTGAAATTTTCAAAGCAAGGCTTCAAATTCCAACCCTTGGCATTTGTTTGGGTCATCAAGCACTAGGCTTTTGCTTTAATGCAAAAATTCAAAGGCTCAAAGAAGTAGCACACGCGGTAAGCTCAAAAATCACTCTTGCGAGGCAAAGTGAGCTATTTAGCGAATTTCCAAAGGAATTTAGCGTTATGCGTTATCATTCTCTTGAAGTTTGCAATTTGCCAAATGAGCTTGAAGCCCTTGCCTACACGGATGATGGGGTTTTGATGGCTACGAAGCACAAAGAATTGCCCTATTACGGCGTGCAGTTTCACCCTGAGAGCTATTTTAGCGAGTATGGGCTGAAAATCTTTGAGAATTTCCTTAAATTCAAGGCTAAAAAGCCTACAAAAACAGAACAAAAGCCAAATTTAGCACAGTTTATAACAAAGTTACAAGATAATAACCCCCTAAACAACGATGACTTTGCCAAAATTTGCCAAATCATCGCTAGCCGTGAGTATGAGGCTGTGCAGCTTGGAGCCTTGCTTGTTTTAATCACTGAAAAATCCCTTAACGAGCATTCTTTATCCGCACTTGTAAGTAATATTTTAAGGTATTCTCACACTTTCAACGATGAAAGCGAGATGATAGACATTGTAGGCACGGGCGGGGATGGCTTTAAGAGCATAAATGTCTCCACAACTACGGCTTTTATACTTGCCGCACTTGGCGTAAAGGTAGCCAAACACGGAAACCGTGCCGTTTCAAGTGCAAGCGGAAGCTCAGATGTCTTAGCCGCTCTTAAAATCCCAGCCTTTGATAGCATAGAAAAGCAAAAAAGAGTGCTTGATGAAACAGGGCTTGCCTTCTTTCACGCCCCATTTTTCCATTCTCTTGTGGGTGAGGTGAAGGATGTAAGGGCTAAACTTGGCGTTCGCACAGTCTTTAATGTGCTTGGACCCTTGCTACATCCAAATTTAAGCCTAAAATATCAACTTATGGGCAACTACCACGCACCTGTGCATAGGCTTTTGGCTGAGGTTTTAAGAAAGCTTGGACGCAAACACGCGTTAATCGTGCGTGGAAAGGACGGAATGGATGAGCTTAGTATTTGCGATGATACTGTCATTTATGAGCTAAGAGAAGGCAAAATCACAAACTACACCATAAGCCCCGAGCAGTTTGGCTTTAAAAGGGCTTTTCACAGCGAGATTGTAGGGGGAAATGCTGAGCAAAATGCTAAAATCTTGCTTGATACACTTAGCGGCAAAGAAAGGGGCGCAAAATTTGACATAGTGGTGCTTAATGCAATGTTTGCCCTTTACACCGCAAACAGGGTGCAAAGCCTAGAAGTTGCAAAAGATTTGGTGCTTGAGGCTATAAATTCAGGCAAGGTGGCTGAATTTTTTGCAAACTATCAAAAAAGGGTGCAAGAACTTGACAAGGATTAAAATTTGTGGGATTAAAGAGCTTGAAAATGCAAAGCAAGTTGCAGCTTTAAATATTGATTTTATGGGGCTAATTTTTGCTAAAAGCCCTCGTCAAGTGAGTTTAAATTTGGCTAAAAATTTAAGCGAGCTTATTCAAAAAAACGGCAAAAAGGCAATTGGAGTTTTTGTTGATGAGAGCGATGAGCTCATTATAAATTCAGCACTTAAAGCAAGGTTAAACGGCGTGCAAATTCAAAAAAGCATAGATAAAAGTCTTTTTGAACGCTTAAAAGAGCTGAATTTAAGCGTGTGGCAGGTAATTAGCGTAGGGCAAGATTTGCAAATACCTACTGAAATCAATGCTGATTTGGTGCTTTTTGACACCAAAGGTGCATTAAAAGGGGGTAATGGAGTGAAATTCAACTGGGATTTGTTAAAAAATTATGACAAAGAATTCGCGTTAGCTGGAGGGCTTGGAATGGACAATGCCACCTTTGCACTTAATGCCACAAATACAAAAGGGCAAAAGCCTTGCATTTTGGACTTTAATTCTCGTGTGGAAAAGGAAGTGGGCATTAAGGATGTGGGCTTGATACAAGAAATTTTAGCTAAAATTAGGAGATGAATTTTTTGTGAATTTAAGCTATTTTGTGCTTTTTTAGCAAAGCAAACTCCTTCGTTCAGCTTACAAAATAATAAAAACAGAGGACGGATTTTTATCTTAAGCTTAAAAAATTGTTTGGCAAAATTAAACTTAATAGGATTTTGGCTTATACATTTTAATAAATTTTGATGAAAATATTGCCTTAAATTTTTCATCTTAATTTGATTTCTTTTAAGTGAAGGCCAACAATTTCTTTGTTTTATTCCACGAAATTTAGCAAGTTTAAATTTCACAAACTTCTACTACGCAGTTGCGAGTGTGTAACACGAAGCAAAAATAACTTTCATCAACTTTGATTCACCACTCATTTTAGAAAGCTTTTCATATTTTTTAAGGGTTCAAATGCGAATTTCTTTTACATACAACTTTGTTATGAGATTTGACAAAAGCGTCTTTTTACCTCTAAATCGAGGGTTTCTTACAAAGGAAGAGTCGGAGGCGAAGTAAAAAATACTTGAAAATTCCTTAAATTTATTTCAAGACAATTTAAAAACGGATTTTTGTTTTTCATAGATATTAACTTAAAAACCATTTGGTTTCAGTTTAATTAAGCCAGATCATTTTGCAAAAATTTCTCATCAATTTTTTGTATTCTGTCCTCCGTATTCTGTAATCTATATGCACCTTGATTTTAAATTCACTGAAAATTCAAGCTTTAGCTAAAATTTCTCTTTGCTTTTGAAGTTTTAACATTAACAAGTGTGAAATTTTGAAACAATTCATCTTTGAGTGAATTTTTAATCTTTTTATAAATTAAGCCTGAATTTTTAAGCATTTTTGCCAAAAATTTATAAGAAAGGATTAAATTTTTGTTTTAAAGCATTATTTGTGAATTCTTATTGATGTTTTAACTTAGTTTAAGCAAGGGGCTTTAAATATTATCTTGAATATGACAAAATTGCCTAAGATTGCCTTTCTTTTTCTATTTTCGCTTCCTTTCATTATAAACAAAGATAGCACTCTTTTAAAAAAGAGCCAAATAAAATTCGAATTTAGTCTAAAAAAATTCTATGATGTTTAATCTTGGTGCTTGATGTTTTTAGCTTATATAATTAGTTCTAAAAGCTTAAAAATGAAATTTTGTATAAAATTTTAGGCTCTATTTTAACAAAAATATTGATTTTATATAAAATACTATTTATCATTTTAAATGTTGCGAAGTATTTCTAAATTTAAAAAGAGATCTTTTGTTTTCTACGAAAACTCAATATGACAATACTGCTTGTCATTCTAGGCGTAGCGAAATATCCAAAAGCAAAAAAGCAAACCTTGAAAATCCTTTGAATTCTTCCTATCGCCTCTGTGAATGACAAAACAATTTTCCATTTTGAGTATTCTTCTCATACTAAGCGAAGCTAAGAATCCACGAATTTATGGATAAGCACCTTGAATTTAATGCCTTTTTAAATTTAATGCCTTCTTCGCCCATAGGCTTAGAGTGATAAATAAACATTTTTGCGAAAAAAAGCCAAATTTTATCAAAAGGGCTTAGAAAAGTTCCTATGTGATTGTAGCTAAAAGCATCAAGTGCTTAAATTTTAATCTTTAATATTATGCTTTTTTGCATAGTCTTCTATTTGTTCTCTTAAATACTGCGGAAAATATTCTCTATATATGGCCGGTATTGTAATATCCCATTTTTTTGCATCAAATTTTCCCTCATAATAAAGCCTTTGTAAGTATTCTGGCGTAGCATATATGGGTGCATTTGGATAGCTTTGATGTGGGGTTAAAGCTGCTATATTAGCTTGCAAACGCAGATGCATTTTAAAAGATTGCATATTTTCTATGCTCCATTCGTTTGGTTTTTCCATATCAAAGGTTCTAAAATCAGAGTTCTTTCTTTGTGCGTCAAATATTAGCCTATCTTGTGAAGTTGCCCTTGAGTCTCTGGGATCAAGTAGCTCTCCTCTTTCTATTTTTTGACATATCCAGGCTAAGGCGTCTCCTCCAGCATCATTAACAAGCAAATGCTCATTAAAGTCCATTACCCAATCAACCCCTATCATTTCATCTAAATATGGCAGCATATTAAAGCTATCATAGGGTGGATTTTCTATGAATTGTTTTAGCATATTTTGCTTTCTTAGATTTGCTATTAAGCCATAGCCCAAGGCTAGTTCTGGCTCATAATTATCAAGCACACCACTTAAACTTAAAACCTGCATATAAAGCCAGTAAACCTGAATAGCCCTTGCCTTAAATCCTGTATTAAACAAAGCCGTAGCACCACCTATGCCTCGTATATCACCTAGTAGTCCTGCTGAAAGTTCGTATTCTGCAAGGGGTAAATATCCATAACCAAGAAGTCCTCTATTTTCTTCTACTTCTTCATAAAGCCCCACAAACTCAGAATTTATTAGCTTACCCTCTTCATTTATATTGCAATAAGCATCGTAGGGTATATTTATAGCTGCACTTCTTAGCCCACTTCTTATGAGTAAATATTTATAACGTTCTCTTTTTGTTTTTAAAGCTTCATAATAAGCCTTTTCTTTTTTTGTCCAAGGAGCCACCCTTCCTAGGGGTGCTTCTTTATAATAATATGACTGTATTCTTTTAAATTCAAGCAAGGTTGAGCTTTGTCCTGTTTTTAGTCTTGGATCAAGAATGTGTGGTTTATAGGTTTTATATGGTGAGTTCATAAGTATCTCATTTGCCTCTAAGAGAGCCTTTGTTTGTATATCACGGTATTTGCCAACTTTTGCAGGTGTTGTTCTAGGTGTGAAATGTATTTTATTTGTATTTTTATCTACCTTTAAGATGATGCCATTGGGCGTTCGTATCTCATAGCTCTCATCTTCTTTAAATAAATAATTATAAAAGGCTTCTATCCTATCCATAATCCACCGTCTCTAATAATTGTTGTGGCTAATCTTCCTATAAAATAAGGAGGTCTTTTTTTATCTTCGTCTAAGTTATTACGTGCTTCTTTTTCATCATTTTCCTCAATATACATAGCCCAAATATTATTTTGTCCTATAAGTTCAAGGCATTCTAGCAGCCTTCTCATTTTATTGTCATCTTTGTGATTTTTAGTGTGTAAGATCTTATCATAAAGATCTTGTAAAATATCTAAGGCTTCATTATAGGCATCAATGGCTGATGGCACTTTTTTTCCTTGGCTATTTTTTATTTTTTCTCTTTTTTTATATAGCTTATATAATTCATATTGCATTGTAGCACTTTCTTGTGGGTTATTAGAGCTTATTCCATCCTTACTTATTTTATAATATTTTGGCTCCTTGTTTGGAATGAATTCCTTATATAATTCATCACATTTTACTTTGCCTATTTGTTTTGACGGTGCTTTTAACTCGTTTATATAATTTTCTAAGCTATCTTCGTGTCTATGATGATCAAGTGCGATAAAATATATAATTCTTTTTATAAGATCATCTTTAAAATTTCTCAGATGAAAAATATAAGAAAAGCCTAAAAAATACCTTAATCCACCAGTACAAAGCTTTCCACCATAAAACATTTCATTAAAATCAAAGCACATAAAATTGCTTTGAATTTTCAAAGGATATGTGATAAAATTTTTTTGCTTAACAGCATAAGGCTCATCATATTTATAAAGAAAATGTTCAAAGCTTATTTTTTTATATTGAGCCTCAAGCCTTTCAAAGCTTGTGTAAAAATACTCATCAATAAAATTTAAAACTATGCCCTTGCCTAGATCTTGCAAGGCTTGTTTATATGCTCGATTTGTATATGCTCTTAGATAGTTTTTACTAAACCGTTTGAATCTATTAATTTTTGATATATTTTTTGTAACAGTTAGCTCTATCTTGATCTCGCTTAATTTTTCATACATTAATGCATATTTTTCTGCTCTAAGCATCATCTTAAAAGACTGTTTTATGAAGAAAGAATGCTTAGTTACTGTTTGTAAGGGTTTTGTGTTTTTTAATAAAAGAGCTAGATAAGCAAGCCCTAATTCTTCTTTAAGTATTTTTTTTAAGGGTTTTTGCTCTAATACATTTTTTAAAAGTCTTTTTGAAAGCTCTAAATCATCAATGTTTAAATAATCCACAAAGGGAAACAAAGAAGAAATAAAGCTTTCAAATGCCTTTTCTAAAAGATCATATTGTGTTAGCTTAAAATTAGGAAATTCTTTTTTAAATGCCTTTTCTAGTGTCTCTTCTTCTTGTATAAGATCTGCTTTATACTCTATATACTGCATAAATTCTTTGTCTATACTTAGATCCTCTTCTAAGTCATACTCGAGCTCTTCTTTATCTTGAGTGTTCTTAGCCATTAAGAGATCTAAAAATATACAGCACTCATCATCTAGCTTTTCATCCAAGCTTTCTTTTAATGCTTTGTTTAAAAATATTCTTTTGCTTAGCCCATCAGAAAGCTTAATATAGGCATTTTGAGCGATAAAATTTATCTTTATATCTTCAAAGCTAAGCACTTGATAGGAGGTGGTGTTTATGGTGGGAAAGAAAGAATCTTTGTTGATAATTTGTACTTCATAATCTTTGCCATAGTTTTTCAACTCCCTTTGTATAAGATAAAAACTAAGAGCTATTAGTAAAATTTCACTTAAACAGTAGTAATATTTTGTGTTTTTTGGAATCTTGTTTTTATGTATGGCTTCTAAAAAAATTTGCATATTTTTGAGGTATTGCTCAAAAAAGTCTTTGCCTGAGTTGATTATTTCTTTAAGCTCCTTTGCTTGTTTAAAAAAAGAAGCTATATAAGCAATCATTTGTTCTGCCTTGTATTTTTCTTGTGGATAATACAGTGCAAAATTCTCATCCTCATAGCTCTTAGCCAGCTCATAGATCTCGTTGTATTGGCTAGTTTTTATACATACAAAGGGGCTTAATCTCACCACACAAAGCTTAGTGCCTTGCCTATCTATACAGTAGTTGCTATAATCAATCTTTGATGCATAGCTACTAGCAATTTTTTTATTTTGCCCAAGCCTTTTTATCTTATATCCTAAAAAATGCTGCATAATTTCGCTTTCAAGTCCTGCGTTTTCATAAGTAGGAGCATTGCTAATAACCAAATAATTTAATTCATTTGGATTAGATGGCAAAGCATTATTTGTTTTATATAAGGCATTGTTGTTTTTATTTTGTAAGATCTCAGCTAGATAAGATGAAGCAAAGCTTGGGTATTCTATATAATTTAGCAAGATGCTTTTATGAAGCTGGTGGCTTAGGTATTTATCTAAAAGAGCGGCACTGTTTGTTTGAGCGGTGTTTGCTATGCAGTTATTTTTATATGTTTGATTTAAATTTATATCATTATTTTCTAAAAAATTCACAAAAGCACTTAGATCATTTATAAGTGCAACAAAACCTAATCCCTTGTCTAAGATAGCCTTGTTGTTCTTAAAGAGATCTATGCCAGAAAGATCAATGATATTTGTTTTATTGATAATAAAAAAATGCGAGCAAAACATTCTTTGAGCTAGGGTGAGATACATAGCCATTTTTTGATTTAAAAGCTTATATAGTGGTAGCAAATAGGCATATTTTATTTGATTATCCTTGAAATGTTTGATACTGTTGGCAGTATTTATAAGATCCAAAAAAATAGGCAAAATAGTAAGCTTACTAAACATTGTTTTAAGATCACTAAGATCAACAAGGGCTATGAAAAATTTAAGTATTTCTTTTAATATTAAATTATTTCCCTCTTTTACAAGCTCTTTTATATTATCTTTCATTTCATCAAAAAATAAATTCAGCGTTTTAATAATTTTAGCCTTAATCTGCTTGTCATAATATTCGCATTCTTTCACCTTTACTATATAATCTTTCAATGCTTCTTTGAATTTATTTAGTTCTTTGTAAAATTTCTCATTTAGTTTTTGAATTTTTTCTAGCTTATCTTGGTTCTTTTCTTTTTCATCAAATAATAAATAAGCAGCCATTTCGTTTAAATCATCAAGCCTAAGATCAATCTTAGCTATATCCTTGGCATTTTCCTTGGCTATTTGTCTTAGACCTTGTGTAAATTTTACAAGAGGATTATCCTCATCATAGAAAGAAAATACCTCTAAACTCTTAGATATTTTGTTATCATATATTTTATTGCTTGTTGGATCTAGGTAGTAAGGCTTTGCTATGCTTTCTTCTAAGCTCTTTTCAAAAGAATAAACCCTTACGCTAAGCCCCTCACCTACCTTTTGTTTTAAGAGCTTAAAGATCTTTTTAGCACTTAGATCATCTCTTAGCTTGTGATAGAGCTTAAAATTATGACAAATATATCTTAGATCCTCAATCTTTTCTTTTTTAATGCCATTGTTTGTGTATAAATTTCCACTCAGTATAAATTCCAACTCCCTTAATCCATCTTTTTCATTGTCAAAGAATTTGATTAAATCAACTTGATTTATAGATTCTTTTTTGATCACTTATACCCCATTAACAAAATTATGAGGATCTATTATATCATTTTGTTTTATCTAGCTTTTATATTAAGATCTAATTTTTGTAGCCATTAGGGCTATGCTTTAATTTTTGCTTATAAATTCAAGCAAAGCTTGATAAAAAATGTTTCCTAAATTTTTAATCTTATCTAAATTCTTTTCTTTAAATTAAGGACAAGATCCCCCATCTTAGCCCTAATATTTGGCAAGATCTTTAATGCGATTAAGTTTAAATTGCTAGAATTCAAACAAAAAAGGACAAAAGATGAGCTGGAATTTAGAGGATTTATTTAGCACTGAGGACTTAGCAAAGAAGCTTTTACAAGAGAGTAAAACAAAGGCAAGGGCTTTTAAAAAGGACTATGAGAACAAGCTTAGCACCTTAAAAACAGCTGAGTTTAAAACAGCCTTGCAAAGATATGAAAAAATAGCCTTTAATATAGCAAAGATAATGAGCTATGCCTTTTTGTGCTTTGCAAGGGATACAAGCAAGGGAGCACTTTATGCAAACTATGAGCAAGAGTGCAAGGGTGTAGAGGAAAATATGCTCTTCTTTGAGCTTGAATTTTGTGAATTTGAGCCAAAAAAGGCACAAAAAATTATAAGTGAGTGCGAGGAATATGGCTTTTATTTGCAAAATCTCATCAAAAATAAAAAGCATAATCTTAGCAAGGAAGAAGAGCGAGTTATCTTACACCTTTCAAGCACGGGAGCAAGAGCATTTGCAAGGCTTTTTGATGAGATGACAAGCAGATGGAAGATAAGCTTTGAAAACAAGCTTCTAAGCGAGGAGGAGGCTTTAAGCAAGCTTTATAGTGCAAATAGAAACACCAGAAAAACCGCCGCAAAGGCTTTTAGCAAGGTGCTTCAAGCAAATGCACCCACACTTGCTTATATTTTAAATATGATCAAGGCTGAAAGAAAGAGCATTTGTGAGCTTAGACAGTATAAAAATGCCGAAGAATCAAGACATATAAGTAATCAAATCACCCAAGCAAGCGTGGATTCACTCATTGAAAGCACAGAAAAAAATTTCCACCTAGTTGGCACCTTTTACAAAAGAAAGCGTCAAATTCTAGGGCTTAAAAGCCTCAAAGATTATGATAGATACGCACCTTTGGGCAAGGATCTAAGTGTAAATTACAAAAAGGCTCAAAAGATAGTGATAAAAGCCTTTGATTCATTTTCTCCCAAATTTAGCCAGATCGCAAAAACAGCCTTCAATGAAAACTGGATAGATGTTTATCCAAGAGAAAATAAAAGAGGAGGAGCCTTTTCGCACTCAACAGTAAGCGATACCCATCCCTTTGTTTTGCTAAATTACACAGAAAGAAGAAGAGACTTATTTACCCTTGCACACGAGTTAGGACACGCCATACATCAAAAATTAAGCTACAGCGTGAATTTTTTAAGCCAAGATACCCCTCTAACCACAGCTGAAACCGCTTCTGTCTTTGCTGAGATGCTTGTTTTTGATTATATGAAAAAATCCTTGAAAAAAGATGAGCTTATAGGACTTTATGCCTCAAAATTAGAAGACATCTTTGCCACCCTTTACAGACAAATAAATTTCACCACCTTTGAAAGAGCCATACACGCACATCAAGGCGAGCTAAGTTTGGCTGAAATTAATGAGCTTTGGCTAAAAGAAAGCGAGAAGATGTTTGATGGTAGCGTTAAACTTAGTAAGCATTACTCGCTTTGGTGGAGTTATATACCACATTTCATACATACTCCTTTTTATTGCTATGCCTATGGCTATGCCCAGCTTCTTGTACTAGCACTTTATGGGCTTTATAAAAGTGGTAAGTGCGAGGATTTTAAGGAAAGATATATACAAATGCTATCCTTAGGTGGTAGCAAGAGCCCTAAGGAGCTAGTGGGTCTTTTTGGCTTTGACATTGAGGATAAAAACTTTTGGCAGCTTGGAATCAAGGAGATTGAAAAGCTTGTTGGGGAGTTTTTAAGGCTAAAATAAATTTGCTTGTAGGCTTTTAAAGGCATTGCTTTGTCTTTTTTATTCTTTTGTGGAGGCTTAAAAAATTCACATTTTTTGAAATTTTATATTTTAATCTTTGGCATTTTCTTGCGAAAATGCCTAGCTTCTTTTAAAATGACAATACTTTATCTAAGATCAATACCTCTTTAAAAAAGCCTACTTGCAAGATAAAATATCAAAAGCTTGACGGTTTAAATACTAGCTAGAAAATTCAAGCTAATTTTAGCTTCAAGCAAGGACTTTAAGTAAGATAAAAATAAACTGTGTTTTGAATTTAATAGGGCTATTTAATAATTTTGTGTCTTTTGTTTGATTAGATTCTAAACTTAGATCAAGGCTACAAGCTATCTTTTTAAATTCAAGCTTAAAGATTTTTAAATTGCTTGGCTATTTTTTTTAAAGATCCTTACTCATCTTAAATTCTTTAATTTCCTTGAATTTAAACGCCAACTCATAGGACTAAGTGTTTAAAAAATTCACAAGAAGAAGCAAATTTTCATTAAATACAAGGCAAAGTTTAAGATCTTACTCTAAGTAACTTAATAAACTTTAGTATAATAGACTAAATTTTATTAAATAAATTTTTTTAATTTTTTGTAAAAAATACTTGACATTGTTACACTCAATGTTATATAATACACAAAAAATTCAAAAGGAGGAAGAGTGAAAGATCAAGAAGAAAGCTCGACAGAAGAAAAAGAAGAGCTTCAAAACGAAGAAATAGACGAATTAAACTCTTGTAAAATAGAACTTGCCGAGCTTAAAGATAAGTATATGCGATCAAATGCTGAATTTGAAAACATCAAAAAGAGGCTAGAAAAGGAAAAGTCTCTAGCCCTTGCTTATGCTAATGAAAACTTTGCAAGGGATCTGCTTGATGTGCTTGATGCACTCGAAGCAGCAGCAAGTGTTGAAACAAATGACGAGGTGGGAGAAAAATTCAAAGAAGGAGTAAAAAACACCTTGGATTTGTTTTTAGCAAAGCTTGCCAAGCACGGGGTTAAGCCCATTATGCAGCACGAGGAGTTTGATCACAATCTACACGAGGCTATGATGAATGTAGAAAGCGCACACCACTCAAGCTCTGCCATAGTTGAGGTTTATCAAAAGGGCTATCAAATGGGCGAGAGAGTGCTAAGACCTAGCAAGGTAAGCGTAGCAAAATAGCTTAAATTCACAAAATGCAAGTTAAACTTGCAAACTTAGAAAGGACAAAAATGAGCAAACTTATAGGAATAGACCTAGGAACAACAAATTCTTGCGTCTCCATATATGAAAGAGGAGAAAGTAAGGTAATCCCCAACAAGGAGGGCAAGAACACAACCCCCTCTGTCGTGGCATTCACAGACAAGGGCGAGGTTTTAGTAGGAGACAGTGCAAAGCGTCAAGCTGTAACTAATCCTGAAAAAACCATTTATTCTATCAAAAGAATAATGGGGCTTATGATAAACGAAGAGGCTGCAAAGGAGGCAAAATCACGCTTGCCTTATCATATCACAGAAAGAAACGGAGCTTGCGCGGTTGAAATAGCAGGAAAGATTTACACCCCTCAAGAAATTTCAGCCAAGGTTTTAATGAAGCTTAAAGAAGACGCTGAAGCCTTTTTGGGAGACACAGTAGTGGATGCTGTCATCACGGTGCCTGCGTATTTTAATGACGCACAACGCAAAGCCACAAAAGAAGCAGGAACCATTGCAGGATTAAATGTGCTTCGCATCATCAACGAGCCTACCAGCGCAGCACTTGCTTATGGGCTTGATAAAAAAGAAAGCGAAAAGATAGTTGTTTATGATTTGGGTGGCGGGACCTTTGATGTAACCGTGCTTGAAACAGGGGATAATGTCGTAGAGGTGCTTGCCACAGGGGGTAATGCCTTTTTGGGAGGCGATGACTTTGACAACCAGCTCATCGACTTTTTGGCAAACGAGTTTAAAAGCGAAACAGGCATAGACCTAAAAAACGATGTGATGGCTTTGCAACGCCTTAAAGAAGCGGCTGAAAATGCCAAAAAAGAGCTTAGCTCAGCCACTGAAACAGAGGTGAATTTGCCATTTATCACAGCAGATGCCACAGGTCCAAAGCACCTTGTGAAAAAGATTACCCGCGCTAAATTTGAATCTATGATAGAAAAGATGGTCAATGAAACCATCAGCAAAATCAACGAGGTGGTAAAAGATGCAGGGCTTAAAAAGGACGAGATAAAAGAGATTGTTATGGTGGGTGGCTCAACCCGCGTTCCTCTCGTGCAAGATGAGGTAAAAAAGGCGTTTAACAAGGACCTAAACAAGGGTGTAAATCCTGATGAGGTTGTAGCCATAGGTGCTGCCATTCAGGGTGCTGTCATTCGCGGCGATGTTAAAGATGTGCTCTTACTTGATGTAACCCCGCTTTCTCTTGGCATAGAAACCCTCGGAGGCGTGATGACAAAAATCATCGAAAAGGGAACGACCATACCTACCAAAAAGGAACAAACCTTCTCAACCGCCGAGGATAATCAATCAGCCGTAACGATAAATGTCTTGCAAGGGGAGCGTGAATTTAGCCGGGATAATAAATCCTTGGGAAATTTCAATTTAGAGGGCATCCCGCCAGCCCCACGAGGAATGCCACAAATTGAAGTTACCTTTGACATAGACGCAAACGGCATTTTAACCGTGTCTGCAAAGGACAAGGCAACAGGCAAGGCTCAAGAGATTAAAATCACGGGCTCAAGCGGACTTAGCGAGGAAGAGATTGAAAAAATGGTAAAAGACGCTGAGCTTCACAAAGAAGAGGATAAGAAGCGAAAAGAGGTCATTGAGGCTAGAAATCAAGCCGAAGCCCTAGCTCATCAGGTGGAAAAATCCTTGGGCGAGCTTGGCGAGAAGGTGCCAGAAGAAGATAAGGCAAACATACAAAAAGCCTTGGACGAGCTAAGAGAAACCCTTAAAAACGAAAATTCCACAAAAGAAGAGATAGAGGCTAAGATGAAGGCTCTAAGCGATGCTTCGCATAAAATAGCTGAAACTATGTATAAAAAGGACGATTCTGCTGGCGGCTCTGGAGGCTCAAGCGGCGGGGGCAAGAACAAAAAAGATGATGATGTCATAGACGCTGAGGTGGAGTAGCTTTGTAAATTTCACAAGGCTTTTGTTTGTCCGTTTTTGTGCTGCAAAAACTGCGCGGTTGCGAAAAAGGCTCTTTGCTGTGCGTAGAAAAAGTCTTTTGATGCGGTGCGTAAAAGTTTTATGTGTGAGGCAAACTAGCTTAAATTCAAAGCGACAAAGCAAGTCCTTAAAATGAGGGCTTGTTTTTGTCGCTTTTTGCTTTAAATTCAAATAAAACTCATATAAGCTTAATTTAATTTGCCTTTGTGTAATTTTACTTAACTTTAAGCATTAGAAATGTTTTTGCAAAATTCAGTAAGCTAAAAATTTGATAACATATAAATTTGGTAAGGCGAAATTTTATAAAAGTTAAATTTAACAAAGATAGAAATTGACAAAATTCAGCAAGGCTTTAAGAAAAAGGGCAAAATTCAAAAAATTCACAAAAAGGGGCGAAGATGCTTGATCTAGAAAGCAAAGAGATACTTAAGCTCATTAAAGCTTACTTCCCGCAATGCTTTGACAAAAACGGAAAACTAATAACACAAAGGCTTAAAGAAAGCATAGCTGATTTTATAGCAAGGCTTGAACTTCAAAAAGAGTTTGAAACACAAGGGGAGTTAAAAGCACAAAATGCACTTGAAGCTCAAAAAAGTCAAAGCACACAAGAAAAAGCTCAAATTCACAGTCAAAATTTAAATGCACAATTTGAAATTCAAGCAAGTCAAAATTCACAAGACAAATTCGCAAAAGAAAATCAAAACTCACAAGACGATTTACAAGCAAAGCCTGAATTTAACTCACAAGAAAACTCACAAGCAAAACCTGAATTTAAAGAACAAGAAAGGCTTGAATTTAATACACAAGAAAAGCCTAAAATTAAAACAAGTCAAAATACACAAGACAATTCAAAAGCAAAGCTTGAAATTCAAGCAAAACTAACGCAAGAAAAGAACATAAAAGAAAGCCTTTCAAAGGAATCCTACGCCCTTACCTGGCTCTTACGCAAGGCTTATGCAAAGGCTTCCTACAAATACCCTTATCACTCAAGATTATGCCCACAACAAATTAGCACAAAATGCACATTCTAAAAATGTGCTGATTAAGGGGGATAACTTAGAGGTGCTAAAACACCTTAAAAATGCCTATTACCGCAAGATTAAAATGATATACATAGACCCACCTTACAACACAGGCAAGGACTTTGTCTATAATGACGAAAGGGATTTTACCCCACAAAGCCTAGCAAATATGGCTGATATAAGTGAGGATGAGGCTGAAAATATACTGAGTAAAACCCTTAACAAGGCAAGTTCTCATAGTGCTTGGCTAAGCTTTATGTATCCAAGGCTTTATCTTGCTAGAAGCTTACTTCGTGATGATGGGGTGATCTTCATCTCCATCGATGATAATGAAGAAGCCAATTTAAAGCTTTTATGCGATAATATCTTTGGGGAGGGGAATTTTGTAAGTTGCTTTGTGTGGCAGAAAAAATCAGGCGGCGGACAAGCAAAGTATTTTTACGAAGGACACGAATATGTTTTGATTTACGCAAAAGATAAAAGTTTGTTAAAAGGATTGTTTAAAGTTAAGGAAAAATCAAGCATTGAAACGGATTTTTTGAGAAAAATTCACGGAAAATACACAAATAATCCAAAATTGAGAAACATATATGAAAAGTATCCAAATGAACTCATAAATCATAGAAATTTAATGTTTGAGGAAATGGATATATTTTTGAAAGAAAAACTAATATCGCAAGAAAAATATGATGAAATAAAAGAAAAATTAGCTAACGGCACATATTTTTTAAAACCTTACAATGATAAATTTAATCTCGTTTGTAGATATAGTGGGGGTAATCAATCTTTAATGTATTCTATAATTTCGGGCGTTTGGACTTCAGATGGCAACACTGAAAATGAAGAAATTTTTGGAGCAAATGTTTTCAAAGACCCAAAACCTGTTGATTTAATCAAACGCCTTTTAGGAGTTTCAACAATCCCAAACAGCCCTGAATTCAACGGGGGGGGGGGGGCGACTCTGCCGATACTCCGCATAGCGTAAATGATGGCAAGTCCCCCTCCCTTGCGAAGGGGGATTTAGGGGGTGGGTTGTTAAAGAACACTCCAAATTCAGTAAATGCCTTGAATTTAAGTGAAAATTCAAAAGAAAATTCACAAATTTTGCAAGATGATAATTTTGCTAACGCAAAATTTACCCACCCCCAAACCCCCTCCGCAAGGGAGGGGGCTTTAAAAGGCGAACCCTCCGCACAACAAGGGGCTTTGCCTTTGGCAAACTCTACTTCTCAAAATGAGCCTGAAATCATTTTAGACTTTTTCGCAGGATCAGCCACAACAGCCCACGCTGTGATGGAGTTAAATTCACAAGATAACGCCAATAGACGCTTTATCCTAGTGCAGCTTGATGAAAAAATCGATGAGAAAAAATCAAAAACCGCCTTTGATTTTTGCAAAAATGAGCTAAAAAGCGAAAATCCTACTATATTTGACATTACCAAGGAAAGAATCATAAGAGCAGGGGCAAAGATCGCCTCGTTAAATTCAAGCCAAGATTTGGGCTTTAAGATTTATGAGCTAACCCCAAGCATAAAGGCACAAGATGCAAATCTTTATAATTTCTTAAACCAGGAGCATAAAAATGCCCTTTTAGAGACTTTTAGGCTGGATTTAGGCATAGCACTTCACATACCAAATGAAACTGTGAATTTAGATGATTATGAAGCCATAAGGGTAAATGAAAGGCTATTTTTGCTAGATACTGGCTTTAAAACTAAGCATTTAAAATGCTTGATAGAAAAGATAGACAAAGAAAATTTCATCATAAAAGAGGTAATTTATCTAAACAATGCCTTTGAAAGTGCGAGGATTAGAGAGCTTGAAGAGGGGCTAAGATCATATAGCAACAAAAAGGGCATAAAAATCAGCCTTAATGCGAGGTTTTTGTGATGGGCTTTGTGTATGAAAGAAACTTGCCTCATCAAGAAGCAGCCATAAAAGCAGTGCTAGAAGCCTTTGAGGGTGCTAGTTTAAAACAAACAAATTTAGGCATATTACAAGATAGCAGGATAAATCCTATCTTAGAGCTAGATTTAAGGCAAAAAGAGCTGAATTTAAGGCATTTGCAAGAAAGACAAAGGCTTGAAAAAAGCATTAAATTACACAGCAATGTTTATGATTTGATGATAAAAACAGGAACAGGAAAAACCTATACCTACACAAAGCTGGCCTTTGAGCTTTATCAAAATATAAGCTTAGAAAATTTGTCATAGCCGTGCCAAGCCTTGCTATAAAGGCAAATACTATGAATTTTTTACAAAGTGATAGCACGAGGGAGCATTTTAGAAGCGAGTATGGCTTTGAGCTAGAAGCCTTTATGATAGAGGCAAAAAGGGATAGCAACAAAAACCCTGTTCCAAGTGCTTTAAGAGCCTTTGTGGAAAATGAAAGCAAAAACGAGCTTTGCTTTTTGGTAATAAACTCAGCAATGCTAAGCTCTGATAGCCTAAAAAAGGGCTATGATGATAATTTATTTGATGAGTTTGACAATGCCTTTGATGCTTTAAGTGCCTTAAATGTCGTTTGCATTGTCGATGAGCCGCATTTGTTTAGAAAGACAAATGAGGCTTGGAAAAGAATTCAAGCTTCCACAAATAAACAAGATTTTGCAACAAAGAGCGGTGAAAAGGCGATAAATCCACAGCTTATATTTAGATTTGGTGCTAGCTTTTATGATGAGGGCAAACACTCAAAAAAAGGGCTTGAATTTCAAGGAAAATACGAGAATTTGCTTTATGTTTTAAATGCCATTGATGCCTTTAATCAAAATTTAATCAAGGGCATAGAAATTAGCATTTGCAAGAGTGAGGGCAATGAAAGGCAAGAATATGTAGAGCTTTTAGAAGTAGATGAAAAAAGTGTGCAAGCTAGATTTGCCTTAAAGGTTAAGGGGCAAAAAAATCCCTTAAAAGAAGTAATTTTAAGGCTTGATGAGAGTTTGAGGGCTTTAAGTGAAGGGCTTTTGAATTTAAAAATAAAAAATATCACAAGAAAAAAAGAATTGCTTTTAAACAATGATGATATTTTGTACAAAAAGGGGGATAGAATTTATCTTAGTGATTACTTACCACAAATGCAACAAGCTATGCTAAAAACGGCCTTAGAGCGACATTTTGACCTAGAAGAAAAGCTGCTTAATGAAGAGTGTAAGATCAAGCCCTTATGCCTTTTTTTCATAGATGACATAAACAGTTATAGAAGTGATAATGCTAAAAATGAGACCTTGCGTAATGAATTTGAAAAACTAGCAAAACACATTATGCAAGAAAAATTACAAAGAGCAACAGGCTTTTATAAGCGGTATTTAGAGCAAAGTTTAATGAATTTAAAAGGCCTTAGTGGGGGGTATTTTGCAAAGGACAAGAAAGATAAGGAGGAAATGATAGCAAATGAAGTAAGGGAAATTCTACACGACAAAGAGGCCTTGCTATCTTTAAATAATGTAAGAAGATTTATCTTTTCGCACAGGACCCTTGGTGTGGGCTGGGATAATCCTAATGTTTTTACCATTTGTAAGCTTGGTGTTAGTGGAAGTGAGATAAGCAAATTGCAAGAAGTAGGTAGGGGGCTTAGACTACCTGTGAATGAATATATGAGTAGGGACACAAAGGAGCATTTTTTACAATACATAGTAAATGACACTCAAGAGGACCTTGCAAGGGCTTTGGTGCGAGAAATAAATGAAAAAAGTGGGGTGATTTTTAGCGATGATATGCAAAAACTAAGCGAGGAAATGCTTGAAAAACTTTGTGAGCTTATAAAACTTTCTAAATTTAAAATGATGAATTTGCTTGTAAAAGAAGGCATAATAAATGAGGATTTGCAATTTTTAAATGGGGGAATTTCATCTTTGAAAGCACTCTACCCACAGCTTTTTGACAAAAAATTACAAGAAAACAAGATAAGAAATAAAAAGGATCTTACAAAACTAGCCCATCTAAGAAAGAATAAATACAAAGAGCTTAAGGCGTTGTGGGAGCTTATCAATCAAAGGGTGGTTTTAGAGTATAAATTCACAAGCGAGGCTGAATTTAAAGGGCTTTTAAAGGATTTTTTAAGGGAATTTTTGCCAAATGCCATAAAAAATGAGATCATAGTTCAAAGCGAAAAAATGACCCACACAAAAGACTTAGTAGGCATTCAAAAAGGCTTTAATGCTCTAACTAGCGTGGATTATCAAGCCATAAACAAGGATGAATTTGTGCAAAAAGCGGCTTTGGCCTTGCTTGTAAATATAAACACCTTGCGCGGGTGCTTAGCTGAGCTAGAAATTAATGAAAAATTTTATAATCCGCACAATATAAACGAGCTAAAAAAGCATTTTAATGACTTTTTGTTTGAAAATGCTTTGAGTAAATTTGAAGTAAGCTTTTGTAAGCTTTCAAGCAAGGCTCATCCTACGGTTTTTACTAACAAAGAGGGCGAGGCTTTAAACACAGTAAAGCTAAATTTTGGCACTATGCAAACTGAGGGCAAAACGCCAAGTAGCTATTTATTTGAGGAAATTTTTTATGATTCAAAAATAGAAAAAAATAATATTTTAAGCGATATAAAAGAGGTAAAGGTTTTTACCAAAATCCCCAAAAATGCACTCAAGATCCCAGCTGCAGGAGGCTTTAGTTATACGCCTGACTTTGCTTACATATTAGATAAAAAGAACGAAGATGGCAAAGAACTTTGCTGTATCATTGAAAGCAAGGGCAAGAAGGATCTAGCTTTAAGTGGGCTTGAAAAAGGCAAAATCAAAGCAGCAAGGGAGTTTTTCAAGCTTTTTGAAGATGCTAAGATGGCTATAAATTATCAAACACAGTTTGATGAGGATAGCATAAGAATAGTCTTAGAAAAATTTTTTCTAGCTTGAAACTGCATTATGGATTAGCTTTTATATTTTTAAATTTATTCTTTGTTGATCTTAGATAATTTGGCAAAAATTTGATTTATGAGATTTTTGCTAGATTTTTATTAGAAGGTTCAATATCTTTTAAGGAATTTTCTCTTATCAAGTTTAATTAAATTTGATAGGCTCAATTTAACTTAAGCAGATTTTATCTTATCATTTTAGCAAGATTTTATATAAATCTTGTCCTTTAATTTTTGCATTATATATAAATTCTATTTTTTAAACGAAAAATAAATTTGCTATGAAATTTGGCAAATTGAAAGTTTGCAAAGCTGCTTTTGCTTATATTCGAGAGTGCAAGGAAGCAAAAAACACTTGATCAAAAACTCGACAATTAAGCTTGTTTAAATCACTTGTTTTTAAAAGTTTATCAAAAAACTCGCCAATTAACTCTACTTAAAATTCGTTTGTTTTTAAAAAAAACTAGCTACTTAAAACTACTTAAACCTACTTAAACACTTAAACTTCACCCTCCTTTAAAAAAATTCATTGATTAAGCTTGTTTAAAAATTATTTGTTTTTTTAAAGCTTATCAAAAAATTCGACAATTAAAGCTACTTAAAATTCACTGCTCTTTA
>NZ_QHLI01000025.1 GCF_006864425.1 Campylobacter troglodytis | reverse complement strand
GATATAATGTTAAAGTTAAGAATGAAAATTTGTATAAAATTTTGTTAAAATTGATTAGAAAAAATCCTATAAAATTTTAGCTAAAAGTATCAATCGCCTAAATATTTTGCAAAGAGGGTGAGAAGTTGAAATGAATGAAAATTTAAAGCTTTTTTTAGTTAAAATTCACAAAAGTAGTACAAATGCCACAAATTATCTTAAATAAATTCGCCATAGAATATCTAATGCAAAATAATATCCACAACCGCTTTACCACAACCACCGCAGTTTTTAAGGAAGGTGATAAGCTCATAGTGCCTGATGGTGGCTATGCGGAGGAATTTTGCTCTCAGCACGGTGCTGTGTATTGTCAAATGGGAGCGATTTCTTACTCAAACTCCCCTCTTCGTCGCACAGATATTAAGATCGGCAGATACTGCTCTTTTGCGGCTGGCTGGGGCTTCATCGCTGACAAACACCCGCTACACCTTATCACAACTTCATCTTGCAACTATGACGGCATACATAGCATATTTAAAGATTCTAGTCAAAAATTCAACCCCAACTTCAAGCCGTCCATATCTTACGCCCCATTTTCAAGTGCTGGTAAGAAAACCATCATAGAAAACGATGTTTATATCTGCACGGACGCACTCATTAAGCCTGGTATCACTTTGCATACAGGCTGCGTCATCGCTCAAAGGGCTGTGGTAACAAAGGATGTGCCACCTTATGCCATAGTGGGTGGTATGCCTGCGAAAATCATCAAATACCGCTTTGATGAGGCTACAAGAGCCAGGCTTTTGGCAAGTAAATGGTGGGAGTATCATTTTTCAAGCTTTGCTGGGATGGGTTTTCATAAGGGCATAAATGCTTTTTTAGACGAGTTTGAAAGGCGGGTTGAAAAGGACGAGATAAAGCCATTTAGCCCCTTGAAAATGCACTTTGAGGAGCTAATTGAGAGGAGTAAGTTTGTAGGCAATGTTAATGGCATTGCGAAGAACAGTGAGCTGTTTTTAATAGGAGCTTGTGAAAGAGTAAAGGAACATTTATCGTATAAAATAGGGATTTTGTTAGACTCAAATACAAATTTTTTCTTGCTTTTAGTTTTAATTTTAAATGCCTTGCATAAAAAAGGCAAAAAGGCACATTTAAAGGAAGCTATCAAAATGCCACTTAGTGCTTATGAAGATTATGAAGAGGCTTTAAGGCTACAAAAAAGCCGTGGGTATAGGCTTGGCAATGCCTTTGTGAATGTTAAAAAGCTAAAAGATGAGGAGTTAATGGCTGCTTGTGGGCTTAAAGCTAGGACTGAGATCTGCCTTAAAAAGAATGAAGACTGTGTTTCAAAGGATAAAGCGTATTTTGCAAAAGATAAAACTAGTAAAGATAAAACTTGCCTTGAAAATGGGGGGGGGGGGGGCGAAGCCACCTTTGGCAAAACTACTTTTGTGCAAAAAGTGCTTATCCTTTGTCTTTGCACCAACCTTCAAAGCAATTCCTTTCAAGGCACTTTTCAAAGATCCCCACAAAGCTTTCAAACACCCTTGCACAATTTCAAATTCTTTTCATATCACAAAAACTTCGGCAAAACAAGCACTTTGGCAAGATAGTCTGCAAGCTTTGGCAGCTTAGAATTATACTTGCAAGAAGGCATTTTAAATGAGCTTTTAGTTTGCAAAGTTCAAGCAAGTTTAAATAACTTAGATCCTACTTGCAAATTTAATCAGCACAAAAAGAGTGTAAGTACACAAGGTGTCTTAACCTTTAAATTCAAGCCTTGTGAATTTAAAGTTATTTAGACTTAATTAAACTTAGACTTAATATACTTTAATAGACTTTTTGCCTATGAAGTTTAATTAAGACTCAAAATGCTTTAACAAGATTTATCTTATCAAGTTTAATTGTTTTTTTGATGAAAATTTAGCCTTACAGCTTCTAGCTTGTTGAATTTTTAAACAAATAAGATCAGCACCGTTAAGCCTTCATTTATAAGCTTTATCAAGCAAAGGCTTGTTTTTAAAACTCACAAAGCTAAGTTCTTAAATTCATAAAAATTCACAAAGCTTCAAAGGCATTCATAAATCTTGCAAGCAATTTAAAAAAAGCATAAATAAGCTTTACAAGAAATTCAGCTTTTAAAAAACACCAACAAAATTTACAAGAATTCAGCTTAAAATGCTTGAATTTATTTTTAACTTAAAGCATTTTTAAAAAATAAAAAGCTTAACTTCTCTTATAAAACTCTTTTATTTTCTTGCAAATATAAAGAACTTGTTCATCTTTTAGCTGGGTAAAAGAAGGAAGCCAAAGCCCCTTTTGTCCTATTAGCTTTGATACAGCAAAGGCTTTATCATTGATAGAATTCAAGCTCTCATCTGCAAATTCATTAGCACTCTTTTCAACACAAGAGTTTGTTTTGGTTTTTAAATCACTAGCCTTAAAATCCTCACAGTGCGTCCCATTCCTAGCCTCCCCATTTTTTAATAAGCCCTCATAAGCAAGTTGTTCATTTATGGGAGGATACATCACCCTAGTTTGTATGTTTTGATCCTTTAAAAAGGCTGACAGCTCAGCTCTTCTTTCACAAAGTGCGTCATAAAACCAAGGCACAGTGCAAGATAGATCCTGCTTAAAAAGCTCTATGCCTTCTATCCCAGCTAAGCCCTCCTCATAAAGTCTGTAAAGTTCTTTTTTGCGTTTTATCCTACAATTTAGCTTTTTCATCTGTTCTATGCCAACTACGGCTTGAAGTTCTGTGAATTTAAAATTATATCCTAGGCATTCGTGTATGTCATTGCCTCCCCCACTTCTGCCAAAGTCTTTGAGTTTGCGAAGTTTGCAAGCGATTTCATCGTCATTTGTGATTAAAGCACCCCCTTGTCCTGTGGAGATGATCTTAGGCATAGAGAAAGAAAAACTTCCAACCAAGCCCATAGTTCCCATATGCTTGCCGTTTGGATAAAACGAGCCAAGTGCTTGTGCTGCATCCTCGATTAGTGCTATGTTTTTTTCCTTGCAAAGTTCTACAAAGGCTTCAATGGTGCATTTTGGATAGCGTCCATTTGCACTAACTAGCATTATAGCCCTTGTGCGTGGGGTGATAGCCTCTTTTGCCCTTTCTAGATCCATACATAAAGTATCTCGTTCTACATCGACAAATACAGGCCTTGCGCCAAAAAACTGCACCGAATTTGGCGTGGCTATCATAGTGTAATTTGGCACTATGACCTCATCATTTGCCCTTACTTCTGCTGCAAGGGCAGCAAGTGTGAGGCTAATGGTGCCGTTATTTACCACTATGCAATGCTTTGCCCCTGTAAATTCAGCTATCATCCCTTCAAATTTGGCTGTGTTTTTAAACTCTGTCAAAAAGCCATCCTCGCTCATATACTCATTTAATGCCCTTTTTTCCTCATCCTCAAACCAAGGACGCATCTGCATTATAAAATCCATTTTTATCCTTTCTTTTATGCTTTATTTTTTGCTTTCTTTTTTGCTTTCTTTTTTGCTTTCTTTTTTGCTTTATTTTTTGCGGTGAATTCTTGCGAATTCTTTTTTGTTTTGCTACCAACTAGCTTGGTATTAAGGTGAATTCTTGCTGACACTTGTTTAGCTCACAACCCCCTTGATGTAAAGAGACTTTGCAAGGCTTAAAAGCCTTGCTTTGCTCGTTTTGCTTACTTCGTGCGTTTGCTATACTAACAACTCGTTGGGTATTAAGACACTTCGCAAATTTCAACTACATTGAATTATTTGCACTCATTTACTCGTGTATAGTCCAAAAAATGCCTCACGATCTTCGCCTTAACCACTAGCCTTGAATTTAAGCCCGGCCTAGCCCTCTTTAAAGCTTAGTCGCTTCTACATTAAGCGAGATTAAAATCCCATTTTCTTTATCCATATGCGGATAATAAGCTTGGCTGTGGTCATCATAGTCCTTGTGAATGGTTTTTTGCCATTCATAGTGTTGAACTTTGTCAAAGCCATTATTTTCTAAGATTTCCTTTAGAGAAGAAAAGGGATAGACCGTTTTCTGATATATTATCAATCTCCCCCCATTGCTACTAGCAGTTAAATCGCTAGCATTTGTGCTAATTTCCATTCGCCCATAAAGTGGTCCTAAAATTTTATTTACCACTTTTTTGATACACCAAAATGAGCTTATCAAAATCAGGCACAGCCAAACGCAAGAGCCCTCCTTTTTTAAGCACCCTACCCCACTCTTTAAGCACACTTACAGCCTCAAATCTATCAAAATACCCAAGGCTATGCGAGCTATAAATTAGCTCAGCGCTTTCATCCTCAAACATTGATAAATCTTTAATGTCGCTTTTGTGATGAATATGTGGCATATCGCACAGATCCACATTGATAAAGCCCGGAATTTGTCTGTGCCAACAACCTAGATGTAGTTTCATTTTATCTCCTTTTTATTTTGTAAATTAAAGTTAAACAAGCATTTTGTTAAATTCAAAGAAGTTTAAATGGGACACAGTCTTGTCATTGCAAGTTTGTAAACTAAGCAAATAATCCACACCCTTGCCATTCTTAGCTTTTGCAAGCGAAGAAATTCTATTTTAAATTTGAGATACTTCGCTTTAGCTTTGTATGACAAGAATTTTGTCATTCCCACCGTAGCGACCAAGCAGCTTGCAAGACGTAGCCAAAGCAAAAAATCTCTTTTTTGAATTACGAGATACTTCGCTTTAGCTTTGTATGACAAGATACAAGTTGAGATACTTCGGCTTCGCCTCAGTATAACAAAGATTTATCTCAGTATGACAAAGATATAAATTTTAATATCCTTTGCCATTCTTAGCTTTAGCTCAAAGCCAAGAAGCTCTTTTGAATTTAAGCTCATTCACACGCTTAATATGACAAGTTTTGATGTTTGACGCACCTTGCTTACTTGCAACAAGTATGTCAAACTTAGTGTTTTGCCTTGACAAGGCTTGAATTTTGTTTTGTAGCTTCCACAAAACGCCGTTAAGCCCCTTAACTTCTTTGAAAAGCAAGTTTTTTAATCACTCACTTTCTATCCTCACCCTGTCAAGTTCTGCGCCCACATAGGGACCATTTTTCACCTCCAAAACCTGAGTGTCATCCTCTAAAATATCATAGTCCTGTTAGAGCTACTAGCACCTCTCCACTTTTTACCTCAAGCTCGCCCACTAGGTTTTGTTTGCTATCATAGATTCTAGCCCTTATGCTGCCTTGTTTGATAAAAAGAACCTCTTGGGTTAAGAAAACCTCTCTTTTTACTTCATTGTGTCTGTGTGCTAAAAGCTTTTTGCCCTTATCATAGCCCCATACTCCAACCTGTATAAACTCGCTATCAGAGGAAAAAAAGTTAAGCCCCTTTTTAAAATCCCCCTCACTTAGATGCCTTGCTAGCACCATTTTACCTTCTTTGAATTCTTTCATTTTTACTTCCTTTCTTTTGATTTTTGGCTAAACTAAGTTTTTTTTTAACTCATCCTTACTCCTTTCTTAAACTATGAATTTCAAAGGCTTCACAAGCACTTAGCTAAAAATTCACTCAATCTTGTGAATTTTTTAATCAAATGCCCTCAAAGCTCACTCAAATCCGTTTTAAACTCGCAAAATTCACAGCATTTTCACAAGGTGGGCTTTAAACTTGCTTTAACTTGATTAAAATTAAAAGTGGGATTTAAACTAGCTGTAACAACCTAAATTCAAAGGCAACTTGCTTAAAATTCAAATCCTACTCAAAATAGCTAAAAATCTTATAGCCCCTATCTTGCAAATGCTTATCCCTTTGCATTAGCTTTAAATCGCTTTGCACCATATCTTTGATGAGTGAATTTAAGTCATATTCAAGCGTCCAGCCAAGCTCTTTTTTCGCCTTGCTTGCATCGCCTATAAGTAAATCAACCTCAGTTGGACGAAAATACCCACTATCCACGCACACTACTTCTTTGCCAAGCGGGAGCTTAAACTCACCCTTGCACGCCGCAACAAAAGCCTTCTCATCAATGCCCTCGCCCTTAAATTCAAGCTCTATGCCAAGCTCATCAAATACAAGACGGACAAATTCACGCACCTGAGTGGTAATGCCAGTTGCGATGACAAAATCATCAGGCTTAGCTGCTTGTAAGATAAGCCACATAGCCCTTACATAGTCCCTTGCGTGCCCCCAGTCGCGTTTGGCTGAAAGGTTTCCAAGATAAAGCTTATCTTGCAAGCCAAGGGCGATTTTAGCAGCAGCCCTTGTAACCTTACGCGTTAGGAAGGTCTCGCCACGAATAGGGCTTTCGTGGTTAAACAAAATCCCATTGCTAACAAACATATCATAAGCCTCGCGGTAGTTTTTGCTAATCCAATACGCGTAAAGTTTCGCACAAGCATAGGGCGAGCGTGGATAAAAGGGCGTTTTCTCGCTTTGCGGTATCTCTTGCACAAGCCCATAAAGCTCGCTAGTGGAGGCTTGATAGATCTTCGTCTTTTTTGTAAGCCCTAGCAGCCGCACAGCCTCTAAAATGCGTAAGGTGCCTATGGCATCAGCATTTGCTGTGTATTCAGGTGTCTCAAAGCTCACAGCTACGTGGCTTTGTGCAGCAAGATTATAAAGCTCATCAGGCTGAATTTGCTGTATAATGCGTGTTAGATTCATAGAATCTGTCAGATCCCCATAATGCAAAAAGAGTTTGCAATCCGTCTCGTGCCTATCGGTGTAGAGATGGTCTATCCTATCGGTGTTAAAGAGCGAGGCACGGCGTTTAATGCCGTGCACCTCATAGCCTTTGTCTAGCAATAATTCAGCCAAATAGGCTCCGTCTTGATCTGTGATGCCGGTGATTAACGCTTTTTTAGTCATTATTTTCCTTTCTTTTTAGTTTGTCTTGTGAATTTTGGCGTTTTTTGGGGCTAAATTCACAAGGCTTTTTTTGTATTTAACGCCTTAATTTCAGCTAGTCTCTCGCTTGTCTTTTTGCAATAAATCGCTCTTGGTGGGCTCGATAGACTAAGATGTCTTATCCACGCCCACCAAGAGCAATTTCTTATCAAAAATACCTCGCTCGTAGTAAGCTCCTTAAATCAAGCTTTTTCTATCAATTTAGGCATTAAATTCAACAACTTTCTTTGTCCTTTCACTTAAACTTCATAGATTTGCCACAACCGCAAAGAAAATTCACGTTTGCGTGAATTTTCAGTGAAATTAAATTTAAGACGCGGATTTTTGATGAGAAATTCATTTGGGTGGGCGAAGATAAGACTGAAAGCGAAGCGTCTATCAAGCCCACACAAATGAATTTATCGCAAAAAGCCCCGTCAGCCTTGTGAATTTAACTTAAAAACCACGATAAAATTCACAAATTTAATACAAAAATTCACAAACAACTTTAAATCAAAGCGAAAATTCACGCAAAGCGTGAATTTTCAGTAAAATTAAGTTAAAGGCATAGGATTTGGAGCTAGAAAATGATTTTTGCGAACGCAGACCAGACTAAAGGTAGCGGTCTATCAAGTTCGCAAAAATTATTTTATAGCCCAAAGCCGAGCCAAGCCGAATTTTAAAAGCTCACAAGAGACAACCAAACTTCACAATAAAAATTCACACAAAGAGTGAATTTTTTGAACCAAAGACGATAAGGCGTTGTATCTTGAGCCCAATTTGCGGGCTGACGAGCGAAAATTAGGCGAGACTAGGCAGTATAGCCTGTCAAGCCTAATTTTTGCGATACTCCCGCGAAGGCAGCCAAGAGACAACGCCGTTACCATTCAAGTTCGCCTAAAATCATCCTCAATCCTCACAATGTCGTCTTCCTCCAAATACTCCCCCACCTGTGCTTCGATTAAAATCACAGGTATTTTTCCCTCATTTGCAAGGCGGTGAATTTGCCCCATTTTTATGTATGTCGATTCATTAGGACGCAAAAGCCTTTTTTCATCGCCCACAGTAACTGTTGCCGTGCCGCTAACTACTATCCAGTGCTCGTTTCTATGAAAATGCTTCTGCAAGGATAGCTTTTTGCCAGGCTTTACCTCAATACGTTTTAGCTTGTAGCCTTTTTCACTTTCTAGCACCGTGTAGCTGCCCCAAGGACGGGTGAATTTTGCGAAACTTACTTGCTACGTCAAGCCTTGAAACAAGTTCTTTCACCCTTTGAGCCCTGCTTTTGGGGACAAGTAGCAGTGCATCCTCGCTGTCTATGATAATAAGATTTTCTATCTCGCTTGTGGCTATGAGTTTCTTGGCATTTGAAGAGTAGATGAAATTGCCCTTGCTATCAAGGTTTAGGGTCTTTGCCTTGATGACATTGCCCGTTTTATCCTTGTCAAAGGCATCATAAAGGGCTTCAAAGCTGCCCAAATCGCTCCACTCAAACTTGGCTTGAATTAGTTTTAATTTATCAGCCTTTTCCATAAGCGCGTAATCAATGCTATTTTCAGGGATTTTTTCCATATCCTCGCGTTTTATGCGGATTAAATTTGACTCTTTAATAGCGTTTTTAAGGGCATCTTCGCAAGCTTTTAGAATTTTGGGGGCGAATTTTTGCATTTGTTTGAGAAAAAAACTAGCCTTAAAGATGAAAATTCCACTATTAAAAAAGAAATTGCCCTCTTTTAGATATTTTTGCGCGGTTTTTAAATCTGGCTTTTCGTAAAAGCCTAGCACATCGCCATTATCATTCATTTTTATGTAGCCAAAGCCTATTTGAGCTGTATCTGGCTTTATGCCTAAAAGGACAATGAAATTTTGCTTGGCAAGTTGGGCGGCTTTTAATATGATTTTTTCATACTCTGCTTGGTTTTTGATTAGATGGTCGCTTGGACTTACTAGGCAAAGCTCATCCTTATCTAGGCTTAAAACGCTTAAAGTTATGGCTGCTGCTGTGTTTTTGGGGAGGGGTTCGAGTAGAAAATTTATGGAATTTATGACTGAATTTATCTTTGAATTTATGCTTGAATTTTCGTTTAATTTTGTTTGTGAGTTTTCTTTTGAGCTTGAATTTTTGCTTGAATTTGCATATTCTTTGAATTTTGTGTTTGAGCTTAGTTGCGGGTTTGAATTTAAAAATGGGGTTATGGTTGAGTTTTTGTTTGAGTTTGTGTTTAAGTGGCTTGTTGATTTTGTGCTTGAATTTTTACTCTTTTCATCTTTTAAAGCCTTGTTTTCAAGGGCATTAACCCCCCCCCCCCCTCATTTATGCTAAAATTTAAGCCTTCTAGCTCATCAATTTGATCAAGTGCTAAAAAATACTGCTCCTCGTTTGAAACCACAAGGAAATTCTCACAAAGCAAAGCATTTCTTTGAAGGCAAAGCTGAAAGAGGGATTTTTCTTTGCTCTTTTGTGTGAATTTTTCTTGCTGTATTTGGGCTGAATTCACACTATTTAAAGCCGAATTCACGCCCAAATTCGCATCAAAAAGCTTGATAAATTGCTTTGGCATTAGCTCTCTTGAAAGCGGCCAAAGCCTTGTCCCACTGCCTCCGCAAAGAATGATATTTGTCATAAAACGCCCTTATTTATTTTAAGCAAAGATTATAACCAAGATACATAAACAAAAGCCTTAAAGAAAGTGCAATTATTCTTCGCACACTATAAATAACAAGTGTGTAGCTTGTAATTCTTCTCAACGCTTAAAATGACAAATTGACTAACAAAAATCTTTCAACTCGCCCAAAAAGGCAAACTGAAAACTACCAGCTCAATATAACAAGTTATACCCTCGTTTTGTTATACTGAGGTAGTGAAGTGATAGAAATATCTCTATTTTAAATTTGAGATACTTCGGCTTTGCCTCAGTATGACAAACTTTGCGTTATTTTGATATACTTCACTTAGTATGACAAGAATTTTGTCATTATAAGCGTAGAGACCAAGCAGAGTGGCGTAGCCCAAGCAAAAAAGCTCTTTTTGAGATACTTCCGCTTTCTGCGAAAGCTCAGTATGACAAACTTTTATGTTGTTATGAGATACTTCGGCTTTGCCTCAGTATGACAAGGTGGTATTTGAAACACTTCGCTATCCTTTAGAATAATAATTTTACAAAAAACTTCGCTTACAAAAATCCCTCGCCACGCATACAAAAACGCTTTTCAAAACACTAGATAAATCGCAAACTCAAAAGGCATTTAAGCAAAATAATGCTCAAATTCCTTTGCCCTTTGACGGCTTAGTGGGGTTTTGATTTTTTCTTGCTCTAAAAGTTCGCCGCTAAGATTGTAAGCTACTGTCTCAAAGAGATCTTCAAAATTGTATTTGTCAAAATCAAGCGTGAATTCATAAGGGGTTATGTTGTAAATATATAAGGATGAGATGTATTTACTCATTTTAAAATAAGCCTTTTGCATACTTTCGTAAGAAAAATCATAAAGCTCAAATTCTTGCAAAAGCTCCTCAACAGCCTCTTGAACCTGAATTGAAACATAGATTTTTTCATCTGGTGCGTCCATAGCCTTGGCAAGTTCTATGCTAAAGGGTCCATATCTAAGGCTTTCAAAGCTAAGTCCTATAAAGAGCTTTTGGTGTGCTCTGTAGTGATTAAGCTCGATTAAAAAAACTATCTTTTGATATAAATTTAATGCTAGTTGTCCCTTGCTTATTTGTTTAAGATAATAAATTAACTCATTTAGCCTTGTCATAGAGGCTTCATTTATGCATTTCATTTTAAGCCTTTGTCATTGATATAGGCTTAAAAAGCAATTTTTGTTCTAATCTTGTCTAAGCTGAAAACTTTTTTATCATTTTTGTTTGAGCTTATGAAAATGGAGGTTGAATTTTTGGTTTAAATTAACTTTTTATTAAACTGTACTCGATTTTTATCTTAGATTTAAATGATAGCTTGAAGTGTTGGCTAAATTTAAGCAAAAGCTTGAAAAACTGTATTTTAAAAAGACTCAATTAAACTTAAACCAAATTGACAGATTTTTAAGTTAACGCCTATGAAAAACAAAAGTCCGTTTCCGAATTGTCTCAAAAGAAATTTAAGGAATTTTGAAGTATTTTTTACTTCGCCTTTCGGCTCGTAACTTTACAAGAGGCCCTTGATTTAGAGGCGAAAAAATCGCTGAAATTTGTTAAATTTCATAACAAAGTTTGTGCAAAATTTTCAAAGAAATTCGCATTTTGATAGCAAAAGAATACGAAAAGCTTTCTAAAATGAGTGGTGAAATCGAAGTTGATGAGAATTATTTTTTGCTTCGTTACACTAGCAACTGCGTAGTAGAAGGTGCAAGGCGTGTTCGTGGTAAGCGTGGACGTAGGACTGGCAAGAAAAGATCTATGTTTTTACTTCGTGCTACGCACTCGTCCCTTTGCGAGAAGGGATGCTAAAGCGCTACGCTAGCGTTTATGCACTCAAACACTTGCTCTGCCAAAGAGCTATTATCTATCATAAGGGATTTTGCAAAGCTTAACGAGTGCGAGATTTACAGCGACAGCTGGAAGGCTTATGATGGTTTGGTGGATTTTTTGCTTCGCTAGGTTCGCAACTTTGCAAGAAGGAGTAAAGGCACATTATAGGGTAAAACACTCTAAAAATGAATTTGCAAACGGACGAAACCATATCAACGAAATTGTGAATTTCTGGGGACCTTACAAAGGCTAGATTAAGTCAGTTTCACGGGATTAAAAGGGAATTTTTCTACCTTCATTTGAAAGAGAGTGAATTTCGATACAATGTCAAGGTTAAAAACGAAAATTTGTATAAAATTTTGTTAAAATGGCTTAGGAAAAATCCTAGATCATTTTAGCTAAAAGTATCAATCGCCTTTAAAAAACATAAAAATAACAGTGCAAATTTAGATAAACTGTGAATTTTTAATTAAATTCAAGGTGCAGCATTTTTCTTCGCACCCATTGGGTGATGAAAAATTGATTTTGGCAAACAAAAGATAACGGTAGCACTTTGCGAAATTCACAAAAATCAATTTATCTCCAAAGCTTAGTCAAATTTAAAAAGCCCACAAAACATACAAAAATTCACAAAACAAGCTAAAATTCACAAAAAAGCTAAATTTACCCTCTCATCCACAAAAATAAGCTCAAAGCAAAAAATGTCAAAAAAGCATCCACAAAAGACTAAAATTCACAAAAAAGGCAAAAAAATTAAAGTCTCACAAGCCACTTTAAGCTAAATTCGCCCTATATCATAAAGCTGGATCACCCCAACGATCTTGCCCTTACTTGCTACTGGAATTTCTTTGATCTTATGTTCTAGCATCAAGGCTTCTGCTTCTGTTGCCATAGCATCAGCGTCTATGATCTTAGGGTTTTTACTCATTATCTCACTTGCTATGAAATCAAACCTTGGCTTTTTATTTCTTTTTAATGCCCTTCTTAGATCCCCATCTGTTATGATGCCTATGATATTTTCTTTATCCATCACAAGACAAAGTCCAAGTTTGCCACTAGTCATCACATCTATTAGCTCATTAAATGGAGTCTTAGCATTAACAAGGGGCAACCTTTTTACCATCACATCCTTAACCTTAGTAAGCAAACGCTTACCCAAGCTTCCTCCTGGATGAAAAAGGGCAAAGTCAGTTGGCTTGAAATTTCTTTTTTTCATCAAACAAACAGCCAAAGCATCCCCCATAGCAAGTGTGGCTGTGGTAGAGCTCATAGGGGCTAGCTGCAAGGGACAAGCCTCCTTTTTTATGGATATATCAAGGCAAAGATCAGCTTGCTTGGCAAGGGTTGATTTAAGATTTCCACTCATTGCTATGATCTTAATTCCTGCCTTTTTTATGGCAGCAATGATCTTTAAGATCTCCTCGCTTTCTCCTGAATTTGAGATCATAAGCAAGGTATCCTCCCTTGTAAGCATACCAAGATCTCCGTGTAGCGCCTCAGCTGGATGCATAAAAAAGCTAGGAGTTCCAGTACTTGCCAAAGTGGCTGCTATCTTAGCTCCTATGTGGCCGCTTTTTCCTATGCCACTTACAACTAATCTGCCCTTTGTTTCTAGTATCAAGCTTATAGCCTTTGTAAAATTAGCATCGATCTTCTTTTTTAGATCCTTAATGGTCTTTGCTTCTATCTTAAAAACCTCTTTGGCTATTTCATTTAGATCTATTGACATAAGACCTCCTTAGTTGCGATTTATATTAAGAACTACATTTGTAGCTATGGCTATTTGATATAAAATTTGAGTAAGCATGGCTGTGATTTGCAAATTTTGAGAATCGATCCTTGGCAAGACAAGTATATTATCCCCTGGTCTAATCCTAGCCATAGAGCCTATAAAGCTTACTCTATACTTTTCAGCCTTGCCACTGGCTCTAATAACTAAGACCCTAGACTTATCAGCCCTGTCGCTAAAATCCCCTGCTAGATCAATATAATAACCCATCTTCTTTTTATCCACAAAGACAAAGGCACCTGGCAAGGCTACCTCGCCTTGAACTAAGACTAGATTGTTTTTACTTGGAACTACTATTAGATCATCTTCTTCTAAGATGATGTTTTTGTAGGCATTTGGGCTGTCAATTACTATTTGCCCCTTTGGTTCTACTTGCTTTGCCCTTTCTATGAATTCAAGTATGGTTCTTGCTTGATTTGATCTAATGGCTGCTCCTTCTGCATTTACAGAAGGAGCTGTTAAAGCTAAGGTTTCAAGCTCTTTAAGCTGAGCTTCTATGAGTTTTTTTTGAGTTAGGGCAACGCTTTTTCTAAATACCTGAATGGAATCTAGATCTGAATGGGCATTAGCTCTAATTCTAGCTACTACCTCGGCTAAATTTGTGCCTTTTTTTACCACCAAGGCGTGAAGTCCGCTGTGTTCTCCTTCTATCCTTATGCTTAAATTTTGGGCATTATAATCAGGTCTAAACTCCACCTCATCACCTGTTTGAAGCATAACAGTTTCAAAGTCTTTTTTGGCATAGGCATTAATGTGTAAGTTATTGTTTGCTGAGTAGCTTTTGACTATGGCATTTGTTACTATGGCTCTTGCTCCTGCTATCTTGGCTAGATCTTGCAAGCTTAAAATATCATCTTTTAGCTCGAAGCGAAAGGGCTTTTGCACATCCCCACTTGCAAAGGCGTATTTTTTAACATCCCCCACTAAGATCACATCTCCTGTCTTAAAGGCAAAGAGGCTTATTTTGCCAGACAGCAAAAACTCATACAAATCCAAATCATACAAGGGCTTGTTTTCTCTTAGAATTTTTATATCCCTAAAACTACCATACTCTAAGTTTATCCCATTTGCCTTGTCAATATACTGAATCACAGAATCAGAGCTTAAACCCTGATAAAGCCCAGGAGAATTAACATTTCCCGTTACAAAAACAGAGACATTTTGATAGGCATTCATATCTGCATAAACAAAGACATTATCCTTGTAAATTTTAGCAAGATCAGCCCTAATAACCTCG
The DNA here is from genome assembly GCF_006864425.1 of Campylobacter troglodytis. Classification (GTDB taxonomy): domain Bacteria; phylum Campylobacterota; class Campylobacteria; order Campylobacterales; family Campylobacteraceae; genus Campylobacter_D; species Campylobacter_D troglodytis. The sequence continues at coordinate 25,994 of NZ_QHLI01000025.1, read as the reverse complement.
AGCAAATCAGCATTTCTAACCCCTAAAATTTGTATAGCACCAACCTGAGGTATGAAGATATTTCCTTGAGAATCGACTATTAAATTGCTTTCAAACTGCACAGCACCCCAAATTTTAACACTGATCATATCCCCAACTGCTATTTTGTAGTTTGGATTATAAATGTGTTGAGAGCTTTGCTTGAAATTTCCGCTAAATAAATGAGCACCAAAAACAGCACTGCTTTGCACCTTGCTTAAACTTGTGTTGTTATCTGTGCTTGTTTCATTTGTAGCTGTGCTGCTTGTTAGCTCTGAAACATCAACGGCTAAGATAAAAAGTGGCAAGAAAAATAAAATAATCTTTTTCATTAATACTTATGCTCCTCTATTATGGTTTTTATGAGCCTAACTGTGCTGTATATGAGGCTTAGGGCTATAAAGATGGTTATTATATTATATAGCTTTCTAGGATACATAGGGCTTTGTGGTAGGGTTGGGCTTTGAATGATTACTAGCTGTTTGATCTTTCTAATGGCTTCTATCCTTGTGCTTTCAAAGGCACTTAATGCTGTTGTATAAGCACTCTCAGCAAAGCCAGCTTCTACTGTTAGTTTTTGAAAGCTAGCTAATAGCTCGTTTAATTTTTCTGAATTTACGCTGACATTTGCCCTCATCTTTTCTTTTTGAAGCTGTTGTTTTAAAGCCTCAATCTCAGCTTTTAGGGTGATCATTTGAGGTGCATCATCATTTATATAACTTTGCATAGCAAGTAAGGAGGCTTCTTTTGTGGCTAGGTTTGCCTCCATAGAGCCTATGAAGCTGACCCTTGCTTCTGTTTCTTTTGAGGGATCAAGCACTCCGTGTTCGTTTTGAAAATCTGTGAGAGCCTTTGTGGCTTCTTGATATTTTTCTTTATATTTTAAAAGCTCAGCCTCTGCGAAGGCAAGTTGTTCTCTTGCGTTTTTGTGAGTGATCTCATTTACAAATTTTTCACTTTGAATGAGTATGGCACTTGCTATTTGATGAGCTTGTTGGGGCGTAAAGCCTTCTACTTCAAGATTTAAAAGCCCATCTCCTTGATCTATAACCTTCACTCTATTTTTGTAGTATCTTAAAAAGGCTTCTTGATCATCAAAAGAATAAAGTCTAAAAAAAAGATCAAGCCTTTGTGCTTCATATAAGGAGCGGATATTGATATTTTGATCTAAAATTTGAAGCATATCAAGGGAGGAGATGTAGTTTTTTAAATAAATAAGATCCTCATTAGTTGCCGTGCTTGTTCCACGAAAAAGGCTGTCTAAGACCCCAAGGGAGCCACTTTGAGAAGATGTGGCTCTAACGCTAATTGCACTCTTGCTTACATAGCGATCACTTGCTATAAAAAAATAATAAAACACGACAAAGCCCATCAAAACAAGCACGATCTTAAAAGAATCAAAAAACAAAAGCTGCTTTAATCTTTGAACAAAACTAAGTTTGCTAACAGTATAAAAGGTCCTAGCTGAATCAAGCTCCTTGATCCTTTTAACAAGGGCGCTTTCTTTTAGCTTGACAAGAAAATTTTTTTTCATTTCATCATCCCTTGATATGCCAAGATGCCCTCTTCTATGTCATCAAAGATATGTATCTTGCCTTGATCTAGTAATAAAATTTTATTGCACCACATTCTAATCTCATTTACATTGTGCGAGACCATTATGACCCTTGATTTGGAAAGTTTTTCCTCATAAATTCTCCTACTTTTTTTCACAAAGGAAGGATCCCCAACAGCACCTGCCTCATCGATTAGATAGTAATCAAAGTCAAATGCCATACTCAAACCAAAGCCCACCCTAGCCCTCATACCAGAAGAATACCTTGCCATAGGCTCATCAAAAAATTTCCCAATCTCTGCAAAGTCTCTTACAAATTCAACCTTTTCTTTGAGCTTTCTGCCTCTAAAACCATAAATTCTAGCCACAAAGGCACTCATATCCCTTCCTGTTAAAGAGCCTTGAAAGCCTCCGTTTAAGCCAAGGGGCCAAGAGATTCTTTGATCTGTTATGATCCTGCCCTTATTTGGCACCTCAGCCCCACTTAGCATATTCATAAGGGTTGATTTACCAGCTCCGTTTTTGCCCATAAGTCCTATGCTGCAATTATCAGGAAGCTCAAAGGTGAAATTTCTGAAAATATAATGCCTCTGTCCTCCTCTTAGCATATAAAATTTGGTTATATTATCAAGTTTGATCATCGCGTTTTGCCGTTAGTTCTTGTCTTTTGTAATAATAAACCCAAAGCCCTATATAAAGTAAGATCATGCTCACACTAAGAGGGTAAAATAGGGTTATTTCCTCTCTTAAAGGATAAAGTTCAAAATACCCAGCCTTCAAGCTTTCCATAATGTGAAACCAAGGATTGTAAAGTAGTATATTAAAAAGTCTATTTGGCAGGATCCAGCTTGGAAACAAAACAGCCGAGGTAAAGTATAAGATCATTATGAAATATCCAATCAAGGATCTTAAAACATGAAAAAAATGAGCGATAATAGCCAGTATAAGCCCCAAAGAAAAGCCAGAAAGAACAAGCACCAAAAAGGAGGCATAAAATTCTAAAAAATTACTAGGAGTAGCAGGATAATCAAAAAACCAAGCCAAAACAAGCATCAAAATAACAAAGATAAAAAAATAAAGAAAGGTTTCAAGCAAGGTCCTTGCTATAAAAACATGTATGGGCTTTACAGGTCTATAAATAAAAAGCCCTAAATTTGCCCCTATGCCTCCCATAAGCTGTCCTACTATGTTTCTAAACATAAAAAAAGGTATTATGCCAACGGATAAAAACAAAAAAATAGGCATAGAACTTTGAATAACCCCTTGCTTATAGCCTAAAAACTGATAGCTTCTAATAAGACTAATGATGCCAGCTATAAAAATAACTTGCATCATAGGCTCAGCTATAAGCCAAAAATATCCAAGTCGTCTATTTTTACCAAATCTTGTTTTAAGCTCTCTAAAAAAAAGAGCATAGATCACATTCCACATAAATATCCTAAAAATTCAGCCTTGTGAATTTTATCTTAAATTCAAGCCTTAAATTTAGCCCTACTTTTAAGATCTTTGTTTAAGCTCTTTTGGCTTAGATTTATCTAGCATATCGGCAAAAAGATAAGCAAAGATCTTTTTTAAAACAAGGCTTTAAAGACTAAGACACAAGTTTAATATAAAATTCAAAACAAATCCCTAATCTCTTTCAAAGATAAGCTTTTTACCAAAAAAGGCATTGTCTGTGAATTTAACATAATCTAGCCTCAAAGCAAAGCAAACTCCCTTATAAGCTCTTGCAAAAGGAAAACGCTCATAATAAAGCCCGACCTGCCTTTCATTTGCCTCTAAAAATACCCCCTTTGCTTGAATGCCTTGTAAAAGAGCAAGCTTATTAAGCCTTGCTATGTTTATGCTGATGTTTGGGTTGATTTTAGCAAGTTTTATGTGCCTTGTTTCTATGTGCGAGGCTATAATTAAGCTTAAATCCTCACAGTCAAAGGCATAAAAGGCATTTGCGCAATACACCCCAGAACCGTCTTGCATAGACCAAGATAGAAGCTTATTTTTTTGCAGATATTTTTTGATTCTTTCATCCATAAATAAAATTATATACTTTTTACCTGCTTCTTTTATCAAAAATATTATTCTTTGTATGAGTGAGCTTTGTCAGATCAAGCCTTGATAAGAAACTCAAAAAGAATTTTTTGTTTTGCAAATTTGCAAGAAGAGGGCTTCTTGACTCTTTGTAAAATTCAAGGCCTAGCTTCTTTAAAAAACGAAAATTCTTTACAAACAAAGCTTTTATGGCAAACGGACAAAACAGTGTCATAAATTTCAACATTTTTTTACAAAAAGGCTAAAGCTAAGAATAAAAATGTCGATTTAAGGCTTAAAACCTACAAGGATCTATTATGCAAATCGAATCAAGTTCAAATCAAAATTTTGGCTTTTCTTACACCACAAGCAGTGGCAAAAACCTCTCTCTTTCGATGTTTGACAGACAAAGTGCAAGTTATAGCAATGACGGAGAAAATCAAAGCTTAAGCCTAAGAAGACAGTACGGCTTTTCCTTTTCCTACCAAGGCTCGCAGCTCACACAAGCCGATATGGCCGAAATCAAAGATGCTATGAAAGAGGTTCAGCCTATCCTAGATAAGTTCTTGCAAAACTCAAAGGTAGGACAGTTAAACCCTCAAGATTTCATACAAAATGCTATGCAAGTTGCCAATATCTTGCCAAGTGCTAATAACGAAAACAAACAAAATGCCACTATGGATAGGCTAGTAAGTGCCTTTGATCAAGCACTTAGACAAAATCAAAGCGAGGATCCAAAGCAAAACACCACCATGCTTGAAGATAGCAAAAGGCTAATTGATGAAATTCGTCAAATCTTTCAAAAACAGCTTCAAGCCTTGCAAGATGAAAACAAGGACACAAATAAATTTAAAAATACCTTCGGTTTTTATGTCTAATGATGACAAAGACAAAAACAGTAGAGGCTATGCTAGCCTTGCAACAAAGGCTAAATGACGAGACAAATGGCAAGGACTGGAAAGAAGGCTACACAAAGGAAGGTAAGCTAATTAGCTGGAGGCGCTGCATTTATATGGAATGTGCTGAGCTGATTGACTCCTTTGCTTGGAAGCATTGGAAAAACATAAAAACACCTACAAATTGGGACAATGTCCGCATTGAAATCGTTGATATTTGGCATTTTATACTGAGTATGTTGCTTGAGGAATTTAAGGATGCAGATCTTGCAAAGATCTCGCAAGAACTTTGCTCTGTTAGTCATTTTGAGGAGTTTTGTAAGGAAAAGGGCAGACCCAATGAGGCTGATATATATGGGGTTTTAAACGATATAGAACTGATTATTCACAAGTGTAGTGGCTTTGGACTTGATCTGGGTGAGCTTTTATCTGCTTATTTCGTGCTTGCTATGAAGTGTGGGCTGAATTTAGACGCACTTTATGCCATTTATGTGGGTAAAAATGTGCTAAATATCTTTCGCCAAAACAATGGCTACAAGGAAGGAAACTACAAAAAAACTTGGGACGGAGTTGAGGATAACGAGATTTTAAATGAAATTTTAAAGAGTGAGCTTGAATTTGAGGCTATTTATAAAGAGCTTGAAAAAAGATATGAGGCGGTGAGATAGTGAATTATGTGAATTTTAGCTTTTGCTTGTGAATTTTTGCGTGTTGTGCTGTTTTTTGAGTATAAATTCACAAAGCTAGCTCGTTGGTTTAGATTGCTGAATGCTGAGAAAGAATTACGGATTTGTTGTATAGTTTGATTTAATAATCACACAATCTTTTTTTCAAAAATAAAAATTTAACAAGCTTAGTTAAAAAATCAATGCTTTTTAAGAAGGCTCAATTAAACTTAACAGGATTTTCTCTTATCAATTTTAATAAATTTTGATGAGAATTTTGTCACAAATTTTTCGTCTTAATTCTGTTTCTTTTAAGTGAAGGATAAAATTTTCTTTTTTGTGCTTCTAAATTTGGCAAGTGTCAACTTTGCAAAGTCCTAGAAATTCACAATTTTGTTTATGTGGCTTCGTCCCTTTGCAAACTCGAATTTGGCGTGTTTTACCCTATAACCTTGCTTAGCAAAGTAAGGGGCAAAACATTACAAAAAATCAACTAAACCATCATCAATAGCCTAGCACTACAAAAATTCCATCTTGCTTAAATCCCATAGATAAGAGCTTCTTAGCTAAGTAAGCTTTTATAAGCTAAGTATAAACTTGCCCATTTCATTTTAGCAAATCTTCTTGCAAAGGGACAAGAAGCTTAACGAAGTAAAAACATAGGTATTTTCTTATAAGCTTAACGCCCACGCTTACAACGCACCCTTTTTGCACCTTCTACTACGCAGTTACGAGCAAAGCATTGTAAAAATAACTCTCAGCTATTTCAATCTTGCATTTTTGAAATTTTTTCACATTCTTTAAGGCTTAAAATTCTAAGATTTTTTATGATTTTATCGATGCAGAAATTTTGCTTAATTTTAAAATTTTTATGGCTTTAAGATCAAGGCTTTTTGAAAAGTTGCAAGAGGAGTAGCACGAAGCCAAAAATACTGCAAAATTCTTAAATTTAGCCTTTGAAATTTTTAAACAAATCATATACTTGTTTTTCACCTTATAAATCATAACTTAAAACTCATTTATTTGAGTTTAAGTTATTTTTAGCCTTAAATTTAATGGAAAATTCAAGCTTTCATTTGAATTTTCATATTTATTTTGATAAATTTGTGAATTCCTAGCTTAAACAGTATAGATTTTTTGCTACCATTTCATCAAAACTGTGAATTTTCACTGTAAAAATTGTAAATTCTCACTCAAAGCATGAACTGAAAATAATTTAACAACAAAGCCATAAAATGAATTTTAAGCTCTTTTAAGGAAGATAAATGACTCTCAAAGAAAGCTCAATCTTAAGCATTTTAAAGCTAGCTCTAAAAGATTTTTTCACCAAAAAATTCCTAAATTTCGCCCTTTTACCCCTCTTTTTTAGTGTTTTGCTTTTTGGGCTTTTGGCGTATTTTGGCTTTTCGGTTTTACTTGGCTTTTTTGATGAATTATTTGGCACAGACCCCGAGGCTTCAATGTTTGCCTTCATTTACAGCCTAGCCTTTGTGCAAATTATCATCACCATTTTAAGCTTTCTTTCAGCTTCTTTTGTGGTGGTTTTTGCCTCCGTATTTTTGGCGATTTTCATTGTAAGTTTTCTCACGCCCCTTATTTGCAAGGCAATAAACGAAAAGTATTACCGCCACACCCGCACAAACAGCATCTCCACGACAACAGTTGTGCTTAAAACCCTATGGATACTTTGTAAATTCACCATTTTTGCCCTCATAGCCACGCTAACCTTGCTCTTGCCCTTTATCAACCTTTTTGTGTATTATGTCGTGGTTTATTATCTCTTTCACAAGCTTTTATTGCTTGATGTAGCTAGCAATGTGCTTTCAAAGGCTGAATTTAACGCATTTTACGCTCGCACATCGCCTTTGGAGTTTAAATTCACCACACTTTGCTTTTACTTGCTCGCCTCCGTGCCATTTGTGGGACTTTTTTTGCAGGTATTTTTCGTCATCTTTTTAACACACCTTTTTTATCAAAGGGTGCTGAATTTAAAATCTCTAAGTTTAGAAGGATAAAAATTCAAGCAATTCTTTCGTTTCTACGCCGTTTTCATAAAGATAAGGACGCAAGAGCTTTGGGATTTTGGCTTTTCTGTAATTTTCTCTTTGAGATTTTGGGATCTTATGGCTATTGCTTTGAGTTTTACTGTATTTAAAAACCAAGCATTTACCACGCATAAAGGCTATGGCAACTTTCCCAGATACCACTATATCTTTAAGATCAAGCTTTTTACCGTTTACAAGGCTTATATCTTGGCTTTTGTTTAAAACTTCTTGCTTGATAAAATTGATCTTATCATCAAGGGCTGAATTTTCATCCTGTGAATTTGTTAAATTGTGTAATTGTTTTTGTGAAATTAAGGGCATATGTTTAAGCAATTCCCCCCTTTGTCCCACACTCATGACAACGCCCATTTTTTTAACAGCCCTTGTAATCGCACTTTCAAGGCATTCGCACACTAAAATGCCCTTAAATTCAGCTATCTCATCATCGCACAAATTTTTGGCGTCTTTTTCAAGGTAGGCAAAACTTTTTACCACGCCAGCACCAAACTCACTCAAAAAAGGCGTAGCAAAATGCTTACGAATAAAGTTTCGCTCGTATTTTTCGTTTTCATTACTCTCATCATTAAAAAATTGTATTTTTTCTTTTTCTAAAAAGCCTAAAATTTCAGCCTTTGGTGTGTTTAAAAAGGGACGCAAAAGCGTGAAATTTGCCCTTTTTTCACTCTCTTTCATACCCAAAAGCTCAACTACCCCAGCCCCCCTTGCAAGCTGTCTTAAAAACCACTCAAATCTATCATTCATTTGCTGAGCTAAAAGCACGGTTTCATACTTGTAATTCAAGCAAAGTTCATTAAAAAACTCATATCGAAAATCCCTTGCCTTTTGTTGAAAATTACCCTTAAAATTTGAAGCAATTTTAACAAAAATTTGCTTATTAAAGTCCCTTGCTAACTTTTTCGCAGCCCTTTCTTCTTTATCACTTTGCTTTCTTTTTTTGTAATTTATAAGCACCAAATCAAAGTTAATCTTATGTGCCACAAGGGTGTAAAACAAAGCCGTGCTATCGCTTCCATAAGAAAAGGCAAGCAGATTTTTACTCTTTTTTAAAAGGCTCAAATGCTCGTTTTTGATTTTAAGTGGCTTTAAAATATCCTTTGAATTTAAGGCTAAGCCCTTGCTATTTTTAAGCTTTTTGTGTGATTTTTTTGTGTCTTTTAAGGGCTTAGATTTTTTATTTAAAAAAAGGTGTGAATTTTTTGTGTCTTTATCTAAATTCAAGGGAGATTTTTTACCCAAAGAAGACCCATTCTTTGATCTTATCTTGCCCTTGCTAATAGCCTTTAAAGCACTCATTAAGCTTCCTTTAAAGCCCTTGCTATGAGCTTTTTATCCACGCTTTGCGTGATTTCGCACTCATAGATTTTTCCTTGCTCTAAGACTCCGCATTTGCTTTCATTGATGAGAATTTCTCCGTCAATGTCCCTATCCCACCGTAAATCCTTGCCCGCTATGAAAAAGCCCCCCTCGCTACTTGTGCCTGTGCAAACAACCTGTCTAATTTTGCCAAGCTCACGCGAAAAACTTTGTTCTATCTTAAAATCTACGATTTTTTCTATGATTTTAAGGCGTGAATTTATGATTTTTTTAGGGATTTGAGGCATTTCATAAGCACTTGTGCCCTCTTCTTTTGAGTAGCCAAAGATGCTAATTCTATCAAATTCAAAGCCCTCCACAAAGTCGCAAAGTTCCTTAAATTCAGCCTCGCCCTCACTTGGATGTCCTACTATAAAGCCCGTGCGTAAAAAGCTATCCTCACTTTGCCTCATTAGGCTTAAAAGCTCCAACAAACGAGCCTTATTTGCCCCCCTTTTCATCACTTTTAACATCTTATCGCTTATGTGTTGTAAGGGCAAATCAAAATAATTCACAAAGATTTTTGAGCTTATAATGCTCTCAATTAACTTCTCGCTCACGCTTGTAGGGTAAAGATACAAAATGCGAGCAGCCCTAATGCCTTTTATTTGCTCTACTTCTTTTATTAAAGAGATGAGTCCATCCTTTTGCCCCTTATCAAGCAAATATGAGCTACTATCTTGGGCGATAAAGGAAAAATCATAAAAGCCCTGTGCTACAAGGCTTTGCAGCTCTTTGACTATGCTTTGAATGCTTCTTGATTGAAGTTTGCCCTTAAAGCTAGGTATGGCACAAAAGGAACAATGCTGATTACAGCCCTCTGAAATTTTAACAAAGGCGTGAGAGTTTGAGCCCGTAATTACTCGCTTTGTGTTTTCGCTTTGTAAATACACCGAATTTGAAAATAAATTTGTTTTATTTAAAATAAGCTCATCTATCCTCTCATAATCTCTCACACCTGTGAATAAATCAACCTCAGGCAAGGCTTTTATTAGCTCATCTTTGTAACGCTGCATCAAGCAGCCCGTTACCACAAGCAAAGAGCCTTTTTTTCGCTCTTCGTGCAGATTTAAAATGCTTGCTATGCTTTCTTCTTTGGCACTTTTGATAAAACCACAGGTATTTACTATTAAAACATCAGCCTCGCAAGGACTTTCTACAAGGGCGTAGTTTTCAAGGCGTCCTAGCATAATCTCGCTATCTACTAGATTTTTGTTGCAGCCAAGTGAGTGCAGGTAAAGTTTTGGCATTTATAATCCTGTTATTTAACTTTGCTAAAATTTCAACTTGTTCTTTTGCAAAAAAGTGCTGATTTTATCAAAGAAGCTTGTTGTTATAAAAACTTCGTTTTCAAAAAAGCTCACTTTAAACTCTCAAAAGAAAGAATAAGTGGGCTTTAAGCGTAGCCAAAGCAAAAAAGCTTTTTTTAGATACTTTTTTAAGGCAAGGCTTAACACTTTTTTACAAAAGAATAAATTATACCAAAGATGAGTAAAGATTATGGACGCTTATGAATACAGCGAGCTTTTAAAGGGCTTGAAAAACAAGCTAGCAAATGTCAAATCCATCATCAAGCCTGATGAGATTAAAATCCGTCTTGATGAGATAAATGTCATTGAAAACTCGCCAAATTTTTGGCAAGACATTCAAAGGGCTGGAATTTTAGGCAAGGAAAAGGCTAAACTTTCAAATTTGCTAAAAAACTATGAAAACGCTGATAGTGCAGTAAATGACGCGGACGAGCTTTTTGATTTGGCAAATACTGAGAGCGATACGCAGACCATAAACGAACTCTTTGAGGATGCTGTAAATTTAGAAGCTAGCATTACGAATTTAGAGCTTTCTATGCTGTTAAGTGGGGAAAATGACGGCAAAAATGCGATTATTAGCATTCACCCGGGAGCTGGTGGCACTGAGAGCAACGACTGGGCGAGTATGCTTTATAGGATGTATTTGCGTTTTTGCGAGCGAGAGGGCTTTAAGGTAGAGGTGCTAGACTTTCAAGAAGGCGATGAGGCAGGGCTTAAGGATGTGAGCTTTTTGGTAAGGGGCGAGAATGCCTATGGGTATTTGAAGGCTGAAAATGGCATTCACCGCCTCGTTCGCACAAGCCCCTTTGACAGTGCAGGACGCCGCCACACAAGCTTTTCAAGCGTTATGGTAAGTGCTGAGCTTGACGATGATATAGTCATAGAGATAGAGGAAAAGGATTTGCGAATTGATTATTACCGCGCAAGTGGGGCTGGAGGACAGCATATCAATAAGACAGAAAGTGCCGTGCGTATTACTCATTTACCAAGCGGCATAGTGGTGCAGTGTCAAAATGATAGAAGTCAGCACAAAAACAAGGCAACAGCTATGAAAATGCTAAAATCTCGCCTTTACGAGCTAGAAAGAATGAAACAAGAAAATGCCTCAAATTCAAACGAAAAAAGCGAGATAGGCTGGGGACATCAAATCCGCTCCTATGTGCTTTTCCCTTATCAGCAAGTCAAAGACAACAGAAGTGGCGAAGCCTTTTCAAATGTAGAGGGCATCTTAGACGGCGACATAAAAAAGCTAATCGAGGGGGTTTTAATCTCGCAAAAGGGCTGAATTTTTCGTGAAAAGAGATGAAATTTCACGCAAATTCAAGCATTTTGCCAAATTTATCCTTTAAATTCACATTTTTAGCAAAAAGCTGAATTTAAAATTAAATTCAGCCCAAATGCTTGAATTTAAGGCAAATTCAAAGCAATATGATTTAAAAAAGAATTTTAAAATAAGCTTGTATTTTCACGCAAAAACTTTGTTAAAAGAAAGTTTATTAATTTTGTTTTGTTAAAAAATTCATTAGCTTCGTAAAATTCATTAATTTTATTTTGTTAAAAAAAGCTTAATTAGCTTCATTTTGTTAAAAAAACTTAAATTTTCTAAAAAAGCTACTTCTGCTTGACTTATTTATTTAAAATGCCAAGTTTTGGCTACATTTGCTTTTATTAAAAGAAAGTTCATTGACTTCGTTTTATTAAAAAACCTCATTTTCTCAAAAAACCACTCTTTTAGATACCTAGCCTCCACTAAATGCAAAATATCCCTTAAATTTTTAGCCAAACGCACAACCGTCTTTTTGCAAGCACTTGAATTTAAATTCACTCAGTATTTTTATTCATCTTATGTAACTTTTAGTAATATTACTAAGGCATTTTAAAAACAATTTTAAAATTAATAAAGACTTTTAAAATTTTGTGTGTTAAATTTAAACTATCTAAATTTTTAAGGAGTAAGAGCGTGAATAAGCTAATTCTTAGGGTATTTTGGATCTTAGTTGCCGTTCTTGGAGCTTGGTGCTTTGGGGTTTTGGCTCTAAATAAGGGAGAGAGTATCAGTGCGGCTTGGCTTGTGGTAGCTTCTGTATGTATTTATATGATAGGCTACCGCTTTTATAGTAAATTCATAGCAGAAAAGGTCTTTGAACTAGATGATAATAGAGCCACCCCTGCTGTGATTAACAATGACGGCAAGGACTTCGTGCCTACGCACAAGGCTGTGCTTTTTGGGCATCATTTTGCTGCCATTGCGGGTGCTGGTCCTCTTGTAGGTCCTATTTTAGCAGCACAGATGGGGTATTTACCTGGTATGCTTTGGCTTTTGGTGGGCGTTGTTTTAGCTGGTGCTGTGCATGATTTTGCCGTGCTTTTTATATCAATGAGGAGAAATGGAAGAAGCCTTGGAGAGATGATTAAAGATGAGATGGGCAAGATCACAGGACGCATAGCTATGATAGGCATTTTATTCATTATGTTTATGATAGTTGCCATTTTGGCTATGGTTGTTGTAAATGCCTTGGCTGATTCTCCTTGGGGGCTTTTTACCATAGCTATGACCATTCCCATTGCTATTTTTATGGGAATTTATATGCGTTTTATTAGACCAGGACGAGTTGGAGAGGCTAGCATTATAGGCTTTGCCTTGCTTATCTTAGCTCTTTATTACGGACATGCTGTATCTAGCGAAGCTCATCCCTTGCACGATGCCTTTACTCTGTCTAGACAAAGCTTAGCAATAATTGTCATCATTTATGGCTTTGTAGCAAGTGTGCTTCCTGTGTGGTTTTTACTAGCTCCAAGGGATTATCTTAGCACCTTTTTAAAGATAGGGGTTATAGTTTTAATGGCGGCTGGAATTTTAATGGTAAATCCCGATCTTAAAGTACCAGCCCTTTCAAATTTCATAGACGGAACAGGACCTGTTTTTGCAGGATCTATCTTTCCCTTTTTGTTTATCACCATTGCGTGCGGGGCGATTAGCGGCTTTCACGCTTTAATTTCAAGTGGCACAAGTCCAAAGATGGTAGAAAAGGAAAGCCATACGAGATTTGTTGGATATGGCTCTATGCTTATGGAAAGCTTGGTTGGCATTATGGCTTTAATAGCAGCTTGCGTGCTTGATCCTGGCATTTATTTTGCTATCAATGTACCCTTGGGCTCGCTTGATCCAGCTGCTAGTGGTGCCTTGAATGCTGATTTGGCTGTGGTGGCTCAAAATGTTGGCAATATAGTGCAAAGAGGGGGCTTTGAGGGCTTTGTTTTAAGCCCTGAGCTTTTAAGTGGCGCTGCTGCTGATATAGGAGAAAAGACCATCATAGCAAGAACAGGAGGTGCTCCTACCTTTGCCATAGGGCTTACTATGATCTTGCATCAAATTATAGGAGGACAAGAGGCTATGGCTTTTTGGTATCATTTTGCCATATTGTTTGAAGCCTTATTTATACTCACAGCAGTTGATGCAGGAACAAGGGCAGGTCGCTTCTTGATCCAAGACATATTAGGCAATATTTATAAGCCTATGGCTGATACCAGATCCTATCTTTGGGGCGTTGTGGCTAGCTTTTTGTGTGTGTGTGGCTGGGGATACTTGCTTTATCAAGGAACCATAGATCCGCTTGGTGGAATTTTCACACTTTGGGCTCTTTTTGGTGCTACAAATCAAATGCTAGCAGGAATGGCACTGCTACTTGCTACTGTTGTTTTATTTAAGATGGGCAAGGCAAAATACAGCTTTGTAACCATAATCCCTGCTGTTTGGGTGCTTTTTACCACACTTTGGGCATCATTTCAAAAGATCATGCCTATGAATGGCGAAAGGGTACATGACGCGGTAAGTCATGTCGCAACAGCTCAAAAATGGATGGCTACAAAGGCACAAGCCATAATTGACGGAAATGAAGCCTTAATCGCAAGAGCTGATACCATCATACATAATAATATCTTAGATGCCGTTCTTTGTGTGCTTGTTATGATAGTTGTGTTTGTGGTTATCTTTGAAAGCATAAAGATTTGCTATCTTAGCTACAAAAACAAAGCAGGTTTATTTCCCTTAAAAGAAGAGCCTTATAAGAAGGCAAAAGACTTTGGATTTGCCTAATGTCAAACGCACTTGTTAAAAGGAAAAATACCCTACCAGCTCCTATGAATTTAAATGCCAAGGTAGGGCTACTTGACAAGCTAAAAGCCTTGTATCAAAAAAGCGACCGTTTTGTAAGCTTACTTGTGGGTATGAGAAGCTATGATAAGTATGTAGAGCATATGCAAACAAAGCATCCTGAAAGAACGATACTCTCGCGCAAGGATTTTTTCAAAGAAGCCCTTGAAGCTAGATATAATGGTGGGGTTACTCGTTGCTGCTAGGGCTTTAAATTTGGGCTTTTTATGCTATGAATGACGAAAAGGTGCATTGCGTGCTAGGTCATGTAGCAAGAGCTTAAAAATGAAGGCTGGACACAAGCCATCATTGATGACAATGAAGCCTTATTAGCAAGAATAGAAAAGAAGCACTTTGATAAGCCTTGTTGCATTCTTTGCTAAAATTGCTAACTGCACCTTCTAGCTTTTTTAAAAATGCTAAAAATTCACAAGGCTTGAATTTTTAGCATTTTATCTTTCTTGCAAAAATTTTTACCTTCTTGCTTAAAACAACAAGAGCTATTCAAATTCAATGCTAACTTATGCGAAACAACAAGGGCTGTTAAATTTCAATGCCAAAAGGGCTATTTGTAAAAAAGCCTTAAACTTGTCTTTTTGAATTTATCTAAGATATTTACTGTATGTTTTAAGCTACAAGATCCAAAAAATTCAACAATACTCTTGCATAATGAGTATAAGTGAGCGAAAAACAAAAATTCATTATTTTTATACATAAATTCAAAACAAGACCCTAAAATTCATAGCTTAGCAAACAAGACATCTAAAATTCACATCTTAATGTGAATTTTCTTTATGTTTTACACAAAAGCTAGTTCATTTACTCTGCCTTTTGTAAAGAAAGAAATTTGTCTTTTAAGGCTTTGTCATATGCTTTGTGTGCTGGGTAAATTTGCCTAAAAATCTTAGCTAAATAAATTCACAAACTCAAAGCATTTTGCCAATACTCAAGATAACTATTTGAATTTAAGTTATCTGAGCCTTTATCAAACTTTGATATTTTTGCAAAAAGCCAAAATAAGCACCTAAATTTAACTTTTAAATTCAAGCTTTTAAAATTCAACTTCTTTTAAAAATTCACCTTAACTTCTTAGATTTTGGCTAAAATTTGCCAAATTTTATTTTTAAGAAAGTTGATGATCCCATTTTACCGCTTTGATACTTTTTTGATGAATACTGCGCCACGTCCTGAACTTAAAGGCATAAAACGCTTTTTTGTGGAGTTTTTGTTTTTTGGTGTGAAACAAGCAAGGGCTTGCCTTTTTGCCGCATTCAGCTTTATTTTTGTGTTCGCGTGAGGGTTTGTTTGGCTTATACCGTTATGATTTACTCTTGCTTGTCGCGGTGATTTTACAGGCTTTTATGGTGTTTGCAAAGCTTGAAAGTCGCAATAAGCTTAAAGCCATTTGCTTTTTTCACTTTTTTGTTTTGGAGGCTTTTAAAACCTCTGTGGTGCATTCTTGGGCATATACGAACTTTGCTTACAGCAAAATTTGGGGTGTGCCGCTGTTTTCTAGCTTTATGTATGCAGCTGTTGGAAGTTATATTATCCAAAGTTGGCGTTTGTTTCATTTGCAAGTGCACAATCACCCACCTTACGCACTTGCGGTTTTTGTCTCAGCACTTATTTACATAAATTTCTTTACGCACTAGGGGATTTTCGCTATTATATAGCCGCGTTTTTGCTGGGGCTTTATGCAAGAAGCCTTGTGGTTTTTACGCCTTTGGATGCGGCAAATGCCCTTACTGCTAAGCTTTGTGCTGATTGGCTTTTATGTGGCTGAAAATTTAAGCACACGGTGTATAAACTTATCCAAATCAACTAGGTATATGGGCTGTGGTGAGCGTTGGAAAATGGGGTGCTTGGAGTTTGGTTATCGTAATGAGCTTTAGCATAACGATTTTTTAAAGGAGCTTAAAAATAAAATTCACATTGCAAGATGATACAAAGGGCTAAACTTAAGAAGATTTTGACTTATTAATTTTAGGCTCAAAATGCTTTAATAAAATTTGGCCCAAGACAACTTAAGCGGATTTTATCTTATCAACTTTCATAAATTTTCATAAAGAACTTGTTTTGAATTTTTATCTTGATTAAGTTTTTTTTTAAAATGAAGAATAAAATTTTTAGCCTTTAAATTTGACAAATTTAAACTTCGCAAAGCCTCTTTTGTTCGAAATTGCAAGAGCAATAAATAAAAACATTCACAGTTTCATTGATATGATTTACTCATTTGCAAACTCGCTTTTACTGTGTTTTATCCTACAATGAGCCTTTCTTTACTCTTGCAAAAAAATGAGCAAAGCAAAAATGCCTAAAAATTCACTAACTTGATCTACTAAATTCAAAAATAAGCCTTGTTCTTCATAGCCTTTCATTTAAAAAATCTTTGATTTAAATTTAATTAAACCTTACAAATTAACTTTGGCTTTGAAAATTCAAGCTTTTATGCTATCATATAGCATATTTTTAAGAAGGAAAAGTATGGAAAGTTCTTTGGTAGCCTTAGGCGTTCAAACCTTCAAAATCACCCTTATGCTCTCCTTGCCCATGCTCTTAGCAGGTCTTGTAGCAGGGCTTATCATCTCTATCTTTCAAGCTACTACTCAGATCAATGAAATGACGCTTTCCTTTGTGCCTAAGATCTTGCTTGTTGTGGTGGTTTTAATCTTTTTGATGCCTTGGATGATGAGCTTGATGATAGACTTTACCTCTGGGGTTTTTAATCAAATTCCAAGCTTTATTAAATGATCATAGACTTTAAAAAGTATAGCTCAGTTCGCATAGGTCCTCTTTGTGAGCTTGAAATATTAGAAGAAGAGCGTGAATTTGATGGGTTTATTATAGGCGGGGCAAATAATCTACTTGTTTCAAATAAGCCCAAAAAACTTGGAATTTTAGGGAAAAAATTTGATTTTATCACTGTTTTAGAAAAAAACAAAGAATTTATGATCCTTGAAATAGGCTGTGCTACTAGGTCTAAGAACATACATAGTTTTTGCAAGGAAAATAACTTAAAAGGGCTTGAGTTCTTGCGTAAGATACCTGGTCTTCTTGGTGGGCTTTTAAAGATGAATGCAGGGCTTAAAGACGAAAATATAAGCAAGAATCTTTTAACTGTAAGCTTGGCAAAAAAGGAATTAAAAAGGGAGCAAATAGGCTTTGCTTACCGCTTTTGTCCTATTGATGAGGTGATGTTTAAGGCTAGTTTTAGGCTAAATTATGGCTTTGATTACGCAAAGGATGAGTATTTAAAAAAAGCCAGAGATAATCAACCCAGCGGAGCAAGCTTTGGTTCTATATTTAAAAATCCAAAGGGCGATTATGCAGGACGTTTGATCGAAGCTGTGGGACTTAAAGGCTTTGTTAAAGGGGGGGCGATGCTTAGCGATAAACACGCAAATTTTTTAATAAACAAAAAAAATGCTAGCTTTGAGGATGCGATTTTTCTTATAGAGCTTGCTGAAAAAAGAGTCTTTGAGGAATTTGGAATTAGGCTTTTAAGAGAGGTTATAGTTATTTAAGGCTGAATTTAAGTAGCTTTTCTTGTAAATTTTGACGCTTTTAAAAAGAGTTGAATTTAATTACTCGAACTTGTCATTTTTAAATTTAAAAAGAATATAGCAACTTGTAAAAAAAGAAGAAGAAAAGATCTTTCTAACTTGATTTTTCAAATAAATTATCTTTGATTCAATGGGCTTTATTTTAAAAAACTGTGCTTGTAATTCTTTGCTTTTATAGATAGGATATAATGCTTTTTAGATATTTTTCTTGGCTAAATTTGACAAAGTGGCTTTTCAATATATTTTACTTTCTTTAATTTCAAGCATTGTAGAAGGCGTGAATTTTATGATACAAACTCCTTGAATCATTAAAAAAAAGCAAATGATAATGTAGGCAAAATGCTTCTTATGTAAGAGGCTTTTAAAACAAAAAAACATTTTTATCAAGGATTTAGGCTAAATTAAATTTGGCTCAATACAACTTAAGCGGATTTTGGCTTATCGATTTCAATAAATTTTTATGAGAATTTTATCCTAAGATTTGCTACTAGATCTAAATTCTATTTCTTTTAAAGTAGAATACAAAATGTTCTTTAGCCATTAAATTTGGTAAATTTAAACCTCGCATAGCCCTTTATACCACGCAGTTGCAAGAGTACGAAAACATTCACAGTTTCATTGATATAATTTCGCCCTTTTATAAACTCATTTACACTATGTTTTATGTAGTGTACCTTTGCTCCTTTCACTACACAGTTGCAAGTGGGAAATAAAAATTCACCAAGACATCATAGGCTTTGAGGCTTTCTTGTAAATTTTATCTTCGTTAAGCTTTGCAAGGTCTCTCATCATAGCTAGTAGCTCTTTTGCCAAGCAATGCTTGATAATTTGCGTATAAACGATAGCGTTTTAGCATAGCTTCTTGCAAAGTTGCTAGTGTGTAACACCAAGCAAAAACATAGGCACCTTCTTATCAGTCCTAGATTCACATTTAGCTAGCATTAGCTTGGCCACTTGTAATAAACAGTTACAAGAGTGAGTAAACAAAAAAATCCTACCCTCAAGAAAATAATTCTCTTCGATTTCACCTTTTAGAAAGATTTTTAGATTCTTTTGAGATTAAAATGCAATTTTCTTTGAAAATTTTACACAAACTTTGTTTTGAATTTTTACAAATTTAAAGGGTGTTCGCATTTAGATCAAGCATTTATTACAAAGTTACGAGTGCAACAAAAAATACTTCAAAATTCCTTAAATTTCTTTTTAGACAATTTGGAAACGGATTATGCATTTGTTTTTCATAGGTGTCATCATAATTTAAAAGCCCTTTGGTTTAAATTTAATTGAGCCTTGTTTTTCATAGACATTAACTTAAAAGCCCTTTGCTTTGAATTTAATTGAGCCTTAATTTAAAACCACGACACTTTGTTAAAGGCTGTCGATTATCTAAGCTTCTTTGCCAAGCTTGAAAAGTATTTTCTAAGCTCAACCCCAGCCCTTTTAATGCTTGCATAATATCTTTGATTTTTATCTTGCTCCTTTGCTATTGCAAAAAAGAAGCTTAAAATTTGATGATCTATTATGGAATTATTTGCAAGCTTTAAAATTTTATATTCTAAGTTTATGTAAGCTCTTTTTTGTGTGAAAAAAAGCGTTTTTTCTTCTCTTGTAAAGCACTCATCAAGGGCTATAAATAAGACATAGTCTGGCTTTTTATTATGAATGCGATCAGTAGAAAGGGCATGGCTTAAAAGTCTTGAAACATCAAATAAACGGTGTTTTGGATTTTGATTAAGTAGGGAAAAATTTCTTAGATCCTGATAAAGATCGTTGTTTTGTCTATTAAGGAGTTGCAAATTTTTATTTAAACTAAGCTCCTCTATAAAGCTAATAAATATATCCTCTACAAATTCCTCCCCGCTGATATTTAAATCCTCAAATTCAAAATACAAATCCCTATTAAAGCCCACAAGCAAGATAAAGTCCTTGTCTGTGTCCTCATATTCCAAATAGGCTTCATTCTTTTTTAAGATCTTTGAGCTATCAAATATAGCCCTTGCATCCTCGCTTATAGTCTGTGATTGTCCTAGGTCTATAAACTGTGCATTGTCGCTTTCTAATTTTATGATTTGCTTGTTAGCAAAGTCATTACCCAGAACGAAGAGCACACAAAAAAGTAGGATAAAGATAGCTCTCATCTTAAAAGCTTTTTAAAAGATGAGCTCATTTGCAAATTCTTTCTTAGATACAGCCAAAAAGGCAGGACATAAAAAGCTTTCTTGATTGTAGGATATGAAGTTTTTATCTAGCCCTAGCATTAAGCCTCCGTTTTGATTAAGCAAAAAATCCCCAGCTGCTAAATCCCAAGAATGAAGGCTTTCAAAGCGGTGATACACCCCAGCCTTTCCCTCAAGTAGGGCTATGAATTTTAAGGCAGAGCCTATTTGAGTGGATATGAGTTGATTTTTATCTAAGAAAGCTTTATTTTTAGGATTTGGATAATGAATGCTAACAAGGGCGTGTTTTTTATTTGCTTGAAAAATAGTTTCATTTTTTTCCAAGGGCTTGTCGTTTTTGTAAACCACTGTCTTAGAATGAGCGTAAAAAAACTCCTCTGTGCTTGGATTTGCTATGACAGCTAGGGTGGGTCTTTGATTTAAGATCAAGGATATTAAAACGCAAAAGCCTCCCTCGCCTTTTAAAAAGCCCTTTGTGCCATCAAGGGGATCAATAAGCCAAAAGCAAGAAAGCTTTTTTCTAAGATCAAAGTCCAAAGGAGCCTCCTCGGAACACACAGCCAGATCGCTTTTTTTTAATTCCTCGCACAGGATCTCATTGGAGGCTAAATCAGCAGAACTAAGAGGAGAGCCGTCATCTTTTTTCCAAATTTCAAGGCTCTTTCTTTCATTTAATATGGCTTTGCCAGCCTTTTTACTTGCATTTAATGCAAGATCTAGCAAGAAGTCTAGGTTCATAAATCTCCTTTAAACTTCTTGCATTATAGCAAGTTAATCTAAATCTTTAACTTACTACCCACATAAAGCTGTCTTGGGCGAACTATTTTAAGACTTTCTTGCTCTTTAAGCTCTATCCACTGAGCTATCCAGCCCGGTGTTCTGCCGATGACAAAAAGCACAGCAAACATTTCATTTGGTATGCCAAGTGCCTTTAAGATAAGCCCACTGTGAAAGTCTACATTAGGATAAAGATTTCTTTTTACAAAGTACTCATCACTTAGAGCGATTTCTTCTATGCGAGAGGCTACCTTGATGAGATTTGTATCTATGCCTATTTCATCTATGAGCTGATCTCTTAGCTTTTTAAGAGCCTTTGCCCTTGGATCAAGATTCTTATAAACCCTATGTCCAAAGCCCATTAATCTAAAAGGATCATTCTTGTCTTTTGCCTTTTTAATAAACTCATCAACCCTATCAACAGTGCCAATTTGCTCAAGCATCCTAATAACACCCTCATTAGCACCCCCATGAGCATGTCCCCAAAGAGCACCTATGCCAGCACTTATACAAGAATAAGGATGAGCGTGAGTTGATCCAACAGAACGAACGGTTGAGGTGCTAGCATTTTGCTCATGATCTATATGAAGCATAAAAACAGTGTCAAGAGATTTTACCTCTATGGGGCGAAGTTCTACATGATCATAAGGATAGGTGCGAAGCATATATAAGAAGTTTTCAGTAAAGCCTCTGTCTAAATTTGGATAAGCAGCAGGAAAGCCATTTTTATGCCTATAAGCACTTGCAGCTATGGTTGGAATCTTGGCTATAATCCTAGCTGCCATCTCCATATACTCCTCTTTGATGTCCATATTTAAATGATCTGGATAAAAGGTAGAAAGAGAGGATACAGCAGCTTGCATAACAGCCATAGGATGAGCATCATCAGGAAAGGCATCAAAGAGCTTATGCATACCCTCGTGTATGAAGGATCTTTTTTTAAGCTCGTATTTAAAATTCTCATATCTTTTTTCATCAGGAAGTTCTTTGTAAAGTAACAAATGCACCACATCCAAGAATCTTTTATTCTCAGCTAACCAGTCGATGGGATAGCCTCTATGCATTAAAAGACCTTGTTCTCCGTCTATATAAGTAATGTCTGACTTACAAACCGCTGTTGAGGTAAGCCCCTCATCGTAGCTAAACATACCTGTTTGCTTGTAAAGACTACTCATATCTACTACACTTGGACCTACTGAGCCGTCCAGGATAGGAAATTCATAACTCTTACCGTTGCGGTTGTCGGTTAGTGTCATTGAGTTGTTTGACATTGTTGCTCCTTTAAATTAATGTTTAATATTATGGTAACAAAAAAAGCCTTAGTTTTAACAAAATTTCAATAACTTAGTGCCATTTAAATTCACGGTGTAACTTAAAGTAATGTTAGTTAGTTACTCTTTTGAAATTAAACAAAAACTTAATCACAGTCATCACAAAAACAGCTTCAAGCAAGGAAACCAAAATAAGAGCTGAGTACAAGGACTTGTCTATTATGCTAGCCTCATAAGAAA
The DNA here is from genome assembly GCF_006864425.1 of Campylobacter troglodytis. GTDB lineage: Bacteria > Campylobacterota > Campylobacteria > Campylobacterales > Campylobacteraceae > Campylobacter_D > Campylobacter_D troglodytis. The sequence continues at coordinate 3,922 of NZ_QHLI01000025.1, read as the reverse complement.
GCGTAGCTGTGGCTATTAATAAAGTAAGTGGCATAGAATGACTTAGCCCAAACAAGATGGTGTCTTTGAGCTTGAATTTCTTAAGAAAAACCCCAGCACAAAGAAGTCTTAACATAAGCATAGCTACAAATAAAAATAAAGTATCTTTAAGCACTTCCCTATCTAAGAGGGCTCTTAGATCGAAGGTTGATCCTATGTAAATAAAAAAAATGGGTATCAAAAAGCCAAATCCAAAGCCTGAAAGCTTGTGTTCTAATTTATTTTGCTGATCAAAAAAGGTAGCTATGAAAGAGCCTGCTATAAAGGCTCCAAGTGCGAGCTCAAGCCCAGAAACAAGCATAGCACAAATAACTAGTACAAAAATTCCCATACAAAAGCGAACGTCTTTTTCGTCCTTATCCTGCCAGGATATGACGGCATTTTTTAAATTTGGATACCACCAAAAAATCACCTTTAAGAGCTTAAAACAAAGCAAACAAAGCACAAGGAAGATTAAAAGATAGATTATGCTTTTGCCAACGGCTAGGATGTTGTTATTATGCAAAAAGGCTGCTACTACGGTTAAAAGCACTATGGATACGACCTCAGCTAAAGTAGCTACTAGAAAGGAGATATTAAGCCATTCGTAATTTTTTCCATAATCCTTAATCAAGATACCCAAAAGCCCAACGCTCATCACAGGTAAAATAATTATAAATATATAAGAAAGCTCATAAACACTCACAGTTAAGGCACTAAGAGCATAAAGTAAGATTATGTAAAGTAAGGCTCTTTTCAAAAAGCTTTTTTGTATACTTAAAAAAGATCGTAAATTCACCTCCATACCAGCCATAAACATCAAATAATAAAAGCCGACATTAGCCAAGAGCTTAAAATTTGAACTTTCATTTATCAAAGCAAGTGCAGCTGCACTAGCTCCAAGCATGATCTCAACAGCAGATACAGGCAAACGCAATAATCTAGCTAGATAGGGAGAAAAAAGTAAACAAAAACCAACTATAACCAGAATTTTAAGATCTACCAAGGCTTGAGGACTACTTATACCTTCAATCAATTCATCTTCCTAATCTTAGGCTTAAAAGCACTATTTTTTAATATATATTAAACTGTATTTTGGATCTAGCTTTAAGCTTTAAATTTTGTGATTTATTTTTAAACAGTTTAATTATCATCTTAATTAATCATCATCTTAAACTAACTAAGTTCTTAAAATTCAAGCCTTCTTTCTTTACAGCCTTGTAAAAATCACCTAGCTTGTCAAATTTAAGTCTTGTTTTAAATTCAAAGCCTTGCTTGTTTTTCAAAAACCTCTTTTATTAAACAAGCTAAAAAGATAGCTTAAATATTTTACAATACTCAAAGCATTTAAATTTAAGCCTTGTGTGAATTTACTAGCCTTAAAGCTGCTATCTTTGTGCTTATGCCTTAAATGCTAGTAGCTATTTCTTCGCTTCTTTTACATTTAAAAAATGATTAAAGCTGTTTTATTGAAAAAATTCAAACACTCTAAGCCAAAATTCAAGCTTAAATTTTAAGCTAAATTTAAAGTCGTATTATAGCATAACTGTTCTTTTGAAACCCAGTTTTTAAAAAATTTAGTTTTTTTGCTCTTTGTTAATACTTTTAAGATAAAGTTACAACTAAACTTTAATTTTAAGGAGATCAAAATGAGTCTTTATGATAGAGATTATACTCGTTCAAACGAACTTGAGGGACGAAGTTCTGCTTTAAGCTTGTTTATCAAGCAAACCTATCAGCTTTTTGCCGCCTCGCTTTTGGCTGGTGCTGCTGGTGCTTATGTTGGAATTTACGCCTTAGCTAGGGTGTTTTTGGAAAATAGGATCGCGTTTTGGGTGCTTTTTGGGGTTGAGATAGTGCTTTTATTTGCCTTAATGGCTAAAAAAAGAGAAACTCCACTAAATTTAATCTTACTGTTTGCCTTCACTTTTTGTTCAGGGCTTACTCTTACTCCGCTTTTGTATTCTGTTTTATCCTTGCCAGCAGGTGCTGTGATAGTAGCACAAGCACTAGCTTTAACAAGCGTAGCCTTTGGTGCCTTAAGCATCTTTGCTATGAATACAAAAAGAGATTTTACCACTATGGGAAAGATGCTTTTCATAGCCCTTATAGTTATAATTTGCGCAAGTTTGATTAACATCTTTATGGCAAGTGCTATCTTTCAACTCGTTATATCCTCAGTGGCTGCTATTTTGTTTAGCTTTTATATCTTGTATGATACTCAAAACATCATTAGGGGTAATTACGAAACACCTATTGAGGGTGCAGTAGCTTTATATCTTGATTTTTACAACCTCTTTGTATCCTTGCTTCAAATTCTAGGACTTACTAGCAATAGAGAGTAAAATTTGCAGGCTTGATCCTGCAAATTTTTATTTTCAAGCCTTCATATCACTTTAAACTCCCAAGGAATAATTATGACAAATCTCTTAATAGCCTTTCAAGTCATCTTAGTTATACTCATTACAATTTCTGTTCTTTTGCAAAAAAGTTCAAGCATAGGGCTTGGAGCCTATAGTGGTAGTAATGAAAGCTTGTTTGGAGCAAAGGGACCTGCTGGCTTTTTGGCTAAATTTACTTTCATTTTGGGGGTTTTATTGATAGCAAATACTGTGGCTTTAAGCTATTTGTATAACACAGTAGCTAAGGATTCAGTAGCTGAAAGGATCTTAGCTCCTAATACTTCTTTTTCAAATGATCTTAATGCCTCAAATTTCGCCCCAGCCGCACCAACTGTAAATCCACAAGGTGAAAATTTGCAAGGTAATGAAAATTTAGCCCCACAAGCACCTTCACTACCACAAATATCTACAAAGGATAAATAATGCTAAGTGATATTTACAGCAAACAAAAGGCTCAATGTGAAAAGAGCATAGAGGCTTTAAAAAAAGATTTCACCACACTTCGCACAGGCAAGGTAAGCATAAATATACTTGATCATATAACTGTTGATTATTATGGCTCACAAACCCCTTTAAATCAAGTAGCTACCATACTAGCAAGTGATGCAAGCACTTTAAGCATAAGTCCTTGGGAAAAAACAATGCTAAAAAGCATAGAATCAGCCCTAGCAGCAGCAAACATAGGCGTAAATCCAAACAATGACGGAGAAAGTATAAAGCTTTTCTTCCCTCCTATGACCAAAGAACAAAGAGAGGAAAACGCCAAACAAGCAAGGGCTATGGGCGAGAAAGCAAAAATAAGCATTCGCAATGTTAGAAAGGATACAAACGATGCCATCAAAAGGCTTGAAAAGGACAAGGCTCTAAGCGAGGATGAGGCAAAAAAGGCTTATGATGAGGTGCAAAAACTCACAGACTCCTATGTAGCAAAAATTGATGATACAGTAAAGGCAAAAGAAGCTGAGCTTTTAAAGCTTTAAGTGAGCTTGAAAATTGAATTTTGGTTTTTTAACAGTGCATTTTATAAAAAGTGTTATATATTAGTGAGAACTAAGATCTTGCATAGGATAATTTTTACTTGACAACAGTCTTGGTTTGAAAGCAAAAAGCTTAATAATTTAGAAATATAAATTAAAAGATACCTTGAAAATTTGTTAAGCGCATAAAGCCTTACCGTCATTAATTAAAAACAAAAAAGCCTTTGTAAAATTTAGCAACTCACAAAGCAGTTTTTTCTTACAACATAGATTTTAATTTTGAATTTTTTACAAAAAGGCTTTAAATTCTTTGTCATCTTAGACTTTGAATTTTTTTAAATTTAGGCTCAAGATACTTTAATTTTATACAATATCATTTTAAAGTATGGAGAATAAAATGAAAAACAAATATATGATTCATTCCCAAATTGTCTCAAAAGAAATTTAGGGAAATTTTGAAGTATTTCTGCCTTGATTTAGAGGAGAAAAAATCGCAGAAATTTGCAAAATAACTCGTGCTTGTGC